>JADGRP010000344.1 GCA_017880805.1 Burkholderiales bacterium
GACCGCCGGCGATTTCGATCTGTCGGTGGCGAGCGTGCTTACGTTGTCCCAAATGTTGATCGGAATCCTCAATGTTCGGCATGGCTGGCCAGTAGGGCTGGCCATCGTCTTCGCGGTTGTGATCAGCGCGGTGATCGGACTGATCAACGCTGTTTTCATCTTATTCTTCCGCATTCCCTCGCTTATCGTCACCTTGGGTACGGGCACGTTTATAAATGGCGTCGTACTATGGATCAGCGCGTCGCAGACTATCGGCGGTATCTCCGACAGTTTGGTCAACGTCGTGGTCGTCACCCGGCTGTTCGGAGTCCCCTTGGCGTTCTACTACGGGTTTCTGCTAAGCGCGCTAGTCTGGTACGTATTTGAGTTCACCGCCCTCGGCAGGCGTCTGCTTTTCGTGGGCCGCGGTCGCGAGGTCGCCCGCCTGAACGGTATCCGGGTCGACCGAGTGCGATTGGGTTGCCTTATGGCGTCATCGGTTTTCAGCGCGCTAGCCGGGACCTTATATGCCGGCATGACGGGGTCGGCCGATCCCACATCCGGCCAGAACTACCTACTGCCTGCGTTCGCCGCGGTTTTCCTCGGCGCCACCAGCGTCGTGCCGGGCCGCTTCAACCCTTGGGGTTCGTTCATCGCCGTGTATCTGCTCGTCAGCGGGATTACGGGACTGACGATGCTCGGCATCGATACTTTCGTGCAGAATCTGTTCTATGGCGGTGCGCTGGTTCTCGCCGTCGCCGCGTCGCAGCTTGTCCGAAAGCGCCAGGCGCTCGAATTCAGCTGAAGAGGCGCCGCCGAGCACTCGATGGCGCGTGCGCACGGTTCAAGTCTGATGCGAATGCATGGTCTTGCCCGCCACGGGCATGGTCGCACGCAGAATCGCGCCGGATTCGGATTCGGTGATGTACATCGTCCTGCGGTCGACCCCGCCATAGGCGATGTTCGTGGTCAAGACTCCGAGGCAGGACTGCACTCTGTGGATGGGCTGGCCGAGTCGGTCGAAGACCCAAACCGAGCCCAGCCCGGCATGCGCGACTGCAAGGTTGCCGGCCTCATCCATAGCCAACCCGTCTGGGCCGCCAAGGCCTCCCGAGAGCTGCACGAAAAGCCCAACTTTGGTTACTGAGCCGTCGGCGAGGATCGGCATGCGCCAGATGGAATTGCCGCGTGTGACCGCGACAAATATTGTGTTCTCTTCGATATTCATGACCAATCCGTTCGGGCTCGGAATTGTTCCCAGCAGCAGATCGAGCTTATCGGCCGAAAGATTATATCGATAAAGCCGCCCAGTCGGGTCCTGCAGTCCGGTCTGGCCTTGATCGGTGAAATACATGTCGTCATTGGCGGCGAAGAACAAGTCATTCGGACCCTTGAAACGTTCGCTCCAACGCCGACTAATGATTGGGGTGAGTTTGCCGCTCTTCGGATCCAGCAGCAGGATACCGTTGTCATAATCGGCGATGAATATGCGTCCATCCTTATGAATTTTAAGTCCGTTGGGTTCGCCGTCATATTCAACGACCAGAGTGAACTTACCCTCCGGCGAGACGCGAAAGACGCGACCGTAGGGAATGTCGACAACATAGAGATTGCCGTCACGGTCGAATGAAGGACCTTCGAGAAAGGAGTGTAGGAGCGATCCCGCCCTATTCGCTTCGGACCATGCGTTCGGCCGTGGCTTCCGGAATTCGACAGGCAGTTCGGCGAAGATTTCGGTCATGATAATCGGCGGCGGTGCATACATGACACAGTCTCCTGCTCTTTGGCGCGACCTTCGGCTCTGCGCTCATCTCCGCGGCTGATCGATCGTCCGCCACAGACGCGTCTTGCTTTTTTGCACGCGCTGCAGCTTCATGTGATAGCGGTAGAGATCCGGCCGGTAGAGTCCCCGTATGAATTCGACCGGGCGGCCTGAGTCGCCGATCACGCGCCTTTCTATTTTGAGCAGCGCCGCGCCAACCTCGACTTGGAGCACGGCGGCCACGCCGGGCGGGGCGGCTTCCGCCGAAATCGTTTGATCGGCGTGGGTAACATGAATGCCCAGCCGTTCCAACAGAACGAGGATGGGCTGCTCGCCGAGGTCCTGGCGGCTAATATGCTTTCCGATCTCTGGCGGCAGAAAGGTCGTCAGATGCGAGAACGGCTGAGATTCGAGTCGGCGCACGCGCACATTCATCTGGACCTCTTGGCCACGCGGGACGTCGAGCCCGGTTGCGACATCAGCTGAAGCAGGAATGTAGTCGAACTCGAGCACGTCGACCTTCGTACGGAATCCCATTGCAAGACTATTTTCCAAGAGGCCTTCGACATTCGCGACAATTGGCTCCGCGCCGATATTCTGCCTGACCCGCGTGCCGCGCCCCTGCGCGCGCACCACCAGGCCGCGCGCTGCGAGCTCCTCGATCGCCCGACGCACCGTAATTCGCGAAACCTTCATCATACGGACAAGCTCGGTCTCGCTGGGAATCGTCGCTCCATCGGCCAATGCTCCGCGATAGATCGCGTCTCTGAGGGTCGTGTACACTTGCTCGTAGAGTGGGACGGCCAAGTCCCGATAGGGCGGCCGGAGACCAATCGCTCTTTGCGCGCTTGCGTTTCCTCCTTTCTTCGCTCTCGGCATCTTGGCCGCTGCTCCCCTGTGGTTATCATACTTATCATAACAAGTTGCTTGCCACGCGCCCAGGCCCCGGCTAGTTTGGGAAGTTCAAATGGCAGGCCAGCAACTTTCGTGAGGAACCATGCGCGTCATTAACGGCATCGCCGTGCGCGATACTCTCGAAGAGCTAGTGGACTTGAAATCCACCGCCCTGGTCGTCATCGACATGCAGAACGATTTCTGCCACGTCGATGGTCATTTCGCAAAGTATGGCAAGGACCTGTCAAGCATTGAGGCCATCATTCCCGGCGTCGTCCGCTTTGTTTCGCGGGCCCAGTCGCTCGGCGTACGAACGTTCTTCGCCCGCCAGACCACTTTGCCTAACGGGCGCAGCGATTCGCCGGCGTGGCTTCGCTTCAAATGCCGCGACGGCAAGAGCCCTGATTACACGCTGCGCGGCTCCTGGGGCTGGCGCCTCGTGGACGGCCTGACGGTGGGACCGAACGACTGGGAAATCGAGAAGTTCCGACCTGACGTCTTCGTCGGCACGCCAATCGACGGCCTGCTGCGCGCCAATGGAGTGGAGACCGTGGTTATGCTGGGCACGACCACCGAAGGCTGCGTGGAATCGAGCGTGCGCGGAGCATCATATCACGATTACTACGTCGTCGTCGTGCGCGATCTGATTGCAAGCCCGAATCGCGTCCAACACGAAGGGGCGATGCGGCTGTTCGACGCTCGCTATCCTTTGGCGACCGCGAATGAAATTCTCGCCGTCTGGGAAAAGTCGGGGGTTACGAAACGCTCAAATCGAGCTGCGGAATAGATGAGCCAGGCAAACAGAATGACGATCGAACTGCCCCTTGCGCTGAGACCCAAGGCCGGGCGCACCCGCTGTCTTGCCGAGTTACTCGCCAGTGACCAGACTATTGTGGCGCCGGGCGCTTTTGATTGTATTTCCGCGCGGCTGGTGGAAACGGCCGGATTCCCGGCCGTGTACGTTACTGGCTCGGGCGTATCAATGAGCATTCTCGGCGCGCCCGACATAGGCGTCGTTTCGTTCAAGGAAGTGGTCGAACACGTCGGCCGCATCGCTGATGTCGTGTCCATTCCGGTAATCGCCGACGCGGACACTGGCTACGGCGGCGTGGTCAACATCTTCCGTACTGTGCGCGAGTTTGAACGCGCGGGGGTCAGCGCAATTCAGATCGAGGATCAGGAATGGCCTAAACGTTGCGGGCACGAACCGGGTCGGCGGCTTGTTTCCGCCGCCGATATGGAGGCGCGCGTGCGTGCGGCGGTCGCGGCGCGGCAGGATTCCAACTTCAAGATCATCGCGCGCACCGATGCGCGCACCAGTGAGGGCATTGACGCGGCGATCGCGCGCATGAATCGCTACCGAGATGCGGGTGCCGACATTCTGTTCATCGAGTCCCCGGAAACCGAAACCGAACTCGAGCGCATCGTACGCGAGGCGCCGGGTCCGCATGTCGCCAATATGGTGGAGGGCGGCAGGACTCCGTTCTTGGGCGTCGACACTCTGCGGGGTCTCGGATTCCGGGTAGTCATTTTCCCCAATTCGCTCACCAGGCTGTTCGCGAGGATAGGGAGAGAATTGTTGGACGAGTTGAGTCGCACGGGAACCACGTTGGCCTATCGAAACCGGATGCTAGATCACCGCCAGCTTTGGGATCTCTTCGACAACAACGGTTGGGTTGCGCTCGCCGACAGGTTCGAACAGCCGGCGCCGAACACCTAAGGGCTGGCCGCTTTCGACCTTGCTGGTCGAGGCGAAGTTCGAGATCTAGCGGAGCCGTTCTAAAACCGACATGACCGATCCCGACCGATTCGATTATTCGGCAATCATCGACCGCCCGCCTTTGCGCTGGCCCGGCGGCGCCCGGCTGGCGCTGTGGGTGTGTCCCAATATCGAGCACTATGAATTCCAGCCCGGGCCCGTGCGTGTGCGCGATCCGTGGCCGCGCTGCCCGCATCCGGACGTGCTCGGCTATGGCCTCAAGGACTACGGAAATCGAGTCGGCCTGTGGCGGATGTTCGAGACAATGGACCGTTACGGGATCCGCTGCACGGTTTCGCTCAATCTGGCGAATTTCGAGCACTATCCGGAGATTTTCGAAGCCTGCGAGCGCCGCAGCTGGGACTATATGTGCCACGGAATTTACAACTCGCAGTATCTATGGGGCTATAGCGAGGAGGAGGAACGCGCCTACATTTCCGATTGTGTCGACACTTTCCGCCGCCTCACCGGACGGCGCCTCCATGGTTGGTTTTCTCCAGCCGCCTCGCATACCCTAAACACGCCAGATCTGGTGGCTGCGGCGGGATTCAGCTATTACTGCGACTTCTATCACGACGATCAACCGGTTCCCGTTCGCGTTAAGACGAGGCGCCTGATCACCATCCCCTATCAGATGGACCTCAACGATGCAGTCCTGACCCAGGGCAGCGGCGAAGGCGAAGACTTTCTGCGCATTTCGCGGGACATGTTTGATACGCTCTATGCGGAGGGCGAGACGAATGGTCGCGTGATGTGCATGGCGATCCATCCTTATTTGATGGGACGTCCGCACCGGCACAAATATCTCGCCGAGGCGATCGAATATGTCGTGTCCCACTCTGGCGTGTGGGTTGCGACCGGCTCCGAGATTGCCGATTGGTACTACGCGCACTATTACGATGCAGCGGCTTCGGGAGCGAAGACCTGAAATGCCGAGCGGCCGCAAAGTGGGGATGGATCACGACATCTATCTCTATTCGCCCATCGACAGGCGACCACAGCTTCATCTGCCACACGGCGCGCGAGTTGCATTCTTCATTGTCCTTCATCTCGAGTACCGGGAACTGGCGCCGCCCGAGGGTTCTTATCGGGATCCGCGGTTCCGCGGCGAATTCGGCGATTTCTCGCCGGAATATCGGACCTGGACTTATCGCGAATATGGGGACCGAATTGGCGTCTTCAGGCTATTGTCATTGTTCGACGCCCTTGATCTTCCGGTCACCGTGGCGATCAACGCGAT
Source organism: Burkholderiales bacterium (assembly GCA_017880805.1). Classification (GTDB taxonomy): domain Bacteria; phylum Pseudomonadota; class Gammaproteobacteria; order Burkholderiales; family Casimicrobiaceae; genus PALSA-1003. Next base: position 5,635 of record JADGRP010000344.1, read on the forward strand.
GGCGGCTGAGCGCCGTCCGAATTTGATCGAGGCCGTGCGCTCGCGACGCTACGAGCCGGTGGCGCACGGCCTGTCGGCGACGCAGATGATCACGAGTGAGATGAGCGAGGACGAAGAGCGCCGGTATATCGTCGACGCTCGAGACAGGCTAGCGCGCGTCTGGGGTTCGGTCCCGCATGGCTGGCTGGGGCAGGACTACGGCGTTTCGCCGCGCACCAGCCGCCTGCTCGCCGACGCCGGATTCTCTTACACGCTCGACTGGCCGAACGATGAGCAGCCCTATTGGCACAATCCTGAACGCTCCTTGATCGCCGTGCCGTCCCAGCCCGATTGGGATGACGCCCAAACGCTGCTGCTGCGCCGCGTGCCGGTTCACCATTATCCGCGTCTCGTCTCCGACGCGCTCGAGCGTCTTGTGGTCGAGAACGGCGCGCGCATCTTTGGGATCGGCGTCCATCCCTGGATAATGGGGGCGCCGCACCGCATTCGCTATTTGAAGGAGGCGCTAGAAGCCGCACTTCGCACGCGCGACGTCTTGCCCGCGAGCGCCGGCCAGATCGCTCAATGGTTCCGGGAGGGTCACAACCGATGAAATTGTCCGACGCGGCCCGCGTGCTCCGCAGCAAGAACGCTGGGCCGCTCGCGCTGACGATTGATATCCTTTTTCAAGATCGCGATGGCTACGACCTGGCGGCGGACTCCAGCGCGCTGACTCGAGCGGCGATCTCGAACCTCTATGGATTGCCGGAAGATCAAGTGGAATTGACGCATGTGCCGATGGCGCTGGCGATCAAGGTGACAATGCCGCGCCCCATCGTTGCTGGAACGCCTGGCGATCGCGACGTCTACGGTGCGCAACAGCACCGCCCGCTGCTGGATATCGAGCTGTGAGCGCCTATCGGAGGTTGGCCGATCAGCGACCGGCCGGCAGGCGTCCGCTCATCGCCATGGCAGCGTCGGGCCAACTCGGTTATGGCATCCCTGAGCCTGCGTTCAGGGCCGGCCTCGAACGCAGTCCCGATTTTATCGGCTGCGACATGGGTTCGATCGATCCCGGCCCTTACTATCTCGGCGCTGGGCGCATGTCGACGAATCCGGAAATGACACGGCGCGACCTGCGCCTCGTATTGACCGGCGCGCGGCGGCTTGATGTCCCGCTGCTACTGGGAACCGCGGGAACGGCCGGCGCGACGCCACATCTCGAAGCCACGCTCGCCATGATTCGCGAAATCGCCCAGGAAGAAGGGCTGCATTTCCGCCTCGCCAACATCCGCGCCGATGTGCCGCCAGACATGGTCATCCAAGCGCAGGCGAACGGCCGGTTGCATCCGTTGGGGAAAATTCCCGAGCCATCTCCCGAAGAGATCGCAAGAAGCCGGATCGTCGCGCAGATGGGGGTCGAAGCATTCGCGCGGGCGCTCGACGGCGGCGCGGATGTGGTGATCGCGGGGCGCGCCTGCGATACAGCGGTCTTCGCCGCGGTCCCGCGGATGCTCGGCTATCCCATGGCGCTCTCCATGCACATGGCGAAGATCATCGAATGCACGTCCATCTGCTGCACGCCAGGCGGACGTGACACAATCATCGGCTATCTCGAGAGCGAGAATTTCGTGCTCGAAAGCATGAACCCGGAGCGCCATGCAACTCCGACTTCGGTTGCCGCTCACAGCCTCTATGAACAGGCCGATCCTTTCTCGGTGGCCGAGCCGGAGGGCGTGCTGCGCCTAGAGGGCGCGCGCTATGAGGCGTTGGACGCACATCGCACGCGCGTCTATGGCGCGCGCTGGGAGGATGCCGCCTGCCCGCGTGTGAAGATTGAGGGGGCGTTTCTGGAAGGGCAGCGGGCGGTTTTGCTTGCGGGCAGCGTCGACCCGCAGGTCATTGATCGCATCGATGAAATTCTGACGGCCGTGGAGGCCACGACGCGCAGCCTGTTCGCGCATTCCTTCCGCATCTTTCCGCGCGTCTATGGCCGACAGGGCGTCACTCTTTGGCCGCGGGACGGCGCCGTGAAGGCCGTCGACGAAATCTTCCTCGTCGTCGAATGCGTGGCGGAGGACGACGATTCGGCTGTCGGAGCGCTTACCGTGTTCAAACAATATCTGCTGCATCATGGATTCACTGGTCGGCTTTCGACCGGCGGCAACATCGCCTTTCCGATCACGCCGCCGGAACTGAAAGCGGGCGCCGCCTATCGCTTCAGCCTCTATCATTTGATGGACGTCGACGATCTCGTCAGCTTGTTTCCAATCCAACTTGAGACTTTGTGACGATGCATGGCGTGTATCATAATTCGGGTGCGGGGCGGAGACCTGAGTTGCGTCGCAGGCGAAGACTTGAGAATGACGATGGTTGAAGCGCGCAAGTCGAAAGACTTGACGATCACCGATTCTTCCAACTGAAGTTCGGCGCTCCGCGCGGACGTATCTGCAGGGGACCCTCAGGGTAACGGTCGTGAAATCGTCGGCTGAACGTCGCCGTCGCCCAAGAGGGCATTAAAGTGGCGAGCTCCGATCGACGCGTAGTCGTTGAGGTGGTTGTAAAGGAAAGTTGCGCCCTTGGACCGCCAATGCCCGACGTCCTCCTCCTTGACCATTATGCCAGCTGGCTTGCCCGTGTGGGCGATCCGCTCGACCGTTCGTTCGAGTATCGCCATGACCTCTGGGTTACGAAAGTCGCCGCGATGACCGAGGCTCTTGGCAAGATCGACCGGGCCGATGAACAAACAATCGATCCCTTCGATCGCCAGGAACCGGTCGAGCTCGGCGAGCGCGTTGGCCGTCTCGATCTGCACGACGACTACCTTCTCGTCGGCGTTGGAGGGGAAACAGTAGCGGACGTCTTCAACAACGCGCCGCGCTGCGTCGGCTGAATCGAGGCGCGGTACGACTATGCCGTGGACACCGCGCAACATATAGCGTTCGATTATCCAAGTCTCGGGCGAGAAAATGCGCACGAGGGCGCAAATTCCGGCGGCTCGGGCTGCGCGCGCCATCTCCTCAACCGATTCGACGTCCGGGCTCCCCTGTTCCGTATCGATCATCACAGCATCGACCCCGAGCCGGGCGACAAATTCGACAAGGCTGGCGGACGGGTGATCCGGATTCATGACCACGACGGGTTGACGTGCGGCGAGCTTCGCCTTGAACCAAGCTGTCATCTGGGCCTCATTATGACGACGCGATCAGGATAGGACCACTCGATTTGCCATTTGCCACCGCCTTCCCCGAGCTGTTCCTCGCCGACAGCGCCACGAAACTTCCCACGGAAGCGGCCCAACGCGTTGTTGTTTCCGGTTCGCATGGTGGTCGCTATCCTGGGTTTCTCGCCGCTCTGAGCCGGCCGCGGGGCGTTATCCTCAACGACGCGGGAATCGGCAAGGACGAAGCAGGCATCGCTGCGCTCGGCGAACTTGATCGGCTCGGTATCCCCGCGGCCACGGTATCGCATACGTCATGCCGCATCGGCGACGCGGGCGACATGATCAAACGTGGCGTTATCAGCCGGGCGAACAACTTGGCGCGGGCGAACGGCATTGCAGAGGGGGACCTCTGCCTCGAAGCGGCGTTGAGGCTCCGTGCAGCTCCCGCGATCGGGGGAACGCCGGACCCATTTGGAGAGATACGGCGCGAGATCAAGCTAGAAAACCGCCGGCGCGTGGTGCTGCTCGACTCCGCTTCTCTGGTGCGACCAGAGGATGCGGGAGCGATCATCGTCACCGGTTCGCATGGCGGGCTCGTTGGGGGCGCGGTCGCAACGGCACTACGAGTCGATGCTTTCGCTGCGGTATTTAATGACGCGGGGATCGGCATGGAAGAGGCTGGCGTGGCGCGGATGAAACCGCTCGATTCGCGAGGGATCGCTGCTTTCACCGTCGCGGCTAGTTCCGCCCGGATTGGTGAAGCGCTCTCCACATATGCAGAGGGCATCATCTCACGAGCGAACGCCGCAGCAAGGCGACTCGGTATCCGCGAGGGCGAGGGCGCTCGCGATGCGATCCAACGCCTCGTTCGGCTTTGAGCACAATGGCACGGCGGGCGACGGTCATGGCCTCAGAACTACTGTTCGTTTTCAGGACGGTAGAGGCGGTAGATTGCCGGATCACCGAGGTCTTCGCCCAACACCTGTGCGGCATGATGGAAGACCTTCTGGGCGGCGGTGGCGATAGGTGTCCGTGCACCATGAAGCCGGGCCATGTCGAGCGCGATCGTCAGATCCTTAAGAAAGATCCCAATGGTGGATAGTGGCGCGAAATCGTCGTCGAGCATTCGGGGCGCGCGCTCAGCGAAGATCCGTGAGGCGCCGGCACTTGCGTTTACCACTTCCTGAAACATCCGCGGATCGACGCCTGATCGGACCACAAGTCCGATAGTCTCTGCTGTGAGAGCAATATGTGAGGCTGTAAGGAGCTGGTTTGCCGCCTTGATGACGGATGCGGCGCCCGGAGAATTCCCGACACGGAAGACGCGTTCCGCGAGCGCTGGCGCGAGCGCCGCGACGGCCTGGAAGGCGATATCGTCGCCGGCCAGGATCAACGTCAGTTTGCCGACGCGGGCGCGCGCCACGCCACCGCTGACTGGACCATCCAGAAGGTGAACTCCCGCAAGAGCGAGTCGCTCGCCGAGCTTACTGACATAGTCAGGATGCACCGTGCTTACGAGCCACACGGTGCAGCCACGACGAAGCGCGCCCGCCGCGGGCTTACGTGCGTCGAGAATCGCTTCGACCTGGCGCTCGTCGCGAACAACGAGGACGAGAAGATCAGCGGCTGCGGCAACGGCGGTTGCATCTGGCTTTGCTCTGCCACCTTCTGCGGCAAAACGAGCAAGCGCGCTGGCGTCGCAATCATAGCCGATTGGCGCGTACCGACGCTTGACGAGGATGCTCCCGATCGCGCCACCCATGGCCCCGAGGCCAATAATCCCGATGGTCGTCACCGGATCGCTATCGGGGTCGGTGGCAAGCTGGCCTCTCTCTGTACGGTGAGAGGAGTGGAAACGAACTTCGGGGTGTGAGCGCCGGTCTTGATACGGGCCCTGGCACAGGCGTCAAGCGTAAACCTTTCGGCGAGCAAATGGCCGCGCCGTGCTATGGCAAGAGGCAGGCCTGGGACGCC
>JADGRP010000085.1 GCA_017880805.1 Burkholderiales bacterium
CGCAAGCGGTTCAAGTAGGCGCGCTAACTGCCCGTAATTAGCTCCAGAATTTTAGCACCGAAGCGCTCAGCTTTACGTTCGCCGATCCCTGGGATTTCGAGCAGTTCGCCTAGATCGCGCGGGCGCTCGCGGCACAACGCGTCGAGCGTGGCATCGTGCAGGATGACATACGCCGGTACCGCCTGCTGCTTGGCTAGATCGCGCCGCCATGCCCGTAGCTTTTCGCGGAGTGAATCCGAGCCCGCATCCGCCACTGTGGGGCTCGCCACCGCCGCCGCCGCTTTCGCGGCCTTCACGCGCGGAGCTGGAGTGTACTTCTTGGCGGTCCACTCGAGCGTAACGCCGCAGACATCGCAGGACCCGCACGTTTCCCACTTCGGTGTTTCTCCGAAGTGCAGGCAAATCTGGCGATGGCGGCAGCGCGGCTGTTCGACGAAGCGGCGCAGCGTGTGATAGCGCTGCCAGGCGCGCTCACGTTCGCCGGGATCCTGTAACTGCTGTACAAAATGCGTGAGCAAGCCGATGTCGCGCTTCTGCCACAGCAGGACGCAGTCGGCCGGTTCACCGTCCCGCCCCGCGCGGCCGGCTTCCTGATAGAACTGTTCGATGGATTTCGGCAGCGCCAGATGAATCACCGCGCGCGTGGCCGGTTGATTGATTCCCAAGCCGAACGCAAGCGTCCCCACCAGCACGCGCTTTTCCCCGGACATCCACAATTCCTGATTCCTCTGCCGTAGCGCCGAGTCCATCTTGCCGTGATAGGGCACGATGGGAACGCCTTGTTTCCCCAGCCGCTCCGCGATCGACTCTACCGCTTTGATAGTCGGCGCGTACAGGATCACGTTGCCTTCCTGATACCAATCGAGCGCCGCGTCGAGCATCGCGTCTTGCTGCCGCGGGCACACTCATGCACGATGTAACGTAGATTGGGCCGATAGAAGCTGCTGACCGAGAGAGCCGGATCGCGCAGGCCGAGTTGCGCCAGAATATCGTGCCGCACGATGCGCGTCGCACTGGCGGTGAACGCCGCGATGGGCACCCTTGGAAAACGCTCGCGCAGGATTCCTAGCTGGCGGTATTCCGGACGAAACTCGTGACCCCATTCCGAAATGCAGTGGGCTTCGTCAATGGCGAAGAACGCCAGCGGCACCTGCTTTAGCCACGCCAGCATATTCTCCTGCACAATCCGTTCGGGGGATACGTACAGCAACTGCAGCGCTCCCGCTTCTGCTTGCCGGCGGACATCGCGCGCGCCTTCGTAGTCGAGCGTGCTGTTCAAGAACGCCGCATTCACGCCGATCTCGCGCATGCTGGCGGCCTGATCCTGCATCAAGGCGATCAGCGGGCTTACCACCACCGCGGTTCGCTGCAGAACCACGGCGGGGAGCTGGTAGCATAGCGATTTCCCGCCGCCGGTGGGCATCACCACGGCGACGTCTCGCCCGCCCAGGATGGCCTCGACGATGGCTTCCTGACGCGCGCGAAATTCCGAATAACCCCAGTGCTTCTTAAGGAGCGCCCGCAGGTCGGACACTGGACTCCTTTATCCCCAAATGCAGCGCCACGGCGCCGAAGGTCAACCGCTCGAACTCGACGCTCGCGAAGCCGGCGGCCCGCATCTGTTCGGCCAATCCCTCGGCGCCCGGAAACTTTTTGATCGATTCCGGCAGGTACGAATACGCATCGCGCGAGCCCGAGATCATGCCTCCCACAAACGGCAGCACGCGCGTCGAAAAAAATCCATACAGCCCGGCGAACGCGCGATTGGTGGGCTGTGAAAACTCGAGAATCGCCAGCGTGCCGCCGGGCTTCAACACGCGCGCCAGTTCTTCCAGGCCATGGCGGTAGTTGGTGAGATTGCGGAAGCCGAAGGCCACCGTGATCAGGTCGAGCGAATCCGATGCCAGCGGCAGGGCTAGCGCATCCGCTTCGAACAGTGGCGAGCGTAGTTTATGTGCCGCGATCTTGCGCCGCGCTTCGATCAGCATGGGATGGCAGAAGTCGCTGCCAAATATTGCCGCGCCGCCGCCGCGCGCCTCGAGCGACAACAATACGTCGCCCGTGCCGCAGCACAGATCCAAAATTTTCGCGCCCGGCCGCGCCAGCACGTCCGCCACACGCTGCACCGTACGCGCCCGCCAGCGTTTGTCAAGATTAAAAGACAACAGATGATTGAGCAGGTCGTAGCGCGCAGCCACCCGTCCAAACATCCCGCGCACCCAGCGCGATGCTGCCTCTTCGCTAGTGATCCCCTGGGGCGTTGTGCCCGTTACCGGCGTCATGATGCGAGCGCCACTTCGATCGCCTCCAGCACCGCCCGATCGTCGACGCCGGTGACGATCTTCACGTCGCCGATCTTAACCGGCAGCACAAAGTGGACTTTGCCCTGTACCGTCTTCTTATCCGCCGCCAAGCGTGCGAACAAACTCGACGCCGTGATGCCCGTGAGCGCCGGGATCGGTCCATATCTACGAATCACAGCATGGATGCGAGCGGCATCGGGAGGTGCGAGTTCGACCACGCGCTCCGCCAGCGCGGTCGCCGCGTGCATGCCGAACGCGACTGCCTCCCCATGCAGGAAGCGCTGATACTGCGTATCGGCTTCGAGGGCGTGCCCCACCGTATGACCGAAATTCAAGATACGCCGCAGGTCGCCTTCGCGTTCGTCGGCCGTGACAACTTCAGCCTTGATGCGCACCGCGTCGGCAATGATGCGATCCACCGTCGCCGGCTCCTGCGCGAACACCCGGTCAGCGCCCTCCGCCAATACGCGGAACAGTTCAGCATCGCGAATCACGCCGCACTTGATGATCTCGTACAGCCCCGCGCGGTACTCACGCTCCGGCAGCGTCTTCAGTACGTCGGGATCGATCAGCACCACTAGCGGCTGATGGAAACTCCCCACCAGATTCTTCCCCGACACCAAGTTGACTCCAGTCTTCCCACCCACAGCTGCGTCCACCTGCGCCAGCAGCGTCGTGGGGATCTGGATCACCGGAATCCCGCGCATGAACACCGCTGCCAGGAACCCGGCCACGTCAGTGACGATGCCGCCGCCGAACGCCACCACCACGCTCGACCGGTCCCCGCCGCCGGCGATCATCTGTTCGGCCAGCGCTTCGACCTCAGCCATCTTTTTACGCGGTTCGCCGCCCGGAAAAAACAGCACTTGATGCGCGCGCCCCTCGAGCGCCCGCTCCAATCGAGCCCCGTGGAAGCCCCAA
>JADGRP010000345.1 GCA_017880805.1 Burkholderiales bacterium
CCGTCGAATCATGCCGCCGGAATACTGCCCGGCGAGATGGTGTGCCACTTCCGAAAGCCCCATGCGCGCGAGAGCCCCCTTGATGCGCTCCGTCTGTTCCCGTCGAGGGATGCCGTAAAGGCGGGCGGACAGCAGCATGTTTTCGTAGCCGGTCAGCGACCCGTCAGCCGAAAGGAGTTGCGGCACGTAGCCGATGTGGCGGCGCACGTCGGAAGGCTGAGTGACGATATCGTAGCCGGCAACTGTCGCCGACCCGGACGTCGGCGGAAGCAACGTTGTCAGCATTTTGATAAGCGTACTCTTGCCCGCACCGTTGGGACCGATCAGGCCGAAAATTTCGCCCTGATTGATCGTCAGCGTCACTTGGTCGACGGCCGTCAGATCGCCGAATTTTCGAGTGAGCGCGGACGCTTGTAGCGCAGCAGCGCGAGCTGGAGCGATCGCCTTATCATCCGGCATGAGCAAAAGTCCTAATACACCCCTGTTGTCAGTATAGCCGAGTGGGCACCGTTGGCGAACTTCGATTGCTTCTGGGCCGATCCAGAGGATTTCCGGCACGGCACTTTGATCTCCATCAATACATACCGATAATATCGGGTATTCGATAATAATTCTTGGACGGGATGGGCCACAAGCGAGATCGAATGCAGAAGCCCGCGCAGACGCTAACCGCGCATCGCAACGAGGAGCAGGTCTCTCGCCGCTCGTTTCTTGCGCGTACAGGCGTAACAGCGGGAGGCGTCTTGCTCGAAACCAGCCTCGCCGCATCGCATGCTCTTGCGGAGCAGAAGTCCGACCAAGCGATTATTGGCCCCGATGCGGTGCCGCTGACGCTTCGAATCAATGGCGCCGTGCGGACCGTCACTGTTCCGCCGCACACGACACTTGCCGAAGCATTGCGTGGGCCACTCGATCTGACGGGAACCAAGATCGGTTGCGATCGCGGGGCATGCTCGGCATGCACCGTATGGCTCGATGGGATTCCGATCGCGTCCTGCATGCTGCTGGCGATCGACGTCGCCGAACGATCCGTGACGACCATCGAAGGGCTTGGCGATGGCGATAAGCTGCATCCGGTGCAGGCGGCGTTCATCGAGCATGATGCCGTGCAATGCGGCTTCTGCACGCCGGGCATGGTGATGAGCTGCGCGGCACTGCTGGCACATAATCCGAACCCCTCACTCGATGACGTGAAGGCCGCGACCAGCGGTCACCTGTGCCGGTGCGGAACCTATTCGCACGTGTTCGCGGCGACGCTCGCCGCGGCCAAAGCCAATAAAGGCTGATCATGGCGCCAACAGAGCCAATGCGGCGGGACAGGTTCCCATCCGGAATTGCCGGCGTCTCGGTTTGCGAAATCGAGCGCCAGGTGCCTGCCGGCGAGGCGCCGCCGCTGCCGCCGAACGATCGCCTGACCGTGATCGGAAAGCGCGTGCCGAGGATCAATGGCCGCGCCAAGGTGACCGGCGCCGCGCGCTTCACGGTCGATATCAAGCTGGCCGGTATGCTGCACGGGCGGCTGTTGCGCTCGCCGCATGCCCACGCGCGCATCATTTCGATCGATACACAGGCAGCGCTGCGGCATGCAAATGTGCGGGGCGTGCACATCATCACGGACATTGTCGGCCGAGCGGTCGAACGCACCCCTGAGATAGCTCCAGCCGCTGGCGTAGCTCCGGTGCCACGCGCGCTCTATGTCGGAACGCCAATCGCGGCCGTCGCGGCAACGACGCCGGAGGCTGCGGAGGCGGCGCTAAGCCTGATTAAAATTGAATACGAGGTGTTGCCATTCGTGGTCGACATGGAAGAAGCCCGCCAGCCAAATGCTCCCGCCGTTTTTCGTTCGCCAGTCGTGGGTTCCAGCTTCGCGGGTGGCGTGCTCGCTGGAGCGGAGATTCAGCAGCGGGGAAATATACGCGGCCCCACCAAGGCCGGTACACGTGGCGACGCGAAGAATGGTTTCTCTGAGGCCGACGTGGTTGTCGAAGCAGAATTCCGCACGCAGGTGCAGACGCATTGCTGCGCGGAACCCCATGCCATCGTCGCCGATTGGCGGCCGGACGGACTGACCGTCTATCTCTCGACCCAATTCACCGCCGGTGTACGCAACGAACTGGCCGATGCCTTTGATCTGCCGCGTAATCGGGTCCGGGTTGTCGTCGATGCGATGGGTGGCGGCTTTGGATCGAAGTCGGGTGCTGGCAATTACGCGCGCGCGGCAATAGCACTTTCGCGCGCGGCCGGCGCGCCGGTCCGGCTTGTGCTCGATCGGCACGAGGAACAGATCGACTCCGGCAACCGGCCGGGGACATTCCAGCGCCTGAAGATCGGCGCCGGCAAGGATGGTTCGCTCAAAGCAATCTCACTTTATACCTACGGAACGGCGGGAACCGCGATCGGCGCTGGCGTCGGCAATGTCGCGCAGGCCATGTACGAATGCCCGAATTTCGATATCGAGCAATACGACATTTTCATTAATGCGGGGCCCGGCTGCGCGATGCGCGCTCCGGGCAACGTGCCGGGCGCGTTCGCGCTCGAACAGGCCATCGATGAACTGGCACAAAAGCTGACAATTAATCCACTGGTGCTTCGCGATCGCATCGATGCGAGCGCCGTTCGA
>JADGRP010000346.1 GCA_017880805.1 Burkholderiales bacterium
ATGACGCCCTTGGCGTCGGTCGCAATGCTAGAGAAGTTGGCACTGTTAAAGATAGCGCTCTGCAGGGCGCCCGCCTTGAGCAGCGCCTCTTCCGCCAGCTTGCGTGCGGTATTGTCGGTACCAATCAACAAATAGCCGATGATGACGTCCTGAGCGTCGCGCAGCGCGGTGACCGACACCACCGCCGGAAAGCGGCTGCCATCTTTGCGGATGTAGGTCAGCTCGTAGATGTCCTCGATCCCGCGCGACGCCTTGAATACCAGAGCCTCGAAGCCCGGCGTGATAGGGGTTCCAAGTTCGTCGCTCAGCTCTTTGGCGCGCGCGATCAACTCCTGCGGATCGGAAATATCGGCCGGCGTGATCTTGTTCATCACATCGGCGGCCGCGTAACCCAGCATCCGCTCAGCGCCGACATTGAAAATTTGAATGACGCCCTTGGCGTCGGTCGCAATGCTTGAGAAGTTGGCGCTGTTTAAAATCGCGCGCTGCAGGGCTCCTGCCTTGAGCAGCGCTTCTTCCGCCTGCTTGCGCGCGTCGTTGTCGATGCCTTCGGAAAAGCCAAACCGCTTCATCATCTCGTTGTTCGATCAGTCAAGATATCGCCCCCGGTAATGTGGTCTTGTCCCACTGCGTGGATAGATTGCGCGGTTTCCGCATTAAGCCGCGAGCATATTATTTACAGAGGTTTGCAGCTGATGTTGCGTGTACGGCTTGCGAAGGAAGTGTGTGCCTTCAATAAGCAGCGCTTTCATTTTATCGGTTAAGGAATTGCCGGTCGTATAGAGCACACGCAATTTCGGCCGCAGCGCCATGGCCTGATGCGCAAGATCGCACCCGCCATGAACCAAAGCTTTCAAATAGATATCGGTGAACAGCGCATCGATATGTTGGGGAGCGCGCAGGAATACAAGCGCCTCGTCGACATCGCTGGCGATGAGTGTCTGATGACCCCAGTCTTGAATCATCATGTCCGCGACTTCGCGGATGAACACATCGTCTTCGACGATCAATATCACGGCCATTCGAAACCTTTCGGCCGTGACATTTTGTGTCGCATTTCGCAGCTCTTTCGCCGCAACCACGGCTATTCGAGCCCTTTCGGGGTCTCTATCAGGGCATACGTCTACGCGCCCTAACGCATAAGGTTCCGTCCGAATAACCTATATTTCGCGATTCCAGCTTTTCTCGCTCCGAAACCAGCCCAACAAGGCATATTGGCCGGGATGTCGGCGTCGCTCGGAGAGCCAGCAGACCGGTTTTCAAGAACAGCACCCTGCCGAGCCGATTCGACGTCGCACGCCGTCGCACGCCTAAGGAACCAGGGATTACGGCATTTGATGCCGAATGTAGTCATCGATCACATGTTCGAGCACTGCCAGTGGCACTGACCCGGATAGCAACATGGCATCGTGGAACGAGCGGATGTCGAAACGCGATCCTAATTCCCGCTGCGCTCGCTCGCGCAGCCGCAGACACGTCACCTTGCCAATCATGTAGCTGCAGGCCTGGCCCGGCCATGCACAATAACGGTCGATCTCGCTCGCGATCGTATTTTCGGGATCGCCTAGAAGATCGCCCAAATAGCGCACCGCCCGCGCACGATCCCATCGCATGGCATGAATGCCCGTATCAACCACAAGCCGTCCCCCGCGCAGCAACGCATCGTGCAGATAGCCGATGCGGCCCCAGGGGTCGTTGTCGTAGAGGCCCCATTCATCGGCGAGCTGCTCGGCATAGACCGCCCAACCTTCCAAATAGGCATTGAGCGTCCCACTGAAGTCCAGCGCCTTGAGCAGGAGTGGCAAGTTGGCGGCTTCCTGAGAAAGAGCAGCCTGAAGGTGATGGCCGGGAATAGCTTCGTGGTATAGCAGCGTCGGAAGCAACCAGCTCGGCACCGCCGACGTATCATGCAAATTGATCCAGAAGATTCCGGGGCGGGAACCGTCAAACGACGGAGCATCGTAATAGCCTAAGAAAGCGCCGGCTTCGAGCGCAGGTGGAACGCGCTTCATGATTACTTCAGCTTTTGGAACTGTCCGAAAGCTGCGCGGAAGTTCGGCGTATACGCGGCGAATTCGTTCACTCACGTCCTGAAGTATCTTTGCTTTGCTATCATCGGTATTCGGAAAGCGGAAGCTCCGGTCCTCGAACAGGCTACGCAACCTCGCTCCGACGCTTCCGTGCGTCATGCCATGCGCCCGCAGCGCCGCATCGGTATCGGCAGCAATACTGCGGGTAAGATCGAGACCGAACTCGTGGACCTCCCTGGCACTCATCGAGGTCGTCGTCGTTTGCATCAACAGCGCATTATAGAGAGCTTCGCCATCTCGAAGCTGCCAGATGCCGGCCGCGGAGCCGGCGCGCGCGCGTAGCGCTTGAAGGGTTGCGATCTGTCGTTCGAGCGCGGGCAGAATTCGGCGCTCGTGGATATTCGTGGCGATCCGCACGTAGTTTCCATCGATGCTCTTGGCGGCAGCGCGCTCGACGACTGATGTGACCAGCGTCGATCGAGCGGCGGGCTCGCGCGCCAATTCGCCGATCAAACGCAACGTTAGGTCGACAATAAAATCGGGCGGCACAACACCCATCGAACCATCGTAGCGTAGGCGTTCGGTTTCCTGATCGAGTGTGTTCGGGAATGCCTCTAGGCGCTCGATATACGCGTCGGCATCTGCCTTGGTCTCGATCGGATGCTTGGTTTCGAGGAAGCTCGGAATTTTCTGGTAGGCGCCGTCCAACTGGCTCACGAAATAGGGAGTGCCAGATATGTCGCCAAGCCGGCTATTTACCGCAATTTGCGATTCAAGAATGTATAGATACGTGTCGAACTGGATCGCAGAACGGCTCGCGAGCGCATTGCGGTCAATTCCCTTCATCAGCCGCAGCGTTTCGATGTCCTCGCTCCGGTTATTTCTAATCGCGCCCAGAGAGCGGTCGTCGAGCCGCGCCCGGGCACCGGCACGCGGTCCGCGATCAAGCCCCACCTCGGTGGCAAGCTCCGGCGATCGGCGCAGGATAATGTCCAGAGCTGCATCGAAAACGCGCGCGAGCGACAAGTCGGCGGCAGATGGCGCAGATTGCGCCAGCGCGCCGGAGACGGGCGCTAGCGCGACGGCAACAGTGGCGCGTAGAAAGTCGCGACGATGGAGCATTGCCATCCCGTGATCTGGGTGACCGGCTCGTCCAACTTCAGGTCGAACCGGCGAACATATAGCTATTGGCACTTAACGGACATTCCGCGATATCGGTAACGAGTCCGCATTCGGGGGCAAGGCGGACATAGGCCACCGATTGCTCACCAATCTCGATTTATCAGGGCTCGGCCTGATTTTTCTCCACCGTCACCACGCGGCCCTTGTCGACCGCGAGCGCCAGCTTGCCGTGCTTCAAGGCCAGCGCCTTGTCGCCGAACAATTCGCGCCGCCAGCCTTTGAGCGAGGGAACGTCGGCCTCGTCGTCGGCGGCGATGCGGTCCAATTCGTCCACCGTGGCGATCACCTTGGCGGCGACGCCGTGGCGCTCGGCGGTCATGCGCAGCAAAACTTTCAGCAGTTCTACCGTGGCGGCCCCATTGGGCGCCGGGCGGAAGCGCTCGAGCCGCGGCAACGTCTTGGGATCGCGCTCGATGCCACGCGTGACCGCCTCGACGATCGCCTCGCCCCAGCGCGAGCGCTCAAATCCCTTCGGCAGCGAACGCAGATGCCCGAGCCGCTCGATCGTGGTCGGCGCCTGCACCGCGATATCGCCGACCACGTCGTCCTTGAGCACGCGCGAGCGCGGCACGTCGCGGGTTTGCGCCTCGCGCTCGCGCCAGGCGGCGATCTCGATCAGTACGGCCAGCTCCTTCGGCTTGCGCACGCGACTCTTGAGCCGCTCCCAGGCACGTTCCGGCTCGGCGCGATAGGTCTCCGGCGAAGTGAGCACGTTCATCTCCGCCTCGACCCAACTGGTGCGTTCGCGCTTGGCGAGATCGGCGGCGAGCTTGAGGTAGACCGCGCGCAAATGCGTGACGTCGGACAGCGCATAGGAAACTTGCGCGTCGGAAAGCGGCCGCCGCGTCCAGTCGGTGAAACGGTGCGATTTGTCGAGCTGGTCGCCGGTGATGCGCGCCACCAACTGGTCGTAGGAGATCGAGTCGCCATAACCGAGCACCATGGCGGCGACTTGGCTGTCGAAGATCGGATGCGGGATCTTCTTCGCCATGTTCCAGACGATTTCGATGTCCTGGCGCGCGGCATGGAACACCTTGACCACGTTCTCGTCGGTCATCAGCGCGAACAAAGGCGCAAGATCGATGCCGGCGGCGAGCGCATCGACCACCACCGCCTCGTCGGGCGAGGCCAACTG
>JADGRP010000347.1 GCA_017880805.1 Burkholderiales bacterium
CTCCATCCCGGGTTTGCACGGCGCGTCCTGATAGAGCGCGCTCCCCTGATCGCCGCGACACTTGACCAGCGTCGCGTCCGCGGTGCTATGGTGGCCGATCAGGACAAGCGTCAACAACGTGAGGACGAGCAATGAGGGCATGGCAGTGCTCCCGCCGATGGCACGGGTTTACTATATTACCTTTGCGATATTGGGTACTCATCCATTCGATGGATAGCCGCACGATCGCCGCGCGATTGCCGGGCGCCGCGCGAAGGCCGCTGCGCCCGGTAGTGGCGTTGCTTCTCTTCCCGCTCCTGGGCGGATGCACGGCCGCCGCCTATTACTGGCAGGGCGTCCGCGGGCAGCTCGATTTGCTGGAGCGCGCCCGGCCGATTCCCGCTGTCCTCGCCGTCACCGAGGACCCGGGATTGAAACGCAAGCTCGAACGGGTGCTGGCGATACGTGATTACGCGAGCCGCGAGCTTGCGCTGCCCGACAATCCAAGCTATCGAAGCTATACCGACCTTGGGCGGCGATTCGTTCTCTGGAACGTATTCGCGACACCGGACCTTTCGCTCGAGCCACGCCAATGGTGTTTTCCCGTGGCCGGATGCGTGAACTACCGCGGTTATTTCGAAGAGGCCGCCGCCCGCGCCGAGGCGTCACAGCTCGGCGCGACCGGCGACGACGTCTACGTTGGCGGAGTGCCCGCGTACTCGACGCTCGGTTATTTCAACGATCCCATGCTGTCATCGGTCATTCGCTATCCCGACACAGAGGTCGCGCGCCTGATCTTCCACGAGCTTGCGCACCAGGTTGCGTATGCGAAGGACGACACGGTGTTCAACGAATCCTTTGCCGTGACGGTCGAAGAGGAGGGGGTCGCACGCTGGCTCGCGGCGCAGAACGATCCGGCGCTGACGGCGCAGTTTCACACCAGCCAACGCTATCGTGACGGATTCCACACTTTGGTCGACCGCGTTCGCGACCAGCTCGTCGCGCTCTACGCAGGCCCCGCCAGCGTCGAAGAAAAGCGTGCCGCAAAGCTTGCAGCCTTCGCGGCTATGCGCGTCGCCTACGATGCGATGAAAAAAGAATGGGGCGGCTTTGCGGCGTATGACGGCTGGTTCGCGCAAGGACCCAACAACGCGAATCTGGCCGCAGTCGGTCTCTACAGTCAAAAGGTGCCGGAGTTCCATGCGCTGC
The DNA here is from genome assembly GCA_017880805.1 of Burkholderiales bacterium. GTDB lineage: Bacteria > Pseudomonadota > Gammaproteobacteria > Burkholderiales > Casimicrobiaceae > PALSA-1003. The sequence goes on from JADGRP010000347.1 coordinate 1,189, forward strand.
TCGCCGCGGACGGCGGTGATTTGCGGCGGTTCTACGCCCACGTCAAGACGCTGGCGGGAATGTCGAAGGGCGAGCGCGATTCGGCATTGGCGGCGGCCACAGCGAATCGGACCGCTGGAACGATACCGGCTCGTATGCCGGACGCCCTGCCGTCAGGGTAGGCGTCGAGCACCGTCGGTCCGGAGCGACGGTAAGCCATTGTCTTATCTGGCGATTCATATTATAATTTTAGGTTCCTTGCCTCACCCGCCGCAGACGGGGAGGCCGCCGGCAACCGCTGTATCGACCGTTGCCCAACCAACGTCCACAAGGAGCGATCTGCATGCGTCACTACGAAATCGTATTTATCGTTCATCCCGACCAGAGCGAGCAGGTGCCCGCGATGGTCGAGCGTTACCGCACGATGGTCACCGCTCCCGGCGGCAGGATCCATCGCCTCGAAGACTGGGGACGGCGGCAACTCACCTATCCGATCGCCAAGGTTCACAAGGCGCACTACGTACTCATGAACATCGAGTGCGACGCGCCAACCTTGGGTGAGCTCGAACACGCGTTCAAATTCAACGACGCGGTGCTGCGCCATTTGATCGTCGCGATGCCCGAGGCGGTGATCGCTCCTTCGCCGATGATGAAGGAAGAAAAATCCCGCTCGCTGTCGCCTGGCGGGACCATGGCGACCGCGGCACCCGAAGCGGCACCGGTCGTTCCGCCTGCAGCGGCGCCGGCAGCCATCGAGCCGACGCCGGCACCGACCTGACGAGAGGCGCGGTGGAGGCCAACTCGGTGACGCTCGACGCGCGTTTGCAGTCACGCGGCGCACTGCGTTTCACGCCGGCCGGCGTGCCTGCGCTCGACTTCGAGCTCGCGCACGAATCGGTGCAGGTCGAGGCGGGAAGCGAACGCCGGGTTGCATGCGAGCTCGCCGCGGTTGCCTTGGGTTCGGTTGCCAGGAAGATTGCCGACGTCGCGCCGGGCGCGCAGATGCGCTGCACCGGCTTTCTCGCCAGGCGCTACCGCACCGGCATCACCGTGACGCTGCACGTAAACGAATTCGATCTGAAGTCAGAAACTAACGAAGGAAACTGACATGCCCCGTCCCATGGGAAGAAACACCAAAGGCAAGGGTAAAGGCAAGGATGGCAAGAAGCGCGAACGCGGCAATAATCTGTTCAAGCGCAAGAAGTTTTGCCGCTTTACCGCCGAGGGTGTCAAGCAAATCGATTACAAGGACATCGACATCCTGAAGGATTTTGTGCAGGAAAACGGCAAGATCATGCCGGCCCGGATTACCGGCACCAAGGCCCGCTATCAACGGCAATTGTCGACGGCGATCAAACGCGCGCGTTACCTCGCGCTCCTGCCGTACACCGATTTGCACTAATAGGAGCCACGAGCCATGCAGGTCATATTGCTGGAAAAAGTCGTCAACGTCGGTGACCTCGGCGCAGTGGTCAAGGTCAGGCAGGGCTACGCCCGGAATTTTCTGATCCCGCAAGGCAAGGCCAAGCGCGCGACGCCGGAGAATCTGAAGCTGCTGGAAGAAAAGCGCAGCGAGCTGGAGAAAGCCGCCGGCGAAAAACTGGCGAAGGCGCAAGGGCAGGCCGAAAAGCTCGAAGGCGTGACGATCCAAGTCACGCAGAAAGCGGGCGTCGACGGCCGGCTATTCGGCTCGGTAACCAACGTCGACATCGTCGACGCGCTGCAAGGGCTTGGCCACACCGTCGAAAAGTCCATGGTTCGCATGCCGGAAGGCCCGCTGAAGCACGTCGGAGACTTCCCGTTGACCATCGCGCTGCACACCGACGTTACCGCGCACATCACGGTCAGCGTGCTGGGCGATACGACCGGCAATCAGGCTGCCTGACGGCGCTCGTTGCGGGCGGTTGGGGGAGTGAGGGAAAGGGGCCAGCGACGGTCCCTTTTGCTTTCGACGCCGCGATCATCTCCATCGTCAGTCCCGCGAAAGCGGGAATCCATTTCCGAAGCTGGCGGCGATCGATCTCACGGTGGCCGCGAACCGGCGACTTGGACTCGACGCGCAGCAGGCATAGGGCGCGTATCGACCTGCTAAAATACAAGCGCAGCACGCCCGGCGTTCCCCCGCATGCCCAACGATGCCCAAATTGAAGCTCTGAAAGTTCCGCCGCATTCAATCGAGGCGGAACAGTCGGTGCTCGGCGGCTTGCTGCTCGACAATGGCGCCGCGGACCGGATCGCCGACTTCCTGAGCGGCGATCATTTCTACAGCGACGCCCATCGATCGCTCTATAGCGCGATCATGCAGCTTATCGCCGACAACAAGCCGGCCGACGTGGTGACGGTCGCCGAAGCGCTGGGCTCGATCAACAAGCTGGACTACGTCGGCGGCATGGCCTATCTCGGGGCGCTGGTCGAGAACGTTCCCACCGCCGCCAATATCCGCCGGTATGCGGAAATCGTGCATGAGCGCGCGATATTGCGGCGGCTCGCCGCTGCCGGCGGAGAGATCGCGGAAAGCGCGCTTCATCCGCTCGGCCGCAGCGTGCGGGAGATCCTCGATCAGGCCGAAACCAAGGTCTTCGAGATTGCCGAACATGGCGCGCGCGGACAACAGGGCTTTCAGGAAATCCGTCCGCTGCTGACGCAAGTCGTGGAGCGGATCGAGTTTATGTACAACCGCGACAACCCTTCGGACGTCACCGGCATCGCGACGGGATTCACGGATCTGGACCGCATGACCTCCGGGCTTCAGGAAGGCGACCTGATCGTCATCGCCGGCCGCCCCAGCATGGGCAAGACTTCGCTGGCGCTGAATATCGCCGAGCACATCGCCCTGGCGTTGAAAATGCCGGTCGCGATCTTCAGCATGGAAATGGGCGCAACGCAGCTTGCCATGCGGCTCATGGGCTCGGTCGGCCGGCTGGACCAGCAGAAGATTCGCACCGGCCGCCTGACCAATGACGATTGGGAACGCCTCTCCGGTGCGCTGGGCAAGCTCAACGACGCGCCGATACATATCGACGAGACGCCGGCGCTGAACGCGCTGGAGCTGCGCGCGCGCGCCCGCCGTCTGGCCCGGCAATACGGTGGCAAGCTCGGTGCGATTGTCGTCGATTACCTGCAACTGATGCAGGCCGTCAGCGATGGGGAAAACCGCGCCACGGAAATTTCTGAAATCTCGCGCTCGATGAAGGCGCTTGCCAAGGAGCTCAAGGTGCCGGTTCTCGCGCTGTCGCAATTGAACCGCAGCCTGGAGCAGCGTCCGAACAAGCGTCCGGTGATGTCCGACCTTCGCGAATCGGGTGCGATCGAACAGGATGCGGATGTGATCCTGTTTATCTACCGCGACGAAGTCTACAACGAGGACACACAGGATAAAGGTGTCGCCGAAATCATCATCAGCAAGCAGCGCAACGGACCGATCGGCATGGTCCGTCTTGCGTTCCTTGGCGAGAATACGCGGTTCGAGAATCTCGCTACGGCGGGGACCTACTGAGGCACGGCGTGAGCGTAACGGGACATCCCGAAGTTTTCCCTGTCAGCGCAGCGCGTGCCGCAAGTTCCTTAACGCCGAGCTCAACGGATCTGCACAACTGAAGTACGACCCGTCGTAGTAGCACCCGTCGTAGACCTTCCCGGCCACAAGTTCGGGGCTGCCACGAATCAGCGTTGTTGCAAATCGCTGTTCGAGGATTTGCGGTCGAGGCGTCCGATCGTCGGGATCGCGAAAGCCCTCGACGATAACGCGATTCATTCGAAATAGCCGGTCCTCTTCGAGACGTTTGGCTCCGCTTTGGTCAGTTACCGCCGACGGCGTTGCCGGGCCCGCTTGCTGGCCCTTTACCAGAGGAGGCGAGATCGTCACCGTCGGTTGGGCAGGCGCGGATCCAGCCGTGGAAAAAAGAACGCACGCGACTGCGCAGACCAAGATACGCCGAACCGCGATCGCGCGATCTGCAAAC
>JADGRP010000086.1 GCA_017880805.1 Burkholderiales bacterium
ACCAAGGCTACGGGATCGCTCGGCGAGCACCTTGAGATAGGTCAAACGTGGGTCACGGTCCGCGCAAGTCGCACCCGCCTGCAGGCGAGATTGACGTGCGTCAACGCAGGCGCGATGCGACAGCGTAGGTTCGACAGACGTCGTGAACGCCAGGCTACAAGTTCTAGGGTGGGTTGACGGGCGTTGCGTTGCTCACAGGATAAGTTGCAGGAGATTCGAGCCGTGGATAGGACGGTCGCGGCCAGTCCCCCGGCGTGTCATGGGAAAGCGACGCCGAGGACTGCCGTTGTGACCTCAGCGCACGACGATCAGCGGCAGCTTCGTGTGCGTCAAGACTTTCTGCGTTTCGCTGCCGAGCAGGAGCGCCGACACGCCGCGCCGGCCGTGCGACGCCATCAAGATCGCGTCGCACTTGTTCTTCCTTGCCGCCGCGAGGATCGCTTCCCATGGTGCCGCGGCAATCACGTGCACGGACTTGAACTCGAGTCCTGCCGCCTCAGCCTTGAGCGAGATCGGGTTCAGAATCCTGTCGGCCTCTTTCGCGCAGCGCGCGGTGTACTCCTTGCGCGTCATTTGCGCATAGGAAACGCCTTCAGCGTATACGGGCATTGGATAATCCGGCGATGCGTAGAATGCGCTGAGTTTCGCGCCGAGGGCCTGCGCAAGCGCGATGGCATGCGCGACCGCCTTTGCCGAGAGCTGCGAGCCATCGGTTGCGACGAGCAGATGTTTGTACATCGATCCCTCCCGAAATAAAATGTCGTACAAGATGGAGATTAGGCCTACGTGTCGCCGAGCGGGTTGAGATAGGTCAATGCGAACTGCCTTGGTCCCATGTTCCGCCCATCTGCGCTCGAGTCGGGCCGGCGCCGGTATCCGTCCGGCCACGCCGTGCGCGGTCCCGATCAGCCAAAGCTTCGAACGAGATAGCCCGGAAAATGCGAGCTGCAGGCCATGACATGGGTAATGGCTTCCAGATCGTATTCGTCTCCCGAACGGTAGATCCCGAAAAAGGCGTTGACCCTTTGTATTCGCTCGGGCATCGCATTCACCGCCTGCAGGCCGACCGAGACACCGTAATTGGTGAAGGCAAATTTGACATCGTGAAGCCCGGGCTCGCGGCAAAAATAGCCCTCATCCATCCACATCCGATCGAGCATGCCCAAGCATCGCGCCTTCTGCGCGCTCGCCCAGTCTTCGTCGGGAAAGAAGTGGGTCATCCATAGCATCATGCCGAGGCCCAGATCTTGAGTGATACGAAGGTCAGGAGCCGACCGATCGATCAGCAGGCGCATGTCGGCGATCTCCCGCGACAGAGCCTTTTCATCGAGGAGCCGGTAGGAGACATAACCGTCGAAGGCATCGAGCGCGCCAAACCCGTAGCCCGGATAAGGAGCGCTCAGATCCTCGTTCATCTTCCACACAACGCCACGGTTCGGCACGACAAAGTTATCGTGTATCTGGCGAACGAGTTCCACGCCCTTTCGCCTGTAATCAGGCAGGTGCCGGCCGAGGACGGAGAGCGCATAAAGCCACATGGCGAGGTAATGGAAATACTGGCCATCTCGGTCGGGTGCTTCGCCGATACGAATCCCGCGGTGGCGCCCAAGCACGCGATCGACTTCAGCAACGACCCATTCCGCCTCGTCGAGATATTTGCGCTCTTCCAATTCGGCGTAGAGCGAGACGAGGAGGACGACCCCGAAGGCATCGGTCCACAGGTATCTGCGGCCTCCCGGCCAGATGCCCTGCGCACCCATCCAGTCCAGCTTGTCGAGGACACACCGCGTGTCCCTGCATGACGCCATGGTCTGCCTCAGAGGCCGAATGGATAGGTATCCGGAAGGCCCTTAAGCTCCTCGGTCCCCAGCGGGGTTATCGCCTTGCTCTCGTCGAACCAGATGTATTCGTCGAACTGGCGCGATAGAACCGCCTGAAAGTAATGACTTTGAAGTTCTGTTTCGGGGCGATAAATCACGCCGATGGCTCGTTCGAGCCGCGGTTTCAACAGACCCTCGGCGAGGCCTTTCGCGATGGGACTCCGCAAGCGCAGCAGAAACCGCGGATCGCCGGTTTCGTGGCACAGCCGCTCGTAACTCTCGGGCAAGGCCGGGCGGACGGCTTTGACCTCCATCGGGCCGTCCCATTCCGAGGCCGCTGCGACCGTTCCGCTATTCGTCCCGAAGCCGATCGAATACGCCGCGTTGCCGAATTCCTGACGGCACAGATGGCCAATGTTGTATTCGCCACGCGAGGCCATTTCGGTCGCCATCGAATCACCGACATGCGAATTGTGGGCCCAGACGATTGCCTTGCTCTGGGGCCCATGAAAATGGAGAAGCGTCGTCAACGTCTCGAACATATGACTGTCCCGTAAATTCCACGAAGCTCGAGAGCCGTGATACATGATCCGGTAATAGCGCTCGGCGTTGGCGACGAGGCGCGCGTTCTGCACAGCGTCCAGGAACCGCTCGCCATCGTGCTCGGCATAGGCTCGTTGCTTCAGCATGAGGTCCGTAAGCATGGAAACGACCTCACGCTCGCAGGTCTGATAGCTGCCGGTGAGCGCCGCATGGCCATAGGTCGCGGGATCCGACTGCCAGGGTGTCAAGCATCCGTAGCGCTGGCGTGCGACTTGGGCGGTCCGAGGGTCGATATCGTCCAGGTAATTCAACACCGAACGAATCGAGTTGTAGAGGCTGTAGAGATCGAGGCCATGAAACGCCACTCTCTTGCCCGCTTCGACATTGGCGTTGTGTGTTCGCAACCAGTCGACGAAATCCCGCACCTCCTGGTTTCGCCACATCCAGACGGGAAAACGGGCGAATGCCGTCCATTCGGAGGGGGGATATTCGGCATGGCGGACATAATGATCGATACGTGCTGCGTCTGGCCAATCGCCTTCGATGGCGATGAAAGAGAAACCCTTTCGCTCGATGAGTTCGCGCGAAATACGCTCGCGCATACGGTAGAACTCCGACGTGCCATGCGTTGCCTCGCCGAGGAGAACGATGCGCGCATCACCGATCCGCCGAATCAGTGGCTCGAGCTCGGCAGAGGCTATCGCCTCAAACTTTTCGCTGGATGCCGCAATAGCGCTCGTCAGCGCGCCGTCTGCCGTTTTGACCGCGGGACGATATTTCGGCGAGACAGATCGGATCTCCTCTGGCGCCCAACCTTCCTCGCCCACCAACGGGACAAAGCGGACATCCGCGATATCCTCCGTCTTGTATTCGTACTCAGAAACGCGGATCACGCGCAGCAATTCCTGAACGCGCCGATCGATCCCTACGGGAATCACCAGCCGGCCTCCGATTTTGAGTTGCGTCTTGAGAGATTCGGGTACCTCCGGTCCGCCCGCCGCGACCACGATCGCATCAAAAGGTGCGTGGTCGGGCCAACCTCGCGTGCCGTCGGCATGCAGCACATGCACATTCCGATAACCGAGGTCGGCCAGCGCAGCGGCAGCCTTCTCAGCGAGCTGGCCGATGCGCTCCACCGTGTAAACATTCCCGGCAATCCGCGAAAGGACAGCGGCGGCGTAACCCGAGCCAGTGCCTATCTCCAGGACCTTCTCACCGCCTTCCAACACCAAAGCCTCGATCATCAAGGCGACGATATAAGGTTGAGAGATCGTCTGACCCTCCGCAATCGGCAGCGGCGTATCTTCATAGGCGAATTCCCGCAGAGGCTCGGGCAGGAAAGCTTCGCGTGGCACTGTTCGCATTGCATTGAGAACCAAGTGCGAGCACACGCCACGGCCTGCCACCTGATGGTCGACCATGCCGTCACGAAGGTCAGCAAAATCGATCCTGTTCACCTGTCGTGTCTCCGAGTTGGTGAAATACACCGTTCAGCGTTAGCGGCCGATCCTAGCTTTCGCCCAAATGACTACGCGCCCACTCCCTTGCCTTGGCAATGGCAACGCGAATGGCTTTCCCCTCGTCCATCCCCTCCTCCAACAACGCATTGGCGATCTCGATCGCCTTCGCGCGCAAGACCTGCGGAAGGTCTTTCATCGAAGTCGGGTAATAAGTGGAGTTCCACGGCACGGCGGCGCCTCCGGTAAGCCGTCAAGCGACGACAGGCACGGTCCTGCCAGCAACGCTCTTGGCCTACGAGCGTCGCAATGAGGTGCCCGGCGGATGTCCACTAGCAGGCCAGACTACTTGAGCGGCGCACGCGGATGCTTTCGCGGGGTCTTTTTCAGCGCCGCACTTGGGCGCCTCCGCGTTGCCTCATTGACCGCCACGCGCGCGCGCTTTCGTAGAGCATTCTTGATCGCCTTCAGCGCCTTGCCGACCGACCTTTCAACCTCTTTCGCCGCCTCGCGGGCCGCTTGCGCCGCCTTAGTTGCCTCGTTCATGGCGGATATCAGAACTTTATCCGCTGCGTGGGCAATCGTCTCGGCTGCAACGCTGGTCTGTCTTGCCCCCGACCGCGCGACGTTCCGCACCGCCTTGCCCGTTGCTCGCGCGGCGGTCACCGGCTGAGCCCTGCTTGACCTGACAGCCTCCTTCACCGCGCTCCACGCCTCTTGCGTCGCGACCGCGACTTCGCTCGCGCTGCCGCGCTTCACCCCGGCGTCGGGCGCACGCGAGTGCTGTCCAATGCCCTTGATGCCGGACTTGTGGCGTTGGGTGGATTTTCTCGCCTTCTTTCGCAACATGTTTTCCTCTCGTCTGTCGTTGTGGTGCATTTGAAAAATGTCTACTGCACGCTTTACATTCTGGCGCACATTGATTGGTTTACATTGATCCCAATCAAACACCGCGCAAGTCGCAAGGCGACGTTCGGTGCGCTGGCGGATGCATGGCGGCTTTCAGGGAAATGCCTGATCGAGGCGGCGCATGAACTCGCGCAGCTGATCGGCCGGCAGGTGGTCGATGCCCGCTGCCGCGCTTCGCCCGCCCCCGGTCGCAAATTGCCGGCAGAGCGCATCTGCGCCCATCCTCTTCGACAGCGGCGCCCGGACGCTCACCGTATAGCCGCCCTTCGCGTTCGGCGTCAGGATCGCATGCGCCAGACCGGGCGAATCGTTTGCCAGCTCGTTGCCGAAGACACCGCGCACACGGCGGCTCCAGCGCGCATCGGGAAGCATATAGACTGTCGCGCCGGCAAGCGCCATCTCGGGTCGGACCTGCTGCGCGAGGTCCAGATCCTGCCGCCGCGCCTCGCTGATCTCGCGAAACACCGCTTCAGTGCGCACGAAGCGGAATGGATCGGCGCAGCGCAGCAAGCTCAAGTACAACGCAGATGGATGGGCGATCAGATCGGCGTCGCTGTCGCCGTAGGCGTTGTACGCAAGGCTCTCACCGAGCTCGCGCAAGTCGGCAACTCGCGCCGAATCGAGTGCAAGCGGCGCGGCGAGCTGTTGCGCAGCACCCGACAGATTGTCTCCAAACGCGGCGACCACAGCCCAGATGCGATGCCTGCCCGCCAGATAGCGGTCGACAAGGATGCCGGTGCAAACGTCGGGCGACGTGTCGATGTGCGCGTCGAGCCCGGCGTGCTTTGGCAGCTCGCCGGCGAAATGATGATCGAAATACTCGATCTTGACGCCATGCGCGAGCAGCGCGAGCAATGCTTGTCGGTTGACGGCGACGGAGATGTCGAGCGCAGTCACTTCGTCGCCTGGTTGGGCGTCGACGCGCTGCAGCAGCGCGATGTCGCGCTTGGCACCGGTGATCAGCACCGAATCGATCGGCGTCGCGAGGCGCAGTTGCAGGAGCGAGCAGATCCCGTCGGCATCGCCGTTGAAGACATCGAAATGCGTCATGGTCGGCGCCCGTCTGCGGCAGTGCGTGTACGATGACCGTCGTAACCCACGCACCGGGCGGGAGCACGCAGCCGATGGTCCACGACGAGTTGATGCTGTTTGCGCTGGACGCGAGCCGCGCCTTCGGCGAAGCGGTGAGCCGCGAGCTCGGTACGGTTTTGTCCGCACACGAGGAGCGGGAGTTCGAGGACGGGGAGCATAAGAGCCGGCCGCTCGTGAATGTGCGCGGCCGCGACGTGTACGTCATGCAATCGCTGTACGGCGACGCGAAGCAGAGCGTCAACGACAAGCTCTGCCGGCTGCTGTTTTTTCTTGGGGCGCTGAGGGACGCGTCGGCCGCCCGCGTGACCGCAATCGTTCCCTATCTTGGATATGCGCGCAAAGATCGCAAGAGCAAGGCGCGCGACCCGGTTACGACGCGCTATGTCGCGATGCTCTTCGAAGCCATCGGCACGGACTGCGTCGTGACGCTGGATGTGCACAATCTGGCCGCGTACCAGAATGCATTCCGCTGCCGCACCGAGCACCTGGAGGCCAATGCGCTTTTCGTCGAGCACCTCTTGCCGCTGCTGCGGGACGTGGAAGTTGTCGTCGTCTCGCCGGACGCCGGTGGCATCAAGCGCGCGGATGCGTTTCGGCAGCGCCTGAGCGCGGCACTGAAGCGGCCGGTCGCGGCGGCATTTGCGGAGAAGTACCGCAGCGACGGCGTTATCAGCGGCGAAGCGCTGGTCGGCGACGTCGATGGCAAGGTTGCGGTTATCGTCGACGACCTGATTAGCGCCGGCAACACGATCGCCCGCGCTGCTGTCGCGTGCCGCGGCCGCGGAGCCCGCCGCGTGATTGGAGTGGCATCGCATGGAGTTTTCGCGGAGGCCGCCAACACCGTGCTTGGCGAATGCGATCTGGAATGCATCGTCGTGACCGACACCATCCCGCCCTTGCGCGTGACCGACCCGCGCCTCAAGTCCAGGCTCAGGCTGGTGAGCGCCGCTCCTCTCTTCGCCGAAGCGATTCGCAGGCTTCATACGGGCGGCTCGATCGTAGAGTTGGTGGGCGGCTGAACGACGGGGCAGATGGCGCGATATCATTCGCAACGGTCGATGTGATCGCGCGCAAGCCGCAGATAATCGCGCGCATGCGCCGGCCATTTGTGCGGGTCTCTCACCAGCGAATCGTTCAAGTGCCATACGGCGATCTTCGCCCGCACGCACGCGCGGTAGCTCTGATAGAAATGCACCAGCGTGTCGGGAGGCGTATCTCCCGTCACTTCGGCGTACGTTGCGAAGATCGTGCGCATGAGCTCCGGCGCGCCCAGCCGCTCGCATTCGAGCGCCAGAAAGGCGAGTTCGTCTGCGGGGTCGAGTATGCGGAAGTCGCGCGAGAATTCCAGGCAATCGATGACCTGGGGCTCGGGCTCGAGACAAATGTGCTCGGGCCGCAAGTCGCCGTGTGCTTCGATCACACGCCCGGCATGAACCCGCTGATCGAATAGCGGCGACTGGCGGTTGAGGGCGGCGCGCTGTCGCTCGCACGTCGCCTCGACGAGATCGCGCGGCAACTCGTAGGCAGGATTGCACAGCTCGCGCAAGTTCTCCGCGATGCCTGCGGCGAATCGCGCCTGGTACGCCGACGGTGTCACCGCGACTGCCGGGGCCTCGCGATAAAATCGCGACAACTTGTCGAGGACGCGGTGCAGGTCGTCCTTGCGCAGGGAATGATTCCGAATCATCGCGTCGAGCATCCGTTCGGTCGGCAGTCGGCGCATGTGGACGAGCCAGTCGATAATGTGGCCGTCCGACCCGAGGCACAAGCGGCCACCTGCATCCGCCATCAGCGGTACCGTTCCAAGGTACACGCCATGGGACAGCCGCCGATTCAGCCGCACCTCCTCGCTGCAGTAATGACGGCGCAAGGCCTCGGTGCGGAAGTCCAGGTAACTGAAGTGCACCGGCTTCTTGAGCTTGTACCCATCATGGTCGGTCAAGAACACCCACGACATGTGGGTCTCCACCGCCTGGATCGCCATCGTTGGTTCCGGGTAGCTCTCCGGCCGCGACAGGAAGGCAACTTTCGCCGCCAGACCGGGATCTGCGGCTTCCGTCACTGCGGCCCGCTCTGCAGTGGAAGATGGCGCAGGTGCAAGCCGGTCGAGGACTCCACGCCATCGTGCCGGCAGCTGTGCCTCGCCCACCGGTCCCTGCGCGTCATAGACGACCGTGTCGCCCAGCTCGTCGGGTGCCAGCGGTTCTTGCGTTTGCAGCTGATGCTCGAGGACCGCGAGGTCGGCATCCGAAGCCTCGTGCGCATCATGCAGGCGCCGCGCGATCCGCTCGCGTAAAGTCGCGTCCTCCGCAACAAACGTGACAACGATGAACGGAATGCCCAGCTCCGACGCCAGGTCACGGAACAATCGGCGCTGCCAGCGCTTCAGAAACGCGGCATCGACGATCACCCTGCATCCCGCGGCTGTCGCGCCTCGCGCCAACTGCAGCGCTCGCAGATAGGTTTCCCGCGTCGCCTCGGGCGCGTAAAGCCCCGCGGCGACGCCTGTACGATCGCGCGTGGTGGCGGGGAGACCGTGCAGGCGTTTGCGCTCGACGTCGGTCCGGATGCGCACCGCGCCGATCATCTCCAGTAGCGCCTGCGACAAGGTCGTCTTGCCGCTGCCGGCGAGTCCGTGGGTGATGATGATCGTCGGCCGAGGCGGTTGTGCGTAATGCCCGGCAATGTCCAGGTAGCCTCGATATTCGGCCAGCGCAGCGGCTTTCGCTTCGCCGAGTCCAAGCTGATCGGCGCGCAGCAGGGAGATCTTGGCGCGAACCATCGCCCGATAGACGAGGTAGAAGCGCAGGACGCTCAAGCCCCCGTAGTCTCCGGTGATCTCGAGGTAGGCGTTGAGGAAGCGATGCGCAAAACCCGGCCGGCCGCGGTCGCGAAGGTCCATCACCGCGAACGCAACCTCGCTCATGACGTCGATCCAGCGCATCTGCTCGTTGAATTCGATGCAATCGAAGATCGTGAGCTCACCGTCGAAGAACGCGATGTTGCCGAGGTGGAGGTCGCCGTGACATTCGCGCACGAAGCCCTCGCCACGGCGTAGCGCCATCGATGCCGCGCAAGCGGTGTGTTGGCGCTCCGTCCAGGCGGCAAGCGCGTCGAGGTCGGCGAGCTCCGCATCGGTGTCAAGAAGCAGCCGGATCTGCGTGAAGTTCTCCAGCGCAGTGCGAAGCACGTTTTCCGGGGCGCCGAAGGGCCCGCAGATGCTGGCCACGCACGCCGTGTCGTGGAATACGGCGACCTTGGCCGCCAGCGCGTCGATGTCGGCCGCGGACAACTCGCCGCGGGCAAGCGCCCGGCTTGCCAGCGCCTCCTGCGGGAACTGCAGCATTTTCACCGCGTATTCGATGATCGGTCCGCTGCCGCCGAGCGCGGGCGCCTCGACGCTGCCCGTGATGCCGACGACGTCGAGATAGACCTTGGGCGCCAGTCGACGGTTGAGCCGCAGCTCCTCTTCGCAATAGAAGCGTCGCGCTGCCAAGGTGCTGAAATCCAGAAAACCCAGCTCCACGGCCTTTTTGACCTTGTATGCGAATTGCCCGGTCAGCAGGACATAGGAAATGTGCGTTTCGATCAGGGCGACGTGCGTGCCCCCCGCAGCGGAAATCGCGGCGTCGCGCAATCCGGACACAAGCCTTGCCTGGACAGCCAATCTCGCAGCCGCATCGGGTGCCGCCATTGGCGCCGGGCCAGCCTTTTCGTGACGGTCCTGAATACTCGGCAGCATGATGGCGCAATCTGTCGTATCAGTTGGATCCGTTGCAATTCGTACCGACACTTGCGGCCCCCCGGCCGAGCGCCGATACAGCGAAGAAACCGTCGAGGAGATCGACCGGGCGGTGCGCGAGATCTCGGGTCGAGCGTTCGTCGATGCCGTCGCCAGCCAGAAAGAATGCGAGACGGCCACTCTGAGACTTACCCGCCAGTTGTGCGTGCCCCAGTCCTGTTGCGCAGGATTCGGAACGTCGCATGTCTTGATCTCGCCAAGCTCCGCGCGTCTAAGTCTTCAGGGAGAGTATGTACCTACCGGGCCATTTTCTTGGCGTCGCCGTCGGATACCTCGGGATGGGGCGGCATATGCCACCGCCCGCGGTCATTTGCCCCACCCTTCTCTCGAGCTGCGTTCACGCGTATGACCCGCCACACAACCTAACCCCGGTCGAATGGCACGGGCGTCGCCTTGCCGTCCGGCACGGACGCGTGTTTCTTGACGGACCCACGCTGTCGACGGGCGACGTCTTCCAGCCGCCTCGTCAGGCTTGCAAACGCGTCGCGAAGCGCCACATAGACATCCACGTCGTGATCGTGATTTACGATCAGCTCATGCCCCGGAAGGCCGAGCGCAATCCGGACATTGAACGATCGACCCTGGCTCTTGTGCCGGTCCCGCTGCTCGATGATCACGCGGCAGCTGACGATATCCGGATAAAACCCGGACAGCTTTCCCACATCCTCGCGAACGCGTGTGGTAAGCGCATTGGATTGCGCCATGTGCCGGAGGGTGATCTGCAGCGGTGTTTGCATTATGGGCTCCAGTTGATCAACGTTGCCAATTGGCGCGCACCGTGTACTCGTCGTGACCGTAGCGGAGCTTGAATTCGCCGTGATAGGCGTGCTTGAGCGCTTCGGCGATGCGCTGCGGCAAATGAATATCGGTGGTCGTGACGACGACTCCATCGAGAGCCTCCTCGATTTGCATGACCCGGTGCAGCGGATGCTGCTCCCGCTCGTGAGCGGCAACGTGACGGACGAGTGCCAGCACCTCGTCGCGATGCGCATTGAAAAACGCTCCGGCCAGCGTCACGGAGCCCGCCGGCAGCTTGTCGTGCGTACGCAGACACGCTGGGCACCGTGCCTCGTGCGCCCCCTGCGGCGCGCCCGCCCACTCCCAGCGTCCGCCATGAAAGACGGCGTTGCAATCGGCACACACCGTCGGCTCCTTGTATTTGCCATTCGACTGATAGGGGTCGTGCCGCTTGTCATCGAAGATGCGATCGCGATATCGCATCATGCTTCCGGCGGGAGAAGTGTTTTTCGGTGGCAGCGCGCGTCGGGTCATCGCATTCCTCTCGGTTCGTCAAAGTCCCCGCAACAGCGTCAGCTCAGTCATGTCCCACTGGATGGCATAGCGGTGGGAATGGATCTACTTTGCATTGTCATGATCGATGTCGTTCTGGCAGACCAACGTTGTGCACTGTGCGATGAGGTCGAACCCACTTACGCGTCGCGGGCGGGAAAGCCGGCCCGGTCGCACCTCCAAAGCCAAGGCAGCGCGCCCGCCGAAACGGGCGCGCCTTGACGTTCTATTTGACCGCCAGCTCCTTCACCGCGCCGCCGTTGCTTCTCTTCGGCAGCGTGAGCTCGAGGATCCCGTCCTGGTATTTGGCTTCGGCCTTACCCTGATCGACGCCATGCATCAGCGTAAAGCTGCGCGACTGCATGCCGTAGTAGCGCTCGCTGCGAAGGACCGTTTCGCCTTTCTTCTCTTCTGTTTCTTTCTTGACTTCGGCGGTGATCGATACCTGATTGTCTTCAACCGCGACGTGGATATCCTCTTTCTTTATGCCGGGAACTTCGGCTTTCACGTAGTAGGCCTTGTCATCCTCGGAGACGTCCATCTTGATCTCCGGCCCAACGGGAAGATCACGAACCAAAGACCGCATCCGCGGCACGCGGAAGTAATCCTCGAAATTGTGGAACGGCGCGAAACTGACGAGATCGCTGAGCGGATCGAAACGGGTGATATTTGACATGGAAGCTCTCCAACATGATTACGCATGATGCCGGTGCGCGACATACCCAAACGCGCCGGCTATTCCGTTGCGCCGGTGGCGACTCGTCAGGCGCCCTACTGCGCTTGACGCTTGCCACCTCTTTGCAACTCGATTTCATTCTAGGCTAGCGTCGGCGAGTCGCATTGATATACGTCAACTATAGGTCGCCTCCGCACGGCGTTCGAATCGTCTCGCGCCTCATGCGTGGCG
Organism: Burkholderiales bacterium; assembly: GCA_017880805.1. Taxonomy (GTDB): domain Bacteria; phylum Pseudomonadota; class Gammaproteobacteria; order Burkholderiales; family Casimicrobiaceae; genus PALSA-1003. Next base: position 11,821 of record JADGRP010000086.1, read on the forward strand.
GATGCCGGCCACGACGCGCGCGTCGCACTTTCTGACATTCGTGTGCCTATTTTCAGAGTCGGAACGGAGTCAGATCACGTCGACTTGGCGGTCGGTGTACAAGTTCAATCTGCTCAGATACCGAAATGACTCCCGCCGCCATACGTTCCCCGTCCCGTTCACGACGCGTAGAACTTCATGGAGTTGGCCCGGTTGTCATTGATCCTTGTCTTTGATCCTCGTCAAGGCCAAAGTCAGGATCAGGCTCTAATCTGACAAAAGGTTCTGCACGGCGACGCAAGCCATAGCGCAGAATCAAAGGAAGGATCCTTGGCGATGATCTTCCGTGACCGCATCGAAGCCGGTGAATTGCTGGCCGAAGCTCTGGCCAAATGGCGCGGCGAGAATCCGCTGATTGCCGCCATCCCGCGTGGCGCTGTGCCGATGGGCAAGATTATCGCCGACCGCCTCGGAGGAGATCTCGATGTCGTCCTCACGCGCAAGTTGAGCGCGCCTGGAAATCCAGAATTCGCTATTGGGGCGATCGACGAGACCGGATGGACCTACCTCGCCGACTATGCCGAGCAGACCGGTGCAACTCGGGAGTATGTCGAGCGCGAAGCCGCCGCGGAGCAAGAAACGATGTCACGTCGCCGTGCGCTGTACACGCCGGCCCAGCCGCCGCGCGATCCTTTCGATCGTGTGGTCATTGTCGTCGACGATGGTCTGGCGACTGGAGCCACGATGATTGCGGCTCTGCACGCGTTGCGCGCAAGAAAGCCGAAGCGGCTCGTCTGTGCCGTGGCCGTGGCATCGAAGGATGCTCTGCAGAAAGTCGGGCCCTATGCCGACGAAATCGTCTGCCTGCACACGCCGGGCTTCTTTTACGCCGTGAGCCAGTTCTATCGCCACTTTCCCCAGGTCACCGACGACGAGGTGGTTGCGCTGCTTCGGGCTGTGGGCGATGCGGGCGTGGAATCGCAAGATGCTCGCTCACGCGCCGAAGGGCGCTGATCGGACTTCGCGCTCTATCGGTTGTTGATGTACGTCAAACCGCTGGGCGCGTCAGGGGAACAGACTAATGGCGTCGAGCCAAGACTGGCGTCTGCCAAGCCGAGGAACGATGGACCAGGTTATTTCCAGGAGAGCGCCATGTTCAAGCACATCCTTGTCCCAACCGATGGTTCCGAGCTTTCGGAGCACGTGATTCCAAAAGCCGTAGCACTTGCCAAATCGATGTCGGCAAAATTGACCGGTATCACCGTTTCTGAGCCGTTTCATGTTTTCGCCGCGAATCCTGCGATGGTGACGGACACCGAGGATGTGTATCGGGCCCATTGCGAAAAGCGAGCAGCACAATACCTCGATAGAATCAAGAAGGCTGCCGAGGCGGTGGGGGTTGCTTTCACCGGATTGCATGTGTTTGCGGCTCAGCCTTACATGACAATCATCAGTACCGCTTCCGCGCAGGGCTGCGACCTTATCTGCATGGCTTCGCACGGACGCCGAGGCGTGTCCGCGCTCGTTCTGGGCAGCGAGACCGTCAAAGTCCTAACGCACTCGAAGGTACCAGTATTGGTATGGCGATAATCCCCCGACTCTGACGCCTACGAGAGGCGTTAGTTCACTTGGATGCCAACGGTTGAGAATGGTCCTGTCGCGCGGTACTGCCGCGTTGGCACGCCGAAGTATGGTCATTGGCGAATTGCCGACCCGATACGATTACGAAGTCAATTCTTCCTGCGAATTCTGCGGGGCCCATCAGCCGCCGTCGAGCCGGCGCACTCACTTCTTCAGCGAAAGGATATACCGCGCCATTTTCTTCGCGTCGGCCTCCGAAATCTCCGGATGCGGCGGCATATGCCACGGCCCGCCGCTACGGGCGCCTCTTATCACCACAGCGGCGACAATCGCAACGGCCCGCGGGTTGCCACGATACTTCGCGGCGACGTCGATGTACGCAGGGCCGGTCCTGGTTTCGTTGTTCGCGTGGCAGATATAGCACTTGTATTGCTGTAACAGCGCTTCGGGACCCTGAGCTCGCGCAACGCCGACTGTAGACATCATGGCGGCGAGAATTAAGAAACCGAAGTTCACTCCGTCTCCACGGCGACAGCGCGACGACAGCCGGTCATCTGGACTCCCATGGCTTCTCGTGCGCGTGGACACGCGTCGCCCGCGCCGCTGCGCGCGTCTTCTCGGCTAGTGCACGATGGGCTTCTGCAACCTGCGTCTTTACGCTTTCCAACGTTCTCTCCAGTTTCGCACGGGCTGGTCTTGTTCGGCATGGACGTACGAATGACATCAAAAAGTGCGATCTAATTTGCATGGCCTCGCGTGGCCGCCGCGGTTTTGCGGCTGTCGTTCCCGGCAGCGAAACAACGAAGGTCCTGAGCCACAGCAAAATCCCGATGTTGGTCATGCGCTGACGAGAGTCTGAGCCAGTCCGACACAATTGACTACATGGCCTAATATGCCGGTCGAGATTGCCCCAGTCTTGCTCAGTGAATCAGCACAACTGGAATGTGCGCCAGGTGTAGAACCCTCGTAGTAATCGACCCCAAGATCATGTTGGAAAGCGCCGTCATACCGCGCGTGCCCAT
>JADGRP010000009.1 GCA_017880805.1 Burkholderiales bacterium
CTGGCGGTCCTGAGCGACGATCCCGCCGAGCCGCTTCCCACGTCCATGGAGGCCTTGGCTCCCTGGGTGGTCGACTTCGAGATCACCTAGGCGACGGCACACCGAAACCGCGGACGCCGCGCGCGCGCAGAATGCGCAGGATTTCTCCGCGCACTTCCGCTTGCAAGGCACCGCTGGAATGGACTCCGTCCGGCAGGTGGGCGTTCCCGCCGAATTCTGCCGCGATCGCATCCAGGTCGACGATCGCGACATCCCGCTCCCGCGCGAGGTCGTGCAACATCAAGTTGAGTTCCCTGCGGCGGATGCTCAACAGTGTCTCGCCCATGGGCCGGTCGAAAGGCGCGTAGTTGTGGATCGTCTCGTTGCCCGACGTCGACATGACATTCATGATGAGGAATTTCGTGTCCGAGCGCGCGCGAACGGTGTCGATAAGGGTCCGGTAGTCTCGCTGGATGTCGCTGAGTGTTCGCTTCACCCGCTCGAAGTTGTTGTGAAGCCACGCGCGAATGGCCGGACCCGATTCCGCAAGCCGGAAGTCGTGGAGCTTCACGGCGTAACCCAGTTTACGGTGTCGGAGAATTGACTCCGATTCGACATTCAAGGACAGCATGACCGCATCGGCGGGACCGGCATGCCGCAATCCGGTTCGCGTCAACATGTCATAGCGTTCCGTCAACGGCGATCGCTGCAGCGTCGACATCAGGCAGCCGGCAAAAATCCAGTCGCTCGGTGACGGGACGACCGGGCCCGCAGCGAACGTCGTCGCGAAATCGGCCGCAATGTCATCGAATTGTGCCGGCGTGCGGGAAAGTTGCTCCGTAATCGCGGGCGCGCAAGGCACCAGCGCATCGTCCGGGACAAAAACGATCTGGGCAGGGCCGAGGACTGCTTCGAACATCTCCAGAAACGCGAAGCGTTCACCGCGAATCATGCCCGCCTGATCGCAGGTGCCCAGGCTGAGCAAGGTTCCGAACTCGCTCGTTCCTTCGCCCCACCACGCTCGACTACGATCGTGCCACCCGGTAAGCAGTCCGGAGCGGACTTCCGCGATTTCGGTCATGCGACGCCCTGCAAGCAGCAAAAGCCGCAGTCCCCCGTCGACGTCGTAGCCCGGTGGACGTTGGCCGGGCCGGCATTGTATGTGTCCAACGATGTGGTTCGGTGTCCACGCCTGGAAATCCAGCTGGTCAAGAAATCCGCCGTGCGAACTATCGGCGGCTTTGCTCACCCTGCCACCGACGCGAGGCGCCAGCGCAACCTGGAAGTCACGCGCCTCATCGGCAAACGGTCGCAGTCCGCCCTTGCCGTGACCATCGGGCACCAGACCGATGTTGCAAAACGCGATGACTTCGCCGGGCCTGCATACGTGCCCATCGTCGCAAAGCCAGCGCAAGCCGGAACGCTGGACGACAAAACCTGGCGCGACCAGCGGGCCAAGCGTCAGCGGGACCGAGCTCAACGCGGGTCCTCGTACAACCAACCCAATGAGTCGAGGATCCCGGCGATGGTCACGCGCACCGCACGGGCAGGGTCACCGTCGAGCGATTCGTCGGGCTCCGTGCTGAACAAGGCCACGGCGGCGCCGATTGCAATATCATCGCCGGGCGCAACCGCGAGCTTGCGCAGCCAGACGCGGTCACGCAGCGCGACGCGATACAGCGAGACGGGCGGACAATCGTGGGGCATTACGGCGCTGAGATCGATGCTCAGATCCAGCAGTTTCGCGCCGAGCGGCAGTGCGGTGCCCACTTCGGCGTAAATCGTCTCGATGACCGCCGAGGTCATGTGTTCGTTGATGCGCGGCAGAGTCAGATTCAGCAGCAAATGGCAAGCGCCCGAGGATAATCGCGTGGTTTGAAATTCGGCCGGTGACGATGCTGCTTAGTGGACGTTTTGCGAACCGCTGCGTCCCGGCGCCGAGAGCATACTGCACGAAAGGCGAACGTGCCAAAACGAATGTGCCAAATATCGACGCTGGTCAGGCAGCGACGCGACGCATGGCCGGTCCTCTTCCGGTTCCGCGGTAGCGCCGCATTCATCAGGTGAGAATTGCATGGTGGAATGCGACCAATGATACCGATCGCGATTCGCGCAGACGCGCGTTACCGCATCGTCGAAGAATCCCGCATCGTCGATCTGCTTGTGCTCTGTGGTTGGGCCCGCGAGGTCCAGCGCGGAGAACGCCCGTCCGCCGCGCAGGCGGCCGCCGTGGTGCTGGACCGGTGGATAGGCGCGGGACTTCCCTTTGCGCGATCCGACGATGGCGGGCGGCGCTTCGATTCCGCTGAGGTCATCAATTTTATGACATACGTTGCGCTGCGCAACGGTGATCGATTCTGGGAAGACCGATTCATCGCCACTGCCCGCGCGCTGACCCTGGAATTTCACGCGTTGGAAAGCGCGTCTGGTGCGCTCCCTTCGCCGACGACGCTTCCTGGCGAGCGCTTTTCCGTGACACTCCGACGCGAGTTCGATCTCGCCAACGTCGAGCCCGGGGCGCGGA
>JADGRP010000087.1 GCA_017880805.1 Burkholderiales bacterium
AACGCGCCGCGGTCCTGCGCGCCGAGATGGCCGGCGACCAGTTGCACGAATTCGTCCTGCGTCGCGGCCTTTTGCGCCGCGCGGTTGGCAACCACCCGCGCGATCGGCCCCAGATAGTTCGCCAGTCGCGTCGTCGTCTGATCGACGAAGGTCTGTTCCAGCGCCGCGGAATTGCGAGCGCGCTGGCCCATGGTCGAGCCGGATAGATTCACGCCGCGCGCCGCGCCGGCGGTCGCATTGCCTTCGTCGAAGAATTGCTGGCGGCGCGCGGGATCGCTGATGTTTTCGGCCAGCAGCGTATAAAGCTCGTCGACATCGGTGGTCTGCTCGGCGGCCCGGCGGATCATGACCCGCGCCATCGGGCCGACATAGTGCGCAAGCTGGCGCTCGACCGTGCGCAGCACCGTGTCATCCCAGGTCGCGACCACCGCCGCAGGTTCCATCTTCACCGCCGCCATGTTGATCTGGGTTGCGCCGTACGGGTCATCGGTCACTTCGGCGACCGCTTCACACGCCTGCCTCAGCGCGCGGGAGAGCGCCTTCGCATTCTGGAAACGCATGTCCGGATTTTTTTCCAGCGCGGTCGAGACCACCGCGTCGATCATCGGCGACAACAACATACGCGACACCGTCGACGGCGGACGCGGATCTTCGTGACAGATCTTGTAGGCGATGGTTTCGAGCGCGCCGCTGAACGGCTTCTCACCCGCGACGAGCTCGTAGAAGACGACCCCGGCGCTGAAGAGATCCGTGCGACGGTCGACCACCAGCCCCTGGCACTGCTCAGGCGACATGTACGAAGGCGTGCCCATCACCATGCCCAAGGATGTCAGGCTCGAGGTATCGATGCGGGCGATGCCGAAATCCGCGACCTTCAACGTGCCCGACCCGGTCAGGATCAGATTGGCAGGCTTGATGTCGCGGTGGATGACGCCGCGCTCGTGCGCGAAATCGAGCGCCAGCAGGAGCTGGGTCATGACTGTCGCCACCTGGGCCAGATCGAAGCTCGCGCCGCGGTTCATGAAATCACGAAGCCCGGTGCCCTCGACGTATTCCATGACGATGAACGCGTTGTCGTCGTCCTCGCCATACTCGTACACGCTGACAATATTGGGGTGCAGGAGCCGTCCGGCGGCTCGCGCTTCGTTCTTGAAGCGCGCCATCGACTGTTCGACCAGATCCGGATCGACTAGGTCCTTGCGCACGGTCTTGATCGCCACTGCGCGTTCGATGCCCGGATCGAACGCCTTGTAAACCACACCCATCGCGCCCTTGCCGAGCACGCTGTCGATGCGGTATTTCCCGATGGTGGCGGGGTCGGCCATGAATGTGCGTGCTCCGCGCAGCGCGGACTAGCCCTCGAGCATCTTGATCGCCTGCACCATGCTGGTCTTCATCCGTCCGAGCGCCTCGGTCAGAATGCCGATTTCGTCGTGGCTTTGCGTGCGAAAGTCGCCCGCCTCGAGGTTGCCTAGACTGACCTCGTCGGCGAGCCTCGCCAGGCGTTTGACGCGCCGGATCACGAACCAGTACAGCATCACATTGAGCATGACAATGGTGAAGATGAAAATAGCTCCCAGCGACACGAGGAAAATCTTGAACACATAGTTGGCGCGCGCCAGCGGAACAGCGGTAGGCACCGATACGACCTGCGCCCCGATGATATCGTTCACTTTCCAGCCAAAGCCGTTGGCGGAGCCGTAGCTTTCGATCATTGTCTTGGGCGCCGCATCCGGAGTGCTGTGGCAGACAAGGCAGGCGGGATCCTTGATCTGGATCGGACGCGCCAAGTACATCGAACGGCCTTCCGGCGTTTCCCGTTCACCGAAGGTTTCGAGCCGGGTGGGCTGCTGCCGGAACATGTTGACGACGTCGACCTCCCAATCGGCAGCGTGGTCGCGCGGATTGGTCGGATTGAGCGTCGCTTCCTTGTAGCTGTAGTCGGGATACTTCTTGCGCATGTCGTTGAATTGCTCGGTGGCGGCGAACGCGGGCACCGATTGCGGCAGAAACCGGTACTTGAGCTGCGTCTCCAGCAGCGGCTTGACCTGCGTGTTGGTGTAGGTACGCGAGGACGACGCGGCTTCCATCATGATCCGGGCGTGCTGCAGCACTTCCTCGCGCGCGTTGCCCTGCAGGACCTGATACGAGACGTAACTCGCGAGCGCGAAGCCCAGGATAAAGATTGCAAGCAGCGCAGCGTTGAATTTCCAAACTAGGTTCACTCGAGCTCCGGTTGGTTGCTCAAACGGCTATTTTTTTGGCGTTTCCCACGGCCAGTGCCATGTCCGTTCGGGCTCTTTCGGTTTTTCCGGTTCTTTCGGCGGCGGCGGGGCCGGCTCGACTTTTGGTTTGGCGACGGCGTTCCATTCCGGCAGAACCTTGCCGTTAGCCTCCGCCGCGGTTCGGAACGCGGGGTCCGAAAGCTTCGGCTCGAAACGCTTCATGAACGCCACCCGATACGGGCCGGTCAACCACGGTTGCGCCTCGGCAAACGTCGCGTCGCGATCCGGCGCGGGGTCCGCCCGCGCGGAGGCGAATTTTGGCGCGCGCTTGGGCAGCGGATCCATGAAATCGCGTGGCATCGCGGCAATAAACGTCGATGGCGCGCGCGGCGCGGACTCGGTGGGCTTGCCGGCGGCGCGAGCGGTGAAAGCTCCACCCTTGGTTTCGCCGCCCACTGCGTCCGGTTTTGCCGCCTCGGTCAATTTGACGGCCCCGGTCTCGACGAACATTTCGATCGCGTCTCCCGTCACGTGCATGACCGCGGCAGCATCGGACGCCGTCGCCGTGCTGAGCGGCGTCCGAATTCTCATCCGGGCGCCCGGCGGCTTGGCGTCGAGCTTGAGCCAGCCACGGGTAAGAAATAACTCGGCCAGGGCAGACTGCTTGCCCTCGCGCGGGGTTAGCGATGCCGCATACAAGGCGCCGGGTCCGATCACGCTGACGGCCCCCCCGTCGGTCAGCTCGAGCTGGAGCTGACTCTTGTCGGGAACGTCGAAGGTGTCGCCGTCACGGACGCGCACGCCTTCCGACAGACTGAACCAGGAGGTCCCGCGCAGAACTTTCGGCTTCCCGTCAACGAGCGTGACCATCCCGATGTCGGCGCCCGGACATGGGGCAGCGACAAGAAAGATCAAGCAGCCGAGCGTGAACCAGGAAGTTTTCATCATTTGAGAACCGCAGGCCGGTCATCAGCGCGGCAGACAGCGAAGAATACTAGGCTGCGCCCCGTGCCAAGTCAACGTGAATACTGCTCGGATTCGCCCCCGGAAACTAGGTTCACGTGTCTTGCCTTATACTGCTACCAATTCGTGGTCGATCGTCGCCGAATGGCCCCTACTACACGCAACCTCGTCGTCCTGTTCGCGGATGTTTCCGGTAGTACCAAACTCTACGAATTACTCGGGAATGTGGATGCATTGGCCACGATCGACCGCTGCCTGGCGATCGTAAAGCGTGTTTGCGTTGACTTCGACGGCCGCGTGGTGAAGACCATCGGTGACGAGGTTCTGGCTGTATTTCCCGCCGCCGATGCCGCCGCGCAGGCAGCCATCGAAATCCAGCTCCGCGTTTCCAAGCAGCGCACTCCACGCGACACCCCGGTCGCGATGCACATCGGATTTCATTCCGGACCGACCATCGAAGACGAAGGCGACGTATTCGGCGACGCGGTCAACGTCGCCGCGCGCCTGACGGCATTCGCCACCGGCGGACAGATATTCACGTCGGCGCAGACCGCCTCCGAAATGTCGGCGGCGCTGCGCGCGCGGACACGCGACCAGGATTCCCACACGCTACGCGGCAAGGATCAGGACGTCGCCATGTTCGAGCTGACATGGGTGGAATCCGAGGATGAGCTAACCGCAATGTCGCCCCGTGTCGCGGTTGCTCCGGCGAAGGTCGTGCTCACGCACGGCGCGCGCGAAATCGAGCTCGACGAGGCGCGATCGCGCCTGACCCTCGGACGCGACATCACCAACGACGTCATCATCGCCGACCGCAAGGCCTCGCGCATGCACGCTCATATCGAGCGGCGGCGCGACAAGTTCGTGCTTATTGACCACAGCTCCAACGGAACCTGGGTGACCGTCGAGGGCAAGACCGAGATCACCTTGCGCCGCGAGGAGCTGATCCTGCGCGGGCGCGGCCACGTCAGCTTTGGTCATGCATTTGCCGACGACCCGGCCGAGGTCCTGGCCTTCGCCTGTCTTGATTGAGCCGCCCGGCGCGGCTCCCATGCGCCGGACCACCCGGTAAGCCGGGACCCAGCGCTCGCCAGAACCGCATATGACCTGGTCCATTGTCGCGCGAGACCCGAACGGCGCATTGGGCGTAATCGTCGCCAGCCGCTTTTTTGCGGTCGGGGCACTCTGCCCTTATGCCCACAGCGGTGTGGGAGCGCTATCGACGCAGGCGCTTCTTAACCCTCTGTACGGCCCCCGCGGGCTCGCGCTGTTGTCGCAAGGTGTGGCGCCGGCCGACGTGGTGCACTTGCTGCTGGCCGACGATGCCGGGCGCGAGCATCGCCAGTTCCACCTGGTCGACGCCGAGGGCACCGTTGCCGCGCACACCGGCGTCCAATGCCTGGAATGGAGCGGGCAGCTCGCAGGCAAGGGCTTTTCGGTCGCGGGGAACATGCTCGCCGGGCCCCAGGTGATCGAGGACACCGCGCAGGTCTTCGACGCCGCGAGCGACCTGCCTTTCGCCGAACGCATGATCGCAGCGATGATCGCCGGCGACGCCGCTGGTGGCGACAAGCGCGGCAAGCAGGCTGTCGCACTCCTGATCTGCACCACCGAGGCGTATCCCTTCCTCGATCTGCGAGTCGATGATCACCCCGAACCGATCGAGGAATTGCAGCGGCTTTACGTCAAGAGTCTCGAGCGCTATCAGCCGTTTGTCGCCTGCCTTCCCGGCCGTGCGCGGCCAACGGGGGTCACCGACCGCGCTTCGATCGAAGCGGAGATCCTCAACTTTCACGCTGCCCGGATGCATCGCGAGAAATGAGCGCGCTGCTCGATGTTCGCGCGCTCAAGACCTTCTTTCAGGTCGAGGGCGGCGAATTTCCCGCGGTCGACGGGATCAGCTTCTCGATCGACCCGGGACGAACGCTCGGCATCGTCGGCGAGTCCGGTTGTGGCAAGAGCGTGACGGCGCTGTCGATCATGGGCCTGGTGCCGCGGCCGCCCGGTCGGATCGCCGGCGGCGAGATCCTGTTCGACGGCGTCGATCTGCTGCAACTCTCGGTGGCCGCCTTGCGCGAGCTTCGCGGCAATCGCATCTCGATGATCTTTCAGGAGCCGATGACCTCGCTCAACCCGGTGCTGACGGTGGGCGAGCAGATCGTCGAAGGCATCCTGCGCCATCGGCCGATGAGCCGCGATGCGGCGAAGGATCGGGCGATCGAGATGTTGCGGATGGTTCACATTCCGTCGCCCGAGCAGCGTTTCGACGACTATCCGTACCGGCTTTCGGGCGGCATGCGGCAGCGGGTAATGATCGCGATGGCGCTCGCGTGCAAGCCGCAGCTCCTGATCGCCGATGAGCCCACCACTGCCCTCGATGTCACGATCCAGGCGCAGATACTCGACCTGATGCGCACGCTGCGCGAGGAAACCGGCACCGCGATCATCCTCATCACACACGATCTCGGCGTCGTGGCCGAGCTGGCCGACGATGTGGTCGTGATGTACGCCGGCCGCATCGTCGAGCGCGCCACCGTCGCGGCGCTGTTCGCCGAGCCGCAACACCCCTACACCGTCGGGCTGCTGGGCTCGATACCCAGGCTCGATATCGACCAGGATCGCCTCGCCGCGATCGAGGGCCAGGTGCCCAATCCGCTCGCTCCGGTCTCGGGCTGCCACTTCCACCCGCGCTGCCCGTTCGCGATCGAACGCTGCCTGCGCGAGGACCCACCGCTCGTCGACCTCGGCAACGGTCACGAGTCGGCGTGCTGGCGGGCGCCGTTGAACGAGAACATGGTGCCAACGGAATGATCCCGCGCGCCAACAGCGCGTTGTTGCGTGTGGAAGGCCTCGTCAAACACTTCCCGGTGCGCAAGGGCCTTTTCGGGCGCAACGTGGGCGCGGTGCAGGCGGTCGACGGCATCGGCTTCGAGCTCGCTGCCGGCGAAACACTGGCGCTGGTCGGTGAATCCGGCTGCGGAAAATCGACCACCGGCCGGTTGCTGCTGCGATTGATCGAGCCAACCTCGGGGAAAGTCTGGTTCGACGGACAGGATCTGTTCGCGCTCGACGCGCAAGCGATGCGCGCGCAACGGCGTTCGATGCAGATCATTTTCCAGGATCCCTACGCCTCGCTCAATCCGCGCATGACCGTCGAGCAGACCCTGGCCGAACCGCTCGCGCTTTACGGCCTCGCCGCCGGGCGGCAGAAGGAAAGGATCGCGGAGCTGCTCGGCCTCGTGGGCTTGAGCACGCAACACGCGCAACGCTATCCGCACGAGTTCTCGGGTGGCCAGCGACAACGGATCGGCATCGCCCGCGCACTCGCGGTCGAGCCTCGCCTCATCGTCTGCGACGAGCCGGTGTCCGCGCTCGACGTTTCGATCCAGGCGCAGGTCATCAATCTCCTCATGGACCTGCAACAGCGCCTGGGCCTTTCATACGTATTCATCGCCCACGATCTCGCGGTGGTCAAGCACATCGCGACGCGGGTCGCGGTGATGTATCTCGGCCGCATCGTGGAATACGCGGACAAGCGCGAGCTCTTCGCGCGGCCGCTGCACCCCTACACCCGGGCACTCCTGTCGGCGATCCCGGTGCCGCGACCCGGCGCGAAGCGGCAGCGAATGCTTCTCCAAGGCGACGTGCCGAGTCCACTCGATCCCCCGTCGGGCTGCCGATTTCGCACCCGCTGTCCTTACGCGCGAGCGCGCTGCGAGGCGGAGGACCCGCCGCTCATCGCCGATGATGGCCACGCAGTCGCCTGCCATTTCTGGCGTGAGATCGCAGCGTTGCCGGCGGACGCGTCGCTTGCCGAAGCCCCGACCATCGACACGCGTCTCGCCCGGCTCCAGGCGGCTTTCCGCGAGAGGGCGCCCGTCGGTTGAGCCGCGGGCAACGGGGTGCGCACGAAACGCGGAATGGCGCTAAGATAAGTTTGGCTGCTGCACACGGAGACAGATATGCGTATGACATCATCGAACGCCCGCGCCGGGATCGCTCTAATTGCCGCGATCGCCGCATTGGCGACCGCGCCTGGCTACGCCCAGACCTTGCGCTTCGGATTGGCCGAGGACCCGGACGTGCTCGACCCGACGCTGGCGCGAACCTTCGTCGGCCGCGTCGTGTTCGCCGCGCTGTGCGACAAGCTCTTCGACGTCGACGAAAAGCTCAACATCGTTCCTCAGCTCGCGACCAGCTACGAATGGTCGGCCGATCACAAGGCGCTCACGCTCAAGCTGCGACGCGGCGTGACCTTCCACGACGGAGAGAAGTTCGACGCCGCGGCAGTCAAGTTCAATATCGAGCGCCACAAGAACATGGCCGGCTCCAATCGCCGCGGCGAGCTGGCGCCCGTGACTGGCGTTGACGTCGTGGACGAATCGACGGCGCGACTCAATCTTTCGGCGCCGTTTTCGCCGCTGCTGGCCACGCTGGCGGACCGCGCAGGAATGATGGTCTCGCCCAAGGCAGCGCAGGCCGAAGGCGAAAAGTTCGGCGCCAAGCCGGTGTGCTCGGGGCCGTTCCGCTTCGTCGAGCGCGTCGCGCAGGACCGGATCGTACTCGAACGCTATCCGAATTACTGGAACAAGAGCGAGATTCATCTCGACAAAGTCATGTATCTTCCCATCGTCGACTCGACGGTACGCCTCGCCAATCTGCGCTCGGGACAGCTCGATATCATCGAGCGCATGGCCGGCTCCGACGTGCCCTCGCTCAAGACCGACAGCCGCTTCAAGGTCGCCAGGATCACGGAAATCGGCTATCAGGGCATTACCATCAATGTCGGGAAGAGCGATCTGGCGCAAAAAAATCCGCTCGGCAAGGACGCCAAGGTGCGAGAAGCGTTCGAGCTCGCGCTCGATCGAGACGCCATCGTGCAGGTCGCGATGGATGGCGAGGCCGACGTGGGCAACCAGTGGGTCGCCCCCACCAATGCGTACTACTCCAAGAACGTTCCCATCCCCAAGCGCGACGTCGCCCGAGCAAAAGCTCTGCTGGCAGAGGCTGGCGTTCCCAATCCGAGTTTCACCTTGGTGACACCTACCACGTCAGATGCGCAGAAGATTGCCCAGATAGTGCAGGCGATGGTCAAGGACGCCGGCTTCGACGTCAAGATTCAGTCGACGGAATTCGCGACCTCGCTCGACATGGCCGACAAGGGCCAGTTCGAAGCTTATGTTCTCGCCTGGAGCGGGCGCGCCGATCCCGACGGCAACCTGTACAGCTTCGATTTCTGCAAGGCACCCCTCGACTACGCGGGCTACTGCAAGCCGGAGGTCGACGATCTGCTCAACCGCTCGCGAACCGCAGCCGATCCGGCCGAACGCAAGAAAATCTACGAGCAGATCGCCGCCATCGTGCTCAAGGACCGGCCCATCGTTTATCTCTTCCACCGTCACTGGCTGTGGGCGCACACGGCCAAGCTCTCGGGCCTGCGCACGATTCCGGACGGGCTCGTTCGCATGCAGGGTTTGAAGATGAATTGAGGTTCGAGCCGCGCCTGCTTGTCGCGAATCGAGACGCTTTCCCAGCTCGTCACTCCGCGAAAATGAGCGCGAGGAGCGAATCGCCTTACTAATCCGTCGTTTCCGCGGAAGCGGGAATCCATTGGCCTTTGAAATTCAAAATGGATCCCCGCTTTCGCGGGGACGACGCCGCTGAAAGCTGTTCGCCATATCGCTCGTTGTTGGCACGACTAATACATCTCTTTCAATGGGCACTTATCTCGTCCAGCGCCTTGCAACCATCATCCCGACGCTGTTCTTCGTCTCGATTTTGATCTTCGGCTTGCAGCAACTGCTGCCCGGCGACCCGGCGATCATCCTTGCGGGTGAAGATCGGGATCCGAGCGTCGTCGCACATCTGCACGAGAAGCTGCATCTCGACGATCCGCTGCCGATGCGATACCTGTACTGGGCCGGCGGCGTGCTCAGGGGCGACCTGGGCGAATCGGTGCGCATCCAGAAGCCGGTACTGGAGCTGATCCTCGAAAAACTGCCGGTCACGCTCGAGCTCGCGCTGCTGGCCATCGTCATCGCGCTGGTCATCGGGCTCACTGCCGGCATCGTCTCCGCGGTGTACAAGGACACGTTCTGGGACTACGCCGCGAACGTGTTCGCGCTGTGGGGCCTTTCGACGCCGAACTTCTGGCTCGGCATCATGCTGATCCTGTTTTTCTCGGTGACGCTGGGCTGGCTCCCGGCTTCGGGCTACGTGAGTCCGTTCGAGGACCTCAAGGCGAACCTCGCGGCGATGATCATGCCCGCGTTCGTGCTCGGCAATGCGATTGCCGCGGTCCTCATGCGCCACACCCGCAGCGCCATGTTGCAGGTCCTCAATTCCGACTATGTGCGCACCGCGCGCGCCAAGGGACTCGACGAGCGGGTCGTGATACTCAAGCACGCGCTGCGCAACGCGCTGATCCCGGTCATCACGCTCGGAGCGCTCGAGTTTGGAACGCTGCTTTCCGGCGCGGTGCTGACCGAACAGGTGTTCACCATCCCCGGCTTCGGCAAGCTGATCGTCGACGCAGTGTTCAATCGCGACTACGGCGTGGTACAGGGCGTGGTGTTGTTCACCGCTACCACGTACATCCTGCTCAACCTGCTTGCCGACCTCGCGTACTTCGTCGTCAATCCGCGGCTGCGAGGATAGATTGCGATGGCAACGCTAGCCGCCGACATTCCCGCGTTGCGCGAGCTCACTCCGCGACAGCGCGTGCTGCGGCGTCTGAAGCGCCGGCGCGGCGCCATGCTCGGACTCGGCGTCGTCGTTTTCTTTGTCGTGATGGCGATACTCGCGCCGACGATCGCGCCGCACGATCCCTTGCAAACGTCGTGGAGCGATGTGCGAAAGCCGCCGACTGCGGCGCACCTGTTCGGCACCGACGAGATCGGGCGCGACGTGGCATCGCGCGTCATCTGGGGAGCGCGCGCCTCCTTGCTCGCCGGCCTCGTTTCGGTGTGTATCTCGCTGTCGCTCGGCGTGCCGATCGGTTTGCTCGCAGGTTATGTCGGCGGCTGGGTCGATGCCCTGATCTCGCGCATCACCGACGCGATGCTTGCGTGCCCGTTCCTCATCCTGGCGATTGCGCTCGCGGCCTTTCTCGGTCCCAGCCTCACCAACGCGATGATCGCCATCGGCATCTCGGCGACCCCCGTATTCATCCGCCTGACGCGGGCGCAGGTGCTCTCGGTCAAGGTCGAGGACTACGTCGAGGCTGCCCGCGCGGTCGGCAACTCGCATCTGCGCATCGCGCTCCGCCACATCCTGCCCAATGTCGTCGCGCCCCTGATCGTGCAGGCGACGCTCGCGATCGCCGCCGCGGTCATCGCGGAGGCGAGCCTTTCATTTCTGGGTCTCGGGCAGCAGCCGCCCGCGCCCTCCTGGGGCAGCATGCTCAACACCGCCAAGAACTACATCGACAACGCGCCATGGATGGCGGTATGGCCCGGTCTTTC
>JADGRP010000348.1 GCA_017880805.1 Burkholderiales bacterium
CAGTTGGCACGCCTGCACGCAACGATACATACGCAGACGGTACACGCGCCCCGGTCATGCAGCCAGCGCCACGCGGGGCAACTCACGACAAACTGACTTCAAAGGACCCCCTTTGCAACGGATTGCGTGCTTTTGCCACGCGCTTTTGCTTTTGTCTGTCACCGACAAGCAACGGTTCAAATGTTCTGGAAAGGCCGATCTCTTCAGCCCCTTCACCCCTGACACCGGAGCGCCACAATCGCCGTCCGTCGCTAGCTTGCTTGGTCGGCGCCGCCGGCCGCTGGATCGTCGGCGGCGGCCTCATCGAGCTTGCGGTAAAGCGTTGAGCGGCCGATTTTCAATCGCCGCGCGACTTCGGACATCTGCCCGCGATAATGCGCAATCGCGAAGCGAATGATCTCGGTCTCCATGTCTTCGAGCGGTCGCATTTCGCCCGCGTTGGTCAGCATGGCGAGCGTCCCGGTGGACGGCAGCGGAGCGATAGGTATTTCCTTACCGGGAACCATGGCCGGCGCGGTCGAATGAAACGCAGGTCCCACGATGAGCGGCTCGGCCTGGTGGTGCGCTTCCGGCATCGCCGCTGAGTGCGCGACGGCTTGCGGGAAGTCCGCCAGTCCGAGCTGGTCGCTCTCGCTCATCACGACGGCGCGATACACCGCGTTCTCAAGCTGGCGGATATTGCCGGGCCACTCCAGTTGCGAAAGGTGCGCCATCGCCTCGCCGCTGATGCCGGTAATGGGGCGATTTTCTTCGGCGCAGAACCGCGCCAGGAAGTGCCGCAGCAGATGCGGGATGTCTTCGCGCCGCATTCGCAACGGCGGGATCGTCAGCGGCAATACGTGAAGGCGATAGAACAGATCTTCCCGGAATTGTCCGCCTTTGACGCGGTCGAGCAGCTTGCGATTGGTCGCGGAAATGATGCGGACGTCGACCTTCACCGGTTTGCGCCCGCCGACCGCCTCGACGGCGCCTTCCTGCAACGCGCGGAGCAGTTTTACCTGCGCTGCCAGCGGCAATTCCGAGACTTCGTCGAGGAACAGCGTGCCGCCGGAGGCTTCGACGAACTTGCCCATGTGGCGTTCGGTGGCGCCGGTAAAGGCGCCCTTCTCGTGGCCGAACAGGATCGACTCCACGAGATTGTCGGGGATTGCGCCGCAATTGACGGCGACGAACGGCTTCGACTTGCGTTCTCCGCTGCCATGGATGGCGCGCGCGAACAATTCCTTGCCGACGCCGGAATCGCCTTCGACCAGCACAGGAATCGTGGAGGCGGCGGCCTTCTGCGCGGTGCGCAGCACGCCCGCCATGGTCTCGCTGCGGGTGATGATATCGGCGAAAGTCAAGCGGCCCTCGCGGCTGTGGCGGATACGCTGCAGCTCGCCTTTCAGCGCGCTGGCGTTGAGCGCATTGCGCAGCGACACCTGCAGCCGCTCGATGCTGGCGGGCTTCACCACGAAATCCTGGGCGCCGGCGCGCATCGCGGAGACCACATTGTCGATGCCGCCATGGGCGGTCTGCACGATGACGGGGACGTTGAGGCCGGCTTCGCGGATCTTGGCCAGCACGCCCATGCCGTCGAGGCCGGGCATCACAAGATCGAGCACCATGGCATCGATGACAGGGGCGTCCGGGGCGGTCAGCATGGCGATGGCCGCGTCGCCGGAGTCGACGACCACGGTCTCATAGCCGCATTTCTGCACCATGTTTTCGACCAGGCGGCGCTGCACGGCGTCGTCGTCGGCGATCAAAATGCTGGCAGCCATGGCTTTCCCCGCGCGCTACAACTATCTGTCTCGAATCGGGGCACTCTGGCTGATGCCGATTAACGCCCTCTTAAACGTTGACGTCCCGCCCTTGCCTCGCACTCCCCGCCGCTCAGGTTGAAACGCATACGATAGGCTCGAACAAGATGACCTCGCGCTCTACATCCGCTCTCCGCAAGTCGGCCGCTCAACGCAAACCCGACAAGAAGTCTGCGGCCAAATCCAGACCTGCGAAGCTGCCGGAATGGAACCTGGCCGATCTCTATTCGGGTATCGACGCGGCGGAAGTCACGCGCGACCTCACAAGGATGGATGCCGAATGCGTCGCGTTTGAGACCGATTACAAGGGCAAGCTCGCGGAACACGCAGCGAAGGCGGGCGGCGGCAAGTGGCTCGCCGAGGCGGTCAGGCGCTATGAGGCGATCGACGATCTCGCCGGGCGGCTGGGCTCATATGCCGGATTGATTCATGCCGGCGACAGCGTCGATCCCGCGATCTCCAAATTCTACGGCGACGTCTCCGAGCGGCTGACGAATGCGTCGGTGCATCTATTGTTCTTCGCGCTCGAACTCAACCGCGTCGACGATGCCGTCATCGAGCGCGCGATGCAGACGCCCGAACTCGGGCATTATCGGCCGTGGATCGAGGATCTGCGCAAGGACAAGCCGTATCAGCTCGAGGATCGTGTCGAGCAGCTGTTTCACGAAAAATCGCAGAGCGGTTACGCCGCGTGGAACCGGCTGTTCGATCAGACCATTTCGGGCCTGCGGTTCAAGGTCGGGGCTAAGGAGCTGGCGATCGAGCCGACGCTGAGTCTGCTGCAGGACCGCGCGGGCGAGAAGCGCAAGGCCGCGGCACAGGCGCTGGCAAAGACTTTCAAGGCCAATGAACGGACCTTCGCGCTGATCACCAATACGCTCGCCAAGGACAAGGAGATTTCCGATCGCTGGCGCAGCTTCCAGGATGTCGCGGATTCCCGGCATCTGAACAACCGCGTCGAGCGCGAGGTCGTCGATGCGCTGGTGGGCTCGGTTCGCGCGGCCTATCCGCGGCTGTCGCATCGCTATTACGCGCTGAAGGCCAATTGGTTCAAAAAGAGGAAGCTCGTGCATTGGGACCGCAACGCGCCGCTGCCGTTCGCGGCGACCGGCACCATCTCGTGGCCCGAA
>JADGRP010000349.1 GCA_017880805.1 Burkholderiales bacterium
ACCAATTCAGCAGCTGTGATATCGCGCAATGGGCCGTCCAGACAGATCCTCAACTGCTTCGGTCAACGACCGGTTTAGGCCGCGGGCGCTTGGAATCGTCACGCGCTCGCGGAGGCACCCGACGTGATCTCCTCGGTGACCACCTTAAAGCTCGCGAGCTTGCAGGGGCCGAACGAGGTCAGGATCGCGACGTCGGTGGCATCGCGCCCGCGCGCCATCAAGATACGTCCAATGCGTGGGTGGTTGTGGCGAGCATCGAACGTGTACCAGCGGCCGCCGAGGTAGACTTCGAACCACGCACTGAAATCCATCGGCGCATCGTCGAGCGGCACGCCGATGTCGCCGAGATAGCCGGTGCAGTAGCGCGCTGGGACATTCATGCAGCGGCACAGCGTGACGGCGAGGTGTGCGAAGTCCCGGCAAACGCCACGCCGCTCGGTATGGGCATCCCACGCGCTTTTGGTCGGGCTCGCGTACTTGTACCCGAATGTGATGCGATCGTGGACGTAGTCGCAGATCGCCTTCACCAGCGGCCACCCCTTCGGAATCTGCCCAAATAGGGACCACGCCGTATCAGACAGGCGGTCGGTCTCGCAGTAGCGGCTTCCGAGAAGATAAATCAGGACCTCGACCGGCAGGTCTCCGAGCGCATGCTGCTCCGCCTGCGGGGCGACCTCGTCCGGCTCGCCCTTGTCCTGTACCAGAAACTCCGTGGACATGGTCAGCCGTCCCGAGGGGGCGCGGATGACATGGCAGAAATTGCCGAAACTGTCGTGATAGGTATTGGTGGGGATGGGCGGATCGAACCGGATGCGATCCGGTGTCAGCAAATCGGGAACGCGTGACGGATGGACGCTCAACTCCAAAATCATGGGCGTCGGCTGCGGACACTCGTAGGAGATCTCGTAGCCGGCACGTATCTTCATCGAAAACCTCTTCGGCCCACGCAAGTAGAGCTATGAGAGCTATCTGGTAAGAGTAAGATGCGAACAAGGTTCCGTTCGTCCGTCACGCGGCGACCCCGGGAACGCCGTCGTCATCGGAGCTTGGCGTTATCGACCCATGCCAGCGTTACGTCCGGCGCCGGCATCCGCGGTGACTTTGACCGCGACCTTCATGGCGAGGTGGTCCGACGCGCTCCCGATCCAAGTGCCTTGCAGCGGGATAGCCTCGCGCGGCTCGTGCACGACCGCGACGCGTACGAGGTTTTGATTTCCGACCATGCCGCTCGACGGATCGAAGTCGACCCAGCCCGGGCCGGGAACGTAGACTTGAACCCAGGCATGGGTGTTGCCGCCGGTGACACGGTCGTCATCGTCATCCGCAAGATGCAGATATCCGGAGACGAACCGCGCGGCAATTCCGAGCGAGTGCAGCGCCGCGATCAAAAGCACGGCAAGGTCGCGACAACTACCGCTGGCAAGCTGCAGGGTCTGGAGCGGATCCTGGACTCCCTTCTCGTGCCGCGCCACGTGCTTGAAAGTTCGCTTGATGGTCTGCGTCATATCGACGAGAAGCTCATGGGTGTTGGCGGCCCCGTCCTCGCGGAGGAATCCGGTGGCCCAGCGATGGAGCTCGGGGTGCGGGGACAGCGGCGCGATGAAGCGCGCCAGACCGGCCTTATCGTTCTCGGCGTAAGTAAACGGATGGGTCCTGGCAAATTCTTCGATATCGGTCGCGTAGAAGCCGATCGGCACGTGGTCGACGCGAATGGTGCTTTCAACGCAAAGCTCCGAGGCCCGTTCTGCGAAACGGGCAATCGCGACATGGTTGCCGAAGTGATCCTGCGTCCAGGTAAGCAGGCTCGGCTCCGGCGTTATCATGATCTCGGAATCGAGCACCACCTGGTCGTCGTCGTCGCGCGGACGCAGCATCATGCGGTGCTCGCCGAATGCGACCGGGTGCTTATAGTGGTAGGTCGTAATGTGCCTGACGGTGAGAATTGGCATTATTGCCCCGCAATGATGCAAGTCCCAATAACATGCATTTTCCGAGCCAAGAACAGTGCGTTTACGTCTCTACACCATTGCCGTTGCTGTATTTGTGAGCGCCGATGAACGAGATGCCGGACAGCCTTTTGGCGGCCGACGATCCGGCACCGGTCACGGTGCACAATGAAAACGGCTCGTCGCCCTTCCTGATTGTCGCCGATCACGCCGGCAATGCCATGCCCCGCGCGCTAGCGCGGCTCGGCGTTTCGGAAACGGAATGCAAGCGCCACATTGCCTGGGACATCGGCAACTTGCGGCGCCGATCGGCGTCGGGATCCCCGCGCCGAAACACAGATTTCGACCACTCGCTGGTGCTGTGACGCGCGCACCGCTTGCCTAACAAACCGGAGCCATCGGAACATTTTGACGCGTGGAGCGTTCAAAACAATCAACCTTAGCCGCGCCGCGCGATCAGGACATCCGTTTGCGTATGTGCTCGCTTTGGTTGACATAAGTCAAAGCCGCCAGTTCGTCTGAATGCTTTGTGTATAATTTACGTTTCTGATTGTCCGACGCAGATCGATGTCTGCGTTTCCTTGCGGGCGTTTTGTGAGGGCGTACCATGATCACTTTCGAAGTTGTCAAGGAGCAGTACGGCTGGGCCATCCGGATGGGGGAGCGTATGAAGACGCTCTTTTGGTCGCAAGACTTGGCGATCCGCGAGGCGAACTGCTTGGCCGACGCTATCCGCTGCCATGGCGAGTGTGCTGAAGTGATTGTCGAAGGCGACGATCCAAACGAGATGCTCAAGAGGATCAAGGAATCGAGCTCGGTTCGTCGAGACTTGCCTGTGCTGGGACACTGAGCCGAGTCCTGAGTGATATGAGCGACGTACAGGCCTGGTGAAGGGTCAGCAGGTCAATGCGTCTTGAAACCAATGCTTTCGCGCGCCGGCACAAGTCCCGTCATGGGTCGCAACTGACCTCTCCGTTGCGCCGCTTGATCGGAAACTTTTCAGCGAAACCGCTTTGGGACGACGGCGCTCCGATCCGATCCGAGTTATTCAGCGTCGAGCGACTCGAAGAGCACGCAAAGAGTCTCGCCGCGGCGCAGGCCGTCACGCCCCGCGAGGTGAAAGGCGCCTCGTTGGTGCGGAGGCTTGCCGAAAATGAGACCGTGTTGCTGGCCGCGTATCACGATGTCGCCGAGGCTGTCGATGCAGGGGCGGCCATTACCCCTGCGGCCGAGTGGTTAATCGACAATTTCCACTTGGTAGAGAAGCAGATCCGCGCAGTACAGGCCGATCTACCGCCTGGGTATTATCGGCAGCTGCCCAAGCTAGCCGGCGGACCCTTCGCGGGATATCCACGCGTGTTCGGCGTAGCCTGGGCGTTCGTCGCCCATACCGACAGCCTCTTCGACCCGGAGGCTCTGCGCCGCTACCTGCGGGCCTATCAGGAAGTGCAGCCGCTGACGATAGGCGAACTTTGGGCAGTAGCGATCACCCTGCGCATCGTGCTCGTCGAGAACCTCAGGCGGATCGCCACGCGCGTCGTCGACAGCCGGTCCGGGCGTCACCTTGCGGATGTCGTGGCGGACCGGTTGCTGGGGACTGGCGGCCGCACTGCCGAACCAGCCGAGGCGGTGCTTCCGCCGCATTCACAGACGACGTGCCCAGACAGTTTTCTCGTGCAGCTGATCCAGCGGTTGCGTGATCAGGATCCGAGCATTGCGCCGGCGTTGAAATGGCTCAACGAGCAACTCGTCCGGCAGGGAACGACCGCCGAAGCCGTCATCCGCGACGAGCACCAGAGGCAGGTCGCCGCCAGCATCACGGTGCGCAATATCATCACCAGCATGCGCCTGATTTCCGACGTCGATTGGACGGAGCTGTTCGAGCTCGTCAGCTTGGTCGATGACATCTTCAAGGCCGGAAGCGCCTTCGAGGACATGGATTTTCCGTCGCGCAATCTCTATCGCAACGCCGTTGAACACCTGGCTCGCGGCTGTAACCTTACCGAATTGGACGTGGCCCACGCGGCCGTGGAGACCGCGAAGCGCGCGCTCGGGGCGAACGCTGATGGCGGCAACGCCCGTCTGGCCGATCCCGGTTACTATCTGATTGCGGACGGACGGGCCGGGTTCGAAGCGGCGATCGGTTTCAGGGCGTCTCCGAAGGGCTGGCTGCGACGGGCCTATCTCGCGCTGGGGATCGGCGGCTATGTCAGCGCCGGCGCGTTGGTTGCAGGCGGCTTGCTGGCCGTCCCGCTGTCTGTCGCTGCGTTGAGCGGTGTGGAGTGGAGATTCTTGCTGCTGCTCGGGATTCTCGGATTCGTCCCGGCAATCGACTTGGCCGTTGCGGTCGTCAACTACATCGTCACGCAAGGTTTCCGCGCCACCTTGCTGCCGGCGCTCGAGCTGCGTGGCGGAGTTCCTGCGGACCTGCGCACCCTTGTCGCCGTGCCGACACTGCTGGTCTCGCTCAAAGAAATCGAAGAGCAGATCGCCCGGCTTGAGATCCATTTCCTG
>JADGRP010000350.1 GCA_017880805.1 Burkholderiales bacterium
ATCGCCTCGACCACGTCGGCGACCGCGAGAATCCTCGCTTCAAGGATAATCTGCTCGCCCTTCAGCCCCTGCGGATAGCCCGAGCCGTCCAGCCGCTCGTGGTGCTGCCGGATCATGTCCGCCACCTCCCATGGAAATTCCACGTCCTTGACGATCTCGAACCCCACCTGCGCATGCGACTTGATCAGTTCGAACTCCGTCGGTGAGAGTTTTCCCGGGCGCGCTAGGATCTCGGCCGGGACGTAGATCTTGCCGATGTCGTGTATGGTTGCCGCGAAATGCAGGCCTTCGATGCGCTCCGGATCGAGTCCGAGCGTGCTCCCGATCGCCAAGGAGAGCTCGGCCACCCGGCGCTGGTGGCCCGCGGTGTACGGATCGCGTCGCTCGACGGTCGCGGCGAGCACTGCGATCAGACTCTCGAACGCCGCGCGCAGCTTGTGCGTCGCCTGCTCGCGCTGCACGAGGCCCGCCTCGTACGCGATGAGGGTGTGGCGCGAGGCGACGCCATAGCCGATATCTGCCGCGAGTTCTTCGAACAGGTCAAGCTCGGGCTTGCCGAACGCATCCAGCTCGCGGCTGTACACAACCAACGTCCCGATGGCTGCACCACCGGTGCGGATCGGCAGAGCGATGGAACTCGCAAGCCCGTTGGCACGAGCACTCTCGATCCATGGCGCGTACGCGGCGCTCCCGGCGAGGCTGTTGGTCACTTGGGGCACGCTGGTGCGGATTGCAGTTCCCGTTGGGCCTCGGCCGCGCGGCTCGTCGGCCCAAGATACGGCGAAACCTTTCAGGTACTTGATGGCTTCGCCTGCGGCTGCAACGATCTCGACCGAATGCGCCGCGTCGTCCTGAGCGATGCCGATCCAGGCGAGCGGATAGCCCTCGGTGCCGGCGATGGCGTTACAGCAGGACTGGAACAGTTCCTTCTCGGTTCCAGCGTGCACCAGCGCGGAGTTACTCTGGCCGAGTGCGCGCAACGCCCAGTTCAGACGCTTGAGGTGGTCTTCGGCCTGCTTGCGCTCAGAAACGTCGTGAAACACGCCGACTAGTTGGGGCTTGTCGACGATCAGCGCCGGCGCTGTGGTGATATCAGCATAAAACACCGAGCCGTCCTTGCGCCTGACCGGCAGATCCGTCGCCGTTTTGAGCTCGCCTCTTTTCTGGCGTTCTAACTGCGCGAGCACGCTCGCGACCGCTTCCGGAGGGTGCAGATCGGGAACGCGCAGCGCTGGAATTTCCTCCGGATCGTAGCCCAGCATTTCGCGGAGAGATTTGTTGGTCTCCCGGATTGCTTGGGTTTCGGGATCGACAACCGCGATGCCGTCTACGACGGCTTCGAAAATGCCCCTGAGCTTCGCTTCCGATTCCTCGATCTGGCGTTGAATACGCTTGCGCTCGGTGATGTCGATCGAGGTGCCAATCCATTCACGAACGTTGCCCGACTCGTCGAGAACCGGCACAGCGCGAGTGAAAAAGTCCCGGTAGACGCCGTCACGCTGGAGCACGCGATATTCCACCTCGTACGCGCCCTTGCGCGCTACCGCTTCCCGCCATATCTGCGCGGCGCGCTCCCGGTCGTCCGGGTGCAACGCCTCGGTCCAGCCCCAGCCCTTCACCTGCTCTTTGCTCTGGCCGGTGAACGCCCGCCAACTCGGAATATCCTCCACCACCGCGCCGTCGGCGGAAGCGACCCAGGCGAGTTGACCCGTGACCTCGATGTAGGAACGGTGGCGCGCTTCGCTATTCTTGAGAGCCTGTTCGTCCCGCTTGCGTTCGGTGATGTCCATCCCGATGCCGATGAGATACACGCCCTGCGCGGTCTCTATCCTCGATCCGTTGAAGACATGGTCCCGGAGGCCCGCTTTTGTGGCCAGTTGCGCCTCGCACGTCGCTTTGCCTTGTGCGAAAGCGTCCTGGATTGTTTGTGAGATCAGGGGCCGATCCGTTTCGTGGATGACGGCAACGGCGTTGGTTCGCGACATCTCTGCATCGGAGAGTCCGAGCAGATCCTTCAGCTTGTCGTTCCAGCGGATGAAACGCCCTGTCGAGTCGAGCAAGAAGAATACGTCCGGCAGGCTGGCGACCAACATGTCCGAGAACGTCTTTTCGTCGCGGATCGTCTGCGCACCGCGCACGCGCTCAGTGATGTCGCGCGAATTGATGACCACGCCCGCGATCATCGGATCGTCTATCGCGCTTTTGGCTACCGTCTCGAGAATTATCCAGTCGCCGTTCTTGCAGCGGTAGCGGAACTCTCGCGTGTTCAGCTGGCCCGGGTTGTGCACCAGCGCCAACAAGTCGGCAAGGGCGGTCGGTATATCATCTGGATGGATGAATGCCGTAATGCTCTCGCCCAATAGCTCACCGGGCTCATAGCCGCCCACGCGCGTTGATGACGGGCTGACGTAGGTAATCATTCCGTGCGCGTCAATCACCAAAACCAGATCCGAGGCGTTTTCGATCAGCGCGCGGAAGCGTTGCTCGCTCTCCCGAAGCTCGGCGGTTTTCTCTAGTACCCTCTGCTCCAAATGCTCGTTGAGGTCATCGAGCGCCTGCTGGGTCGCAGTCAACTCGCGGTTCTGCAGCACGGCGTTCTCATAGGTCGAGATCAGCAGATTCAGCATTCGCGGGCCATGCGCGTCGACCAGGTGGGTTTCGCCTGCCAGCCGCACTTCGACTTTTCTGCGCTCCGTCGCAGGCGGCGGGGCCGGTGGATAGGCCAGCAGCGATGCGACGCGGGAAACGAGGGACGGAATATTGTAGGGTTTGGTCACGTAAGCGTCCGCGCCGGCGTTCAGCCCATGGATCACGTCCTCCGGGTCGGACAGCATGGTCAGGAGGATCACCGGCGTGGTCTTCAATGCGTCGTCGCGTCGAATCGCCTGACACATCGCGTAGCCGTCCATGACCGGCATGTTGATGTCGCTCACCACTGCAGCAGGATGGTTCGCTTTGGCCAAGGCAAGGCCTTCGGCGCCGTCGCCTGCCATGAGCACCTGGTAGCCGGCTCCTTCAAGGACGCGGCGCAACAGTTCGGCCTGGACCGGGCTGTCCTCGACGATGAGTATGGTCGCGTTCCGATCGCCGCGCGCCGCGCCGGTGGCAGCTTCTATTGCTGTAGATTTCTGATCCATTTGTTTTCTTCCAGTGGTCGGCTCAGGTCTTGCATTTGCGTCAATGCAAGACCTGACCGCATTGCGCATAACGCCGGCCCGATTTGATCGAGCGGCAGCACGTGACGCGCGGCGCCCAGTTCGATCGCGACCTTGGGCATGCCAAACACGACGCTCGATTCCTCGTCCTGCGCGATGGTGAGTCCGCCGGCGCGCACGATGTCGAGCATCCCCTGCGCGCCGTCTGAGCCCATGCCCGTGAGCAGCACGCCGACTGCGGCGGCGCCATAACGCCGGGCGAGAGAACTGAACGCAATATCGACCGACGGCCGATGCCCCGCAAACGGAACGGCGCCCGAGCAGCGGAATACCCCCGCATCGTCGATCTCCAGGTGCCGGTCGTCCGGCGGAAAATACGCGGTCCCGGCAAGCGGCTGCGCACCCTCGTCCGCGGTGCGGACCCGTATGCGGCAGGAATTGGCCAGCCAGCCGACCAGGCCTTCCATGAACCCTTCGGCGATGTGCTGCACGCACAGCAGCGGCAGCGGGAAATCCGCCGGCAGATGCCCGAGTATCCGTTCCAGCGCCTGCGGTCCACCGGTCGATGCGCCGATGCCGATGATGCGCGGTGTGGACGGCCCCGGCATTGCCAATGACGGCGGCGTTGGCTTCGCGACGGCATCCTCTGTCGCTCGACGCCTTCTGATGACCTTGACGCCGGCGAGGATCCTGATCTTCGTGACGAGATCGTGCGCAGTCACGCCGAAGTCGGCTTCCAGCCCGCCGCGCGGTTTGGCCAGGACGTCGAGCGCCCCGGCCTCTAGCATCTGGAAGATGTTGTGCTTCTGGTCCGGCTGGACCGAAACGCTCATTACCAGGATCGGAAGGGGGTGTCGCGCCATCACCTCCTCGGTCAGTTCGACGCCGTCCATTTTCGGCATGTGCAGATCGGTGCAAATGACGTCCGGCTGAACCCGGGGTATCAGTTCCAGGGCTTCCACGCCGTTGCTGGCGGTGCCGACGACTTGAATCTCGGACGCAGTCGCGAGCATTCGGCGCATAATTTCAATGGAGAGGGGCGAGTCGTCCACGAGGAGCACGCGAATGTCGCGTCCTGCGCCGGGTGCGGATTGTTGGTTCATCAGATCAATCTCTCAAGACAGTCGAGCAATATCTTTTGATCGAAGGCGGGCTTGGTAATGTAGGCGTTCGCGCCCGCTTCGAGTCCGCGCCGCTTGTCCTCGTCCGAGGCAAGCGAGGTCACCAGGATGATCGGCAGCTCGGCGTACCTGGTTTCGCGGCGGATTTTCTCGGCGAGGCCGAGGCCGTCCAGGTTTGGCATGATGATGTCGGTGACCACCGCGTCGAAGGCGCGCGTGGCGAGCTTGTTCCAGGCCTCGAGGCCGTCGGCCGCGGTGACCACCTCGTAGCCCGCGTTTTCCAGGATGCGCGCCTCCTGCGTGCGCGTGACGATGCTGTCCTCGGCGAGCAGGACCGCTTTTTTCCTCTTGGCTGCCTCAACGGCGTCGGGCGCTGCGACCGGCGCCGCGCCCTTGCGCATCGAGCTGAGCAGATCCTTCGGATTCAGAACCATGCAGATCTCGCCGCTGTCCAAAATAGTAGCGCCGTCGACATTGCGCACGCGCTCGAGCAGCGAGCTTTGCGGCTTGAGCACCACTTCCTGCTCATCGAGCAGCGCATCGACGAAGACCCCGAAGGACTCGCCGTCCAGGGACAGCACGATGCAAGGTGAGGCGGCCCGGGCATCGCGGACCACGCCGCGCTCTGCGGCCTGCGGCAATTCCAGCAGGTCAGCCAGTCTA
>JADGRP010000351.1 GCA_017880805.1 Burkholderiales bacterium
ATCACGTCGAACGGCAAGCCGTAGCGGTCCGTCAGCCATTCGATCAGCACGCCGGCGCCCTGCGCGACTGCATTGACGACGGCGGCATCCGCCTCGCCTTTCGCCTTGCGTTGGATGTCGGCGGCGAACAGTTGCGGGCTGTCGGCGATGCCTTTGGCACGCTGGAAACGCGTGCCCGCGGCGGGAATGAGCCCGGCCGACAACGCCGTCGATCCCGCCGGCACGGGGTCGCGCTCGATCAGCACCGCATCGACTCCGGCTTCATTGGCGGCAAGCGCTGCGCACAGCCCGGCGGCGCCGGCGCCGATAATCAGTAGCGGCGCTTCGGCGTCGAACTTCTCGTCCGCTGCAATCGCCACCGTACTCATCATGCCCCGATACCGCGCATCAGCGACCAATAAGATAATTCATTACTTGCGAGCGCCTTCGGGCCTCCACAGATATTTGCCGCGTGCTGGCCCGACGATATTCCCGCCGTCATAAACAAGAGCGCCTCGCAAAAACGTGCTCTTCACCCGGCCGCTGAGCTCGACACCTTCGAACGGTGTGTAGCCTTGCACCGATTCAGATTCGGAGGCGCGCACCACGAAACTTTCGTGCGGATCGACGATCGCAATATCCGCGTCATAGCCCGGAGCAATATCCCCCTTGCTTGCCAGCCCGAAACGTTGCGCCGGCTTCCAGCTTAAAAGCTCGGCCATGTGATTGTACGACATGCCACGTTTGCTGCCCTCGCTCAAAACGCCTGAAAGTAGATATTCGGTGCCGCCAAACCCCGATTTGGCCAGCCAAATATTGCTCGGGTCGTCTTTTGACCACTTCTGCTCGGCGGAACAGCACGCATGATCGCTGACGATCCAGTCTATTTTCCGGTCAAGCACAGCCTGCCACAGCGCCTCGACGTCCTCGCGCGGGCGGATCGGCGGATTGACTTTCGCATGCACCGCGCACTCGCAATCGGTATCGAGAAGAAGATGACCAACCGTCACTTCGCGGCGGAAAGCGATGTGCGGAAAGACCTGCTGCATGGTCCACGCGGCATCCACGGCTTTGCGCGAGCTCAAGTGCAACAAATTGATGTTCAGGCAATTGGTTTCATTCGCCAGATAAGATGCAATCCAGATGGCAAGTCCCTCGGAATGCGGCGGGCGGGCGGCGCTGTAGGCCTTCAGCCCGGTCAGCTTGCCTTCTCGTTCCACGATCTTTGTATAGGCGTTGAGGATCTCCGCGAGTTCGCAATGCAGACTAACGCTGATGTGGGCGGCCTTATCGGGAAATTTGGCCATCAGGCGCTGGGCGGACCGCATAATGAACTCGAAATGTGCGATGTCGTACTGCTCGTCGGGGCCGATCATCAAAAAATCATTTTGCTGCGACGAGCGTCCGTGCAGCCCATAGCCGCCGTAAAACATGAAGATCTTAAACGAGGTCACCCCATGGTCTGTGACCAGATATTCCATTTCATCGATGTGCGCCGATTCGATGGGCGCAAGATGAAAGCCATAATCGACCCAAAATCGTCCCTCGGACTGCTTGTGCACTTCGGGCATGAATTCGCGATAAGGGCCGCCTTGATTGAGGTAGTAGTGTCCCGTGCGCAGGTAATTCAGGCTTGAGGTCACTCCTCCCATCGCCGCAGCCTTGCTCTCCGAAACCGCGTCCTGGGCGAGCGGCGCATAAATGCCGATATGCATATGCGCGTCGACGCACCCTGGGAACGCGAGGCGGTTTTTGGCGTCAAAGACGTGGGCAGCGAGATCAGCCTGAATTTCCGGCCCGATCCGGGCGATCTTTCCATCCTTGATCGCAATATCAAGACAATCGACCGAGGTCTTGTTCGGTCGAACCACGCGTGCGTTCTTGATGATGGTATCGAAAAGCTTGTCCATGCGAGACATTCCTTGGCTTACTGGCGTTTCTTGCTATCCGACGCTGATGTCGCTTCATATCGCCTGCCGCACTCCAGCATTTCCGGCGTACCGATCAGTCGGTTGAGCGCATCGAAATCGAACATGCGCTCGCGGAACGGCTGCGTGCTGCCGTGCGCGGCGAGCGACGCGTAATAGTCGACCGCAGTCTTGGCCAGCGTGCGCACGATCCCGCCGGGGAAAATGACCAAAGCAAAACCGAGCGCTTCGAGTTCGGCCGCCGACAGCATCGGCGTCTTGCCGCCTTCGACCATATTGGCCATCAGCGGCACTTTGCGGCCGACGAGATTGACGATCTTGGCGAGCTCCTCGCGCGCCTTGGGCGCCTCGACGAACAGCACATCGGCTCCGGCGTCGCGGTAGAGCAGCGCGCGCTCGACGGCGTGCTCGAAACCTTCAACCGCCACCGCATCGGTGCGCGCGATGATCAGCGTTTCGGAAGAACGGCGGGCATCGACCGCAGCCTTGATCTTGCCGGCCATTTCGGTAGCCGGAATCAATGTCTTGTCGTCAAGATGGCCGCAGCGTTTGGGAAAACCCTGATCCTCGATCTGAATTGCTTGCGCACCGGATTTCTCAAGCAGCCGCACCGTACGCTCGACATTGAGCGCATTGCCATAGCCGGTATCCGCATCGACGATAAGATGAGCATCCACACGATCGCGGATCAGCGCTACCGTCTCGACCACTTCCGTGACGCTGACCAGCCCGATGTCCGGCCGCCCCAAACGCGTATAGGCGATCGCCGCGCCGGAAATATAAAGCGAGCGGAAACAGGCCTGCGTGGCGATCAGCGCGGTGAGCGGATCGTAAACGCCCGGCGCGATCACAATTGGCGGCTTCGACAGCTGTGCGCGCAACGTGTTCTGTTGGGTCATGGCTATAGTCCGAGGAAAGCGCGTTTGAGACCGGCGTTGGATCGAATATCCGCGGCGCTGCCCGACATGACAAAGCTGCCATGCTCGAGGATGTAGGCGCGGTGGACGATGTCGAGGCTTTGCACCACGTTCTGTTCGACCAATAGCACCGCGAGTCCGTCTTTGTTGAGTCGTAAGATCATGGCGAACATTTCCTCCACCAATAACGGAGACAGACCGAGCGATGGCTCATCCAAAATGAGGAGCTTCGGTTCGGCCATCAGGCCGCGGCCGATCGCGAGCATCTGCTGCTCGCCGCCCGACAGCGTACCGGCGCGCTGGGCGGCGCGCTCGCGCAATCGGGGGAACATGGAAAATACTCGCTCGCGGTTTTCGTCGCGGCGCGCCGATGCGCGGCGATAACTGCCGAGATCGAGATTGTCGCGGACCGATATATTCGGAAAAATGCGGCGTCCTTCCGGCACATGGACCAGGCCGGCAGCGACGATGGCCGACGGGCGCGCATCATGGATAAAGCGCCCGTCGAATTCGATCGAGCCTTGGCGCGCCGGCACGATCCCGGAAATCGCGAGATTGAGCGTCGATTTACCGGCCCCATTCGAGCCGAGCACGGCAACGATGTCGCCGGCACCGACGACAAGATCGATGCCGCGCAAAATCTCGACCTCGCCGTAGCCGGCGTGCAGCCCGCGAACGTGCAGCAGCGCCTCAGCGGCCATGCGCGCCTCCGGCAAGTTTGGCGGCGGCGCCGGCGCCGAGATAGGCCTCGATCACTTTCGGATCAGCGGCGACCGTTGCGGGCGGGCCTTGTGAAATCGTGTGGCCTTCCACCAGCACGTAAACTTGCTCGGCCAGGCTCATGACCGCCTGCATCACGTGCTCGATCATCAGGATCGTCACGCCGCGTTCGCGAATGGCGCGGATGATCGGCACCATGTCACGAATTTCCGAGGGGTTCAGGCCGGCCAAAACTTCATCGAGCAAGAGCAGTTTCGGCGACGTCGCCAGCGCGCGGGCCAATTCGAGCCGCTTGCGCCCGGCCACCGTCAAGGTCGCGGCCGGCTGCTCTAGCATGGTGTCGAGCCCGACCAGTCTGGCGACGTCCGCGGCAGCCGCCAATGCCGCCGCCCGACCCGCAATATGCAGGTGTGCGCCCACGGCGATGTTTTCCAAAACCGACAGGCCGGCGAACGGCTGGACGATCTGGAATGTGCGCGCAATGCCTTGCCGCGCCAGCCGATGGGCGGGCATGCCGGTGA
>JADGRP010000352.1 GCA_017880805.1 Burkholderiales bacterium
CGAACGACTGGATCACGGCGGTACACACCTATGGGGATGATAAGGATTCGAACAACCCCTCAAATAGCAGGTTCGCTGTTTACAGCACGGTTGGCCATGAGGTTCGTCGCTGGAACGCAATCGCGGGGCGCGACGGACTATTAGGTTTGATTGCCGCGGTGCGCGGCGGCGATACGTTCAGCGACGCCTATGCGAAAGCGCAGCATCAGGTCCTGCCGTCACCCGAAGCAAACAATTAACCACAAAGAAGAATATCCCTTGACTCCCTAAGCCGTAGTTCTCAGCTCCAGCTTGCAGCGTACAACGCTCGCTTCCACAGGCGCTGGGCGTCTGCAGTGGGTCAAACTGCGACCGCCGCGATAGTCTCAGTTCGGCCAACTCCTGCCGTTCGTGATCGTCGCGAAAATTTCTCGTGAGCGGCCGTTCGCGACAGCGCGACGAAGGAGCGGTAGCCGTGGATGCGGGGCAGAGGCACCAGAGCGGCGATGCGGTCGGAAGTAATTGGGAGGGGGTGCGGTGGCCCCGACTGCCCTCAGCCAGGGCGGAGGGGTGTTAATCGCAATCGATGACGCGACGCCCGCTCGGACCGAGAATATGAAGCTGCGGCCGACCGCCGCTGGTTTCGAACTCGGCGCGCTGCCCGTCGTAATTGCCGCCGTGAAAAGTCAAGGTCGACGAGTTCAAGCTGAATGTGCCGCGCTTACCCTCGCTATCCGTGTAAGTGCTGCTGCCTGTGATTGTGAGCGGCGCCGCATCCACCAGTTGATTTACGACAAAATAGACGCAGTGGTAGGGTCTGGCCGTCACTGCGCCGCCAGAGCGCGTCGGAGGTGGTGCCGCTGCCGCGGTCTTGCGCATCGCCTTTAACACATCGTCGTTCGCCTCGCCGTTGGGTACAGGCTCCGTCGGGCCGGAACCGGCAGCACGGAGTTGGGAGCGGTGATCCGTAAAGTCCGCACAGCATACCCAGCGGTCATCGTAAGTTGAGCCAAAACCGGAATAACCGAGCGGATGGACGCGATACGGAGCGTAGAGTTTGCCGTTTAACTGATTGGCGCTGTCGTCGCGAACGTCAATGATTACTGCTTTGTACCACTTGCCATTGTCGACATACTCAACGCGTTGACCGATCTTGTACGTTAGCTGTCCGTTCGCGGCCGAGGGTTGAGGCTGCGCGTGGGACGCTTGGGCAGGTTGAGTCACCGCTGGTGCCGGAGTTGATGCGGCTGCGCCCGCGCCCGACGTCAGCAGGTCGGCCTGCTTCTCGAAGGCTTCCGCCGCTTCCTTGTTCAAGTTCAGGCGGGTGAACGCTTCGCCGAGCTGCTGGTAGGCGTCCGCGTCATTGGGCGCGAGCCGAATCACCTCTTGGTACGCTTTTACCGATTGGCGGAACTGACCTGCTTTGAAATAGGCAGCGCCCGCTTTGCGAAAGGCATCGGCGGTGGTTTGAGCGAAGGACTGACCGGCCATAACGAAACAGACTATTGCCGCAATACTGAGGATCGACCGCTTCATGTGGTTGTCTCCACGTAGATTCGAGCAGGCAGGCGGGTCTTCCTCGAGCGCATGCGATACCGGCCCGTTTTTGCGTTAAAGCGCCATCGTCGCGTCGAGTATGGACTCCCAGCCTGTCGCGGTCTATTCCATCGTTTCTAATGCCCGGTTCCGGCTCGGGGCGATGTCGGCAGCGGGTCGCAAGCAGACATTGGCATTGCGCGGTTCTGCTTGACTGGGGTGCGCCAACCTTCGTGGCTGACGCCGCGCGCCGAAAGCGGATCTAACTGACGGGCCGCGGCTCCGGGAATCTACATTTGCGCTTAATAATTGCGCGCCTCTCAGCCAGCTTGCTGGCCGCAGCGCGCGGGCCGAGGTATCTCTTAATTCCGCTTCGTCAGCGTCAAGATCGTTCCCTCGCGCTTGATGTCCGTGCGATTGAGGAAGCTCATGCCGAGCAAGGCGATGGGCAGGCTGTTGCCGTCCATGATGACTGCGTCGACGTCATGCACGGCCACGCCGCCAACGCGTACCGTCTCGAGCTTGAGACGATAAGCGAACATATTGCCGTTGGCCGTTTCCATCACGACCTTCTGGCCGTTGTGGTAGTCGAGCCCGAGGCGGCTCGCCTCGCGGGCGGGAAGCGTGATGAACGTCGCGCCGGTATCCACGGCAAATCGAACCGGCATACCGTTCACTTCGCCATCGGCGACCAAATCGCCCCGTTCGTTTGTTCGGACCACCGCGTAGTTGGCTGCGGCGGCGGCGCTCGTTTGGGCCTCGGCGGCGGCGCTCGTTTGGGCGGCGGCGGGGCTCGTCTGCCTTCGCGCAGGACCCATTGCGAGCGCCACGCGTCGACCCTGGATGTCGAACGTTGCGCCATCGCGCGCCACCGACAGCAGGGTGATTTCGTCGCGTGTCTTCTGTCCGACGGAGAGGGTTTGCAGGGCACCGCCTTCGATCTGCACCACGGCCTTGTTTGGGAACAAGCCGACGAGGTTCACGTCCAGCGCGGTTGCGCCGGTCGAGATCAGAAGGCCGATGGCTATCGAAGCAATTCGATGGCGAGGATTCATAATGTATGCGGTCGATCGAATGAGTGATTTTTCCGGTCGCCCAGCGAGAGCGAGGTCGGTATCCTGCCCGGGCAACTGGGCTTGTGCATGACAGGCTTATGCACGTGTCATGCCAGCACAAGAAGTTCGTTTCAAAACAGGCCCGCCGAGCCCTCGACCTCGGAATAGAGCACCCGTGCGGACGCGCTGAACGTCAGACTCGCGCCTAAAGTAGGGTCAGAGACGCCGAGCGATGCACGTCGCCGCGATCCTCGATGCGCGCGATCGCTTGGCGTCTCTGACCCTACTTGACTTCCTTACATGCGTCAGATATTATTGACACGTGACAAGAAGAACGCATGTACCGACCGCGGGAGACCAGTTGCTGGCGATGCTGTCAGCGCTCGACAACCCGCACCGGCTGCGCATCATCGCGGCGCTGGCCTCCGGCGGACGCAACTACGTCAGCCAGCTCGCGCGCGAGATCGGTATTAGCCGTCCGTTGCTGCACCTGCACCTTCAGAAGCTGGAAGACGCCGGCCTCGTCACGAGCCAGCTCGAGCTGTCTCTCGACGGCAAGGCACTGAACTACTTCGAAGTGAACGACTTTGGCTTCGAGCTCACTCCGGCCGCCATTGCCAAGGTGGCGAACTCCTTAACGACCAAACCTGAAAAGTAGAGGGTATCCCCATGTCCGAACACTTGTATCTCCTGTCCATCGGTCTCTTTTTCGGGACGATCCTGCTGGTCTTCGGCATCCGGGCCTTCTCGGCCATCCAGCAGGCGAAGGTTCGCGACGCAAGCGATACAGCGTATCGCCAGATCGCGGAAAAGGCGGTGGCCTCCGCATCCGAGAATACGACTGCGCTTTCTTCCATCCAGGCGACGCTCGCGGACGTCAGGACGCGCCTGACCGCGATCGAGAAGGTCCTGAAGGAAGTGGAGTAGGTGATGAACACATCCGAACTGACGCTGCATCAAGATGATCGGCGAGAAGGCATTGCCGGAACGACCCAGGTATCGCTGTTGCAGCTTTACGCGCTGAGGGCCAGCTGCGTTCTTCTCATCGTGGGGCTCGGCATCGGCCTGCGGGCGGAAATCATCCACCACGAAAAAGCGTGGCAACTCATGCAGGGAGTCGTCTGCTGCTCGCTCGCCGCGGGGGCGGCTTCGGGGCTTCGATGTCCGTTGCAGATTTTGTGAACGCTTCTCTTCGAACTCGGCGGCCGCCGTGGTTCCGGCGGCCGCCGCGAGGCTGGATGTGAAAGCTCTCAATGACACTTTGTGCCGTGTCCGGAATCGAGCTGCGCGAGGTACGATGCGCTCTTTGTCACGCGATTATCGGCGCCGACGCTCACCACGATGTTTCCGGTAGCTTTGAAGGGCGTGTAGGTCACGCCGCTGATGCCCGAGTTGCCGCCCAGCGGCGACGCAATGGTGGCGACCCCGAACGTTCCGAAAGTCGAATCGGGTTGCCCCGCGGAGGTCAATCGCATCACCGCGGCGACGCTCACTGTCTGCGCGGCGTCAACGAACTGCTGTCCCGCCAGCAGGATCTTGTCGTTGTCCTGCAGCGCCACGTTAACGGCGGCAACGCCACCGGGTCCGGGCGGAATCGCTTGCTTGCCGGTGCCGTTGAACGTCGTGTCGAGGTGTCCCGTCGACGTCAATCGGATGACCCCCGTTCCAGTCGGCAGCCCAGTGGCGGTTTGCGCAAGGCCCCCGACGACGACGATCTTTCCGTCCGACTGCACCGCCATCTTGCGACCGAAGGCGACCGCATCAGGCGTTCCAACCGCACCGAAGCTGACGACCGTCATGCCGGCGTTCGTTCCGAAGCTCGTGTCGAGCGCGCCGTTTGACAGCAGGCGCGCGACGAAGAACTGGTTGAACGTCGAGTTGTCGCCCACCCGGCCGGCGATCAATATCCTGCCGTCCGGCTGGATGGCGACATCCGTCGCCTTGCCTGTTGGTCCGAACATCGCCGCGAACGCGGCGTTGTAGAAGAAGCCGATGCCGCCGGTTCCGAAGGTCGTATCCAGAACACCGGACGGCTTCAGCTTGACGGCGACCGGCACCCGCTTGCCCGAGACCGGGTCGTTCGTGGATGCGGCGACGATGACGCTCCCGTCGACACCCGCCCGCAAATCAATGGGGGCCGATACATTCACCAGCGGAATCGTCGCGACGCCCGATACGCCGTCGCCGTAACTCGTGTCTCCCACGCCCAACGCTGAGTAGCGATTCACGACGATGACATCGGTAGGCGTGGTGAATACGTCGATAAAGCCCTGTGTTGCAACCAGGACATTCCCGGCGCCGTCCGTCGTCATAGCGGCGTACGGGCTGAGAGGCTGGCCCCCCGGAACCACCGTGCCATAACCGCCGAAGCTTAAATCGCGATTGCCGTTGGCCGCGACTTTGGAGATGGCGCCTACGGTGTCCCCATCACTGTCTACGCTCGCTGGGGCGATCACGAACACGTTCGACTTCGCGTCACTCCTGATCCCCTCATAATCCCCACCAATTCCAGTGGTAACAGAAAAGAGCGGCGAAATCTGGACGAAGCCGTCTGACCCGGACGGACCATACGTCGAGTCCAACTGGCCACCGGTGCAGCTCTGGGCGAATCCGATGGAAGCCTGGGTAGACAACAAGACGCCTGCAAGTATCAAGACGCGGGTTTTCATATCGTTCTCCCGTTAGATAGACTGCAATGGGCGTCGACAGCGCACTGCGCCGCCGAAACCGCGATTGCCGAAGCTCCGCATTCACGTCGAGCCGCGTATCGCGCAGTGCGTGCAAGCGATCACGGCGTGGACCGTGAACGCATGTCGACGCATGCGCGAAGAATGTGGAATCGGTGATCGACGCTATCGCGGCTGGCAACACCATCGCCAGCG
>JADGRP010000353.1 GCA_017880805.1 Burkholderiales bacterium
GAGTTCGAGAAAGCGGTCCGCGAGCGTCGACTTGCCGTGGTCGATGTGCGCGATGACCGAGAAGTTGCGAATGAAGCGGGATTCCATGAATCGAGAAAATGCAGTTCCGTCAGCCGTGTACCGAAATGAAACGCTTACGGGTGGTATGCGGTGCCATCATGATCGCAGATAATGTCTTTGCTTTCAACATTTACAAGGAATAGCTCTGGCGGCAGGCATATTGCGACTCTATATGACATTATGTCCGTTAGTAGTCCGCCTGCCATTACGCCGTTTCCCCGACTCGCCGAGACCAATAGCCTCCAAGCAGAGCTGTCGGCGATGCAGGCGATCGCGGCCGCCCTCACTCAACTCGACGAGGGCACGCGCGCCCGCGTCCTGCACTGGGCCGCCGAGCGGTTCTGCCGAACCGCGGTCGTCGCGCCCCTTGTCGCGCTTCCGGCGCCATCGGCGGTGGTCGGCGCGCCTCGTGTGAACCTGGAACCCGCCCCAGACGACACGCTCTCGGTGTCGGCGCTCGCCGAGATGTTCGCCGGGCCCAAGAAGCTCGGCGAGCCCTCTCAGTCGGTGAACGGCTTGCTGCGCGAGTTTGTCGCCGATTTTCAGGATGTCGTTCAAGAGTGGAACGCGGCCTGCAACGAGCCGGCTGCCGCACCTTCCATCGAAACCTAGCGAGCGTCGAGCGGCTGGTAGCGCTGCGGGTATTCCGGCCCCACGTATTCCGCGCGCGGCCGGATCAGCCGGTTGTTCGCGTACTGCTCGAGCACGTGCGCCGTCCAGCCCGACACGCGACTGACCGCGAAGATCGGCGTGAAGAGATCGATCGGGATGCCGAGCGCGTAATAGGTCGACCCGGAATAGAAATCGACGTTCGGGTTCAGCTTCCTGTCGGCTTTCACGAGCGCCTCGATGCGCTGCGACATGTCGTACCAGATCGGCTGCCCCGCGCGCTGGCCGAGATCGCGCGACATCTGCCGCAGATGCGTCGCCCGCGGATCTTCGGTGTGGTACACACGGTGGCCGAACCCGGGAATCTTCTCCTTGCGCGCGAGCCTGGCGCGCACCACCTCTTCCGCCTTCTCGAGCGGCGCGCTCGGGCCGATCTCGAGCAGCAGCCGCATCACGTCGGCGTTCGCGCCGCCATGCAGCGGGCCCTTGAGCGTCCCGATCGCCGCGACGATCGTCGAGTGGATGTCTGTGAGCGTCGCCGCGGCCACCCGCGCCGCGAACGTCGACGCGTTCAGCTCGTGGTCCGCGTGCAGAATGAGCGCCACGTCGAACGCGCGCGTGGCCAGCCCGCTTGGACGCTCGCCGGTCAGCATGTAGAGGAAGTTCGCCGCATGGCCGAGCACCGGGTCCGGCTGAATCGGACCGCCGCCCGCCTGCGCGCGCCCCATGGCTGCGACAATGGAGCTCACCTGCGAGACGAGGCGGACGGCTTTGCGGTAGTTGGCCTTTGGAGAATGGTCGGAAGCGTCGGGATCGTAGTGGCCGAGCGCGGAGGTCAGCGTCCGCAGGAGGCCCATACCGTCGCCCCCCGGGAGCGTCCGCAGGAGCCGAAGAATCGGCTCCGGCAGCAGCCGCGCCGCGGTGAGCTGGGACTGCAGATCGCCCAGCTCCGCGTGTGTCGGCAGCCGCCGGTGCCACAGCAGGTAGCAGACCTCTTCGAAGCTCGCCTTCTCCGCGAGATCGTGGATGTCGTATCCGCAATACGCGAGCACGCCGCGATCGCCGTCCAGGTAGCAGATCGCGGACGCACAGGCGACGGTACCTTCAAGCCCCGCTTTAGGGCCCATCTTGGCAGATGACGCGGTGGTCATGACCTGCCATCATAACAGCCTCACGCGCGCATCGTCTTGCTCTGAGAGATTGGCTTGTACACGATCCCGATGACGATGCCAGCGAGAATCCACTCCACCAGCCCCGCGATCGCCATGCAGCCGGCCAGCCTGCGCCCGAGGCTAATCATGGAGTAATTCGCGACGCTGACGTAGCCAACGACGAACAATCCCAGCAGCACGCCGAATCGCATCCCTTCCTGAAAACCACTGCCACCTTCATAACCTTTGGCATAGATGTAGGCGGCGGCGAACATCGCGAGCAGGATTCCGGCGAACAGGATTGGCATGTAGGTGCCCTGCGTTTCCATCGGCCGGTAGATGGCCGGGTAGCGGCCGAATTCGCTCTTGAGGACCATGCCATACACGACGAACCCGTACGCGGCGTCAACAATCCAGGCAACGACGGCAGCGAGCGCAACACGGGATAGGTTCATGACGTATTCCTCCCAATAAGAACGACAAGGTGAACGGCCGAGCTGGACGGAGTGTAACGCTGTTTGGGAGTCCTAGGGAGCGGCTTTTCCGCCGGGACCCTCCGACGGGGCTAATGGACGCGGGGGGAGGCCGGCGCGGCGGCTGTCGGCGTGGCGAACCCGGCGATGATGTCTGGCGGCACCTGCCCCTGGGGACCCATGGCAGCGTAGCGGAGGAAGAGCTGCCCCCACGCGGTCGCCTCGCACCACCGCTCGAATGCGCGCCGGTCGATGAGCGGCCAGCGGTAGAAGTCGTGGTAGATGTCGCTCGCCAGGATGAACC
>JADGRP010000088.1 GCA_017880805.1 Burkholderiales bacterium
CGCGTTCCGGGCGCAATGCCAAAGTATCGCAACAAGGCCTCGCCCACCAGATGCGGAGGACGTCCCGCGGCATCGCCCAGGCCGAGATTGACGCTCGGCTCGCGGAAGTACGTCGGCAGCAATTGCGCATGACAATCGGTGAAGTGCAGCAGGTGCACATTGCCGAAGCGCGGAACGTCGTAGATGCCTGCGGCGCTCTGCGGCGTGGCGCCACGACCCCCCATCGGGAAACCCGCGGCGGATGCCGCGGCGAGGACCTGCAGGAATTCGCGGCGGTTCATCTGGACTTACGTCGATCGCTGCTTCCGGCGCCCGCGTTCATCACCCAATCGTCATTCCCGCGAAAGCGGGAATCCATTGGCTTTTAAAAGTCAAAATGGATCCCCGCTTTCGCGGGGATGACGCATCCGCAACCAATCGCCGCGACGCTTCGCGTCTTGCTCTTGGACGGATGCGTCACTTGTTGACCGGCGACTGGGGGTCCATCAGCAGCGCGGTCACGTCCTTGAGCTGCTGCTCGGTCAGAATATCGTTGTGGCCGAAGCGCGGCATGTTCGAGCACGCGGCGTATGCATCGGCGTTGAATATCTTGCCGTAGGCATAACGCTGCGTCTCGGCGCCGAAGCCGCGCAGCTTGCCAAATTGATAGAGACTCGGGCCGATGGTGCCATACGACAGTTCTTGTGGCGTGAGCTGGTGGCACGCGTAGCAGTTCGCGCCGACGGGACCCGCGACATCGTCGGAGAATTGCTTGCCGCGGCCCTCCTGCGCGATTTTCTCGCCATTCTTCCAGTCGCCGAGCAGCTTGCCGTCCGCCGGATAGCGGATGGTCGCGAGGTTCAGTTTTTCGATTCTTTCCGCAACATCCTTTGCCGGCGCCTTGCCGGCCAGTCCGCTGCATACGCGCTGCGTCTCGTCCTGATTCAGGCGGTCGAGTCCGGCCTGACCCGCCGCCTTGAAAGACGCCTGCAGCATCGCGGTCGCCTGGGCGGCGATCTCGTCGTTGGACGGTGCGATCGCGCAGCCGAGTGGAAGGAGCGCGAGGCCGATCACAAGAACGTTTCTGATTATCTTCATCGATGCCTTTCAGCGCTTGATTGCGGGTGCGTCGAACGCTGCGCCGTTGGCATTGCGCGCAAGGAACATCGTTAGCGCGATGGACGCATCCGATCCGAAAAGAAGCTCCGGAAAGCGCTGCTGGCGGAAGCAGTCGTATAGCCGCCACTGGAAAGTGCGCAACTCACCTTGAGAAACACGATACGCGGGCCAGGTCGTATAGGCCTTCTGCGCTCCTTCGAGCTTGGTCAGGTTCGGCAGGTCCTGCAGCCGTATTCGCTTGCCGTCTTCGCCATGGCAGGTGACGCACCCGAAATCGTGCGGGCCGCCCCGGAAGTAAAACATCTTTTCGCCGATGCGGTACATCGCCGCTTCCTTCGGATGCGCAATCGACACGTTCATCGGAACGCCGCGCGATTCTGACGTGACGTAGGCGACCAGTGCTTCGATGTCCGACTTCTTCGCGTTGCCGTTGCCGAACGGAGATTTCTTCGCGTCGGCTTCCGTGTATCCCTGCTGACTGACCATGCACGACACCAGACGCGTCTCCAGATCCATGACCCGGTCGGCGTCGGCGAAGTACCGCGGTAGACGCGCATACGCGCCCTTGACGACACCCGCGCCCAGCCCCAGGTCGCACTGTTCCAGCGAAACCTGTTTGGGGCCGCGCTTCTGCTTCCATAGATCTTCGCCGCGCGCCTCCCACAGTTCGGCCGGATTGCCGTCCTGCAGCGCGGCGCGATACTTGGCGATCTCGTCGACCGCGGAACCCTGTGCGAACACCGCAGGCATCGCCACCATGGTCAGAATCGCGACGAGCCAGGAACCGCGACGCGGAGAATCAGACATATCTGTCCTCGATGGATTGGAAGGCGAGTCCTTGCGCGGCGCAAGCACTACGGCCGCGCGCCACGCGTCACGCGAGAGATCAGGTGATCGTCGTCTCGTCGGTGCGCTTGTCGCCGCGATTGTCGACCCAGGTGATGGTGATCTTCTCGCCCTTCGCGCCGCCCTGGAACTTGAACGCCAGAAATGGATTCTTCGCGATCGCCGTTCCCCACTGCGCCGCCAGCACGGTCTTGCTGCCATAGGTCACGGTCACGGATTGTATGAACCACGCTGGAATAATCGCGCCGAGCGCATCTTTGCGCTGACCGGTCTCCATCTCGTGACTCATCAGCACCTTGACCTCGGTCGAATCTCCGACAAGGTTGGCGCGGATTTTCATCGGGTCTGCCATGTCATCCTCCGCATCCGCCGAGTGTC
Organism: Burkholderiales bacterium; assembly: GCA_017880805.1. Lineage (GTDB taxonomy): Bacteria > Pseudomonadota > Gammaproteobacteria > Burkholderiales > Casimicrobiaceae > PALSA-1003. The sequence goes on from JADGRP010000088.1 coordinate 2,323, forward strand.
ACTTTGACTTCCTTGGACGCGACGTAGTATTTGCCATCGGCCTTGACCAGCGCGACGATATTCGAGCTTTGTCCCATCTTGACCCGGGTCGAGATCGACGGATCGGTGCCCGCGGGAATGTCGAAAATCGCGGCCAGCATGTTGGGATTCTTTTCGATCAGGATCGCGATCGATTCGGTCTTGGGAATGTTGCTGCTGATCCCCACCGGCACGACGGCGCCATTCTCGGCGATGTCCGGCGTCTGAAAGAAAACGATGTCCTTGCTCGGCGCAGGCTCGCCGCCACCAAGCGCTTTCATCGTTTCGGCAAGACTGTGCGTGTCGAACGCGGTCTTGTTCCACGCCTGCGCCTGCGCAGCACGCGGCGAGAGCAGGCCCGCACCCCCGAAGAGCGAGAGCAGCGTCACGCCGCTGCCGGTTTTCAATATTACTCTGCGTTGTCGATTCATCTACTTTTCTCCGGTACCTCCAACCCGCATTTTACGCCAACGTTGCCGAAAGCCTCGGGTGCGCCGCAGACCCCTTGCTTATGGGCATGCGTAGCGGGCGCTATTTTGTCCCCGCCAGGATCAGGCAATCAATAACTCAACGACGCCGCGTTCAACATGCCCGCGGAAACCGAAAGCGCGGCCAGCAACAACGCCGGCGCCGCGCGATCGGCCTCGATCGCTTCCCGGAAATGAGGCACGAGCCGGCTCGTTACGGCATAGACGACGATTTGCACAAGCAGCGCGATCACGCCCCAGGCAACCATGTCCAACGCGCTTACGCTGTGTGCGATCGCGCTTGCGAGCGGCAGCACAAAACCGATCACCGCTCCCGAAAGTGAGATCGACGCGGCGATGTTTCCCTCGCGGATCAGCGCGATCTCACGATACGGTGTCACGCGGACATACACCGCAACGAAAAGCGCGAGCAATGCGAGCGCCAGCACGAAGTAGAGCAGGAATTCCGGAAAGCCGGCGATCGATTGCCACAGATCGTTCATGTCATGCTCCTCGTGTTGTCATCGGAACGCGCATCAGCGCCATGCGGGCGTCGTCCCGATCCTCGCTCAAATAAAGTAATGCGGCACGAAGCGGCTGGTATTGCGAGTGATCGGCGTGGCGTCTTCGCGCATGCCTATCCCAGCCGGCTCGTCGCCGACGATCCAGGAGCCGATGGTAACGTAGCTGTCGTCGAATCGAGGAATCTCGGTATACGCCTGATAGATCCATCCCTCCTGGCCGTAGCTTCCTCCCTCGCGCAGCACCTCGCCTCCACGATAGACGGTGACGTTGGCGCCTTCCCGTGAATACATCGGCTTCTGGACGTAGTCGCCGGAAATGCGAAAGCGGTCGAACGATGCCGGCAACAGGTTGGGATGATCGGGGTAGAGCTCCCACAGGATGGGCAAGAGGCCTTTGGTCGACAGCAGCATCTTCCACGGCGGCTCGATCACGCGCATTTTCGCCTGCAGCAAATGCGGCCCGAACTCGTCCTTGATCAGCCATTCCCAGGGATAGAGCTTGCACAGCAGGGCGATTTCCTCGCCGTCGCCATCGACGAAGCACTTCGCGTCATCCGCCCAGCCGATGTCCTCGATATAGACAAAGCGCGTGGCAAGGCCGGCCTGTGTGGCAACGTCGCGTTGGTATTCGATCGTTCCGTAGTCTTCGTCGCTAGCCTTGACGCAGGCAAAGTGCACCGGAACGTTGGCCGAGGTCGTGACGCCGATCGCGCGCCAGTTGGCAATGAGTTTTTCGTGCAGCGAATTGAACTGGTCGGCTTCGGCCAATTGCGGCCGGATCGCCCCCTGAAGCCAGCGCCACTGGACGACCGACGCTTCGAGCAGCGCGGTCGGCGTGTCGGCGTTGTATTCGAGCAGCTTGGGAGGATGGCTGCCGTTGTAAGCGAGATCGAAGCGGCCGGCAAGCGCCGGATCGCGCGACCTCCAGGATGTACTGATCCGCTCGGCAAATCCGGGCGCAATCGCGAGTTGCTCGAAGCGATCGCGGGTGACGATGTGCTCGACCGCAGTGAGCGCAAGTTGGTGCAGCTCGCGCGTCGCGGCTTCGAGTTCGTCGATCTCGCCCGCGGTGAAGCGATAGCAGTGCGACTCGTCCCAGTACACTCCGTCCATCGAGTGGAAGCTGAAACCTGCGGCTTCGCAATCCTCGCGCCAGTTCGGGCGAGGAATTCTCGATTCGCGGATCACGAAAAGTGGGTCATCGGCGGCTGCCGGCGTGCACTTGGAATCGCGTGCACAGCGCCGTCAAGAGCCGCTCGATGCGTGCGCCGATCCGGTGCCGCCGAATCCGCCCCGGCTTATGTGCGAGGTCGCGATTGCGTGACTGCCCGGACGCGCCGCGTCGACCGTTCCGTGCGGCATGCTGATCGCGCTGGAGCCGTACGCGCCGGAGCGGTAGAACGGTCCGTACCAATAGCCGCCGTGATAGCCGCCGCCGCTTCCAGTGGTGGCCGGTGCGGGCTGCTCCGCGCATTTGAGCTCGTCGCCCCAGTCCTTCTGGCAGTCTTCCTTGTTGGCGTAGAGGTCGCGACGAAGCGTGCTTTCCTGCTGGCCGCACGACGCCAATGCCGCGGCGCCGAGCAGCACAAGTGTGACCCGAGCAGAAGATTTTCGCGGACGTGTTGACATGCCGGTCGCAGAATTTTTGGCATCATAGCCCATCGCCGGCCGCAGATCCGGCCGCGCCAATTCGGGATAGCTAGTGTACGGTCGCAGTCGCGAGGAAGCGCAACAACGCGCCGGACGTCAGCCGGTACACCCCGTCGCCGACGTGCTCCGCGCCGTCGAGTTCCTCGCGGGTGAACGCGAGCTCGGTGTCGCCCAGCTTGAGCTCCATTACCACGTCCTCGGCAACCGTGGATTCATCCGGAACGCGCAGATACTCGGTCGCGAAAACGATACCGTTCAGCTGCACGAAATCGGCACCGTGCATCGCTTGGGCAAGTGACATCGTGTAGGTTTTCATTGGATAGCCCGGGCGGCTCGGTGAGCCGCTGCTAGCCTTAGATGCGGCCGGAATGCGCAGGTTCAAGGCCGGACAGCGCCTTGGTATCGTCCTCCGGCCTTTCCAGGGCCGCGCCTATGCCTGCCGCCCTGCCAGGCTTTCTAGGCGACGAGGTCGCGGACGAAGTTCGGCAGCGCCATCGAAGCGCGGTGGACGTCGCCGTTGTAGTACTGCAGATGGCGAATGCCTCGGGTCGCGACGCGGCGGTTGACTTCCAGGGGGGTCATGTACGCAGGATTGAGCGTCGGCGACGCGCAGGCCATCATCCACATACCTCCGTACAACGGTATCGAAACGAGATAAGGGATGACGACCGAAAAGACCGCACGCAGATTGGCCAACGTCGCGCGAACCCGCTCGGGATGCGCCACCGGAGACGCGATATGCAGCGCCATCGCGCCGGTGGGATTGAGCCGGCCGGCGCATGCCCGGTAGAACTCCACGCCGTACAGCGGCTCCGACGCTCCGCCGGGATCGGTGAGATCGAGCACAATGAGATCGTAGGTATCCGTGGCGCCGCGCACGAAAGCGAGGCCGTCCTCGACCCTGACCGTGAGCCGGGGGTCCGACAGCGCTCCGCGATGGACCTCGGCAAAGTACTTGCGCGCGATGTCGAGCACCGCGATATCGATCTCGACCAGAGTCACCGACTTTATCGTTTGATACTTGAGCAACTCTTCGGCGGAGCCGCCGTCGCCGCCGCCGATGATCAGCGCGGTCTCGGGAGCCGGATGGGTGATCGCCGCGACGTGGACCAGATTCTCGTGATAGAAGAACTCGTCCTTTTCCGACGTCATCAGATGTCCGTCGAGACGGAACAACTTTCCGAACGATTTGGTGTCGTGAACTTCCACCGTTTGATACGGCGTCTGGAAGCGCTCGTACTCGCGCAAGGAGCGAACGAAGAAACCGCTATCCTCGGACAGGTATTCGGTCAGGACGCCCGGCTGAAGGTCGCCAGGCAATGCATCATCGGGCATCGAGGCCCCCGCGATGGATCGCCTGGAATTTCACACGCTGCGGTTTCATGGCATCCTGCATCTCGCGCAGCAAATGTTCCGCCTTGGCCGAATTGTCGGTCGTGTAGTTGCAGACGTAAACGTCGATGGTCACGAAACCATGTTCGGGCCAGGTGTGAATGGCGAGGTGCGATTCGGCAAGAAGAACGGTGCCGGTGACGCCCGCGGGCTCGAACTGATAAAAGCTGTCGCCGACTATGGTCATCCCGGAAGCTTCGGCCGCATGGAGACACAGCGTCCGCAGAGGCTGGACGTGCGTCATCTCGGGGCTTTCCGCCGCGCAGCCGTACCATTCTCCCAGCAGGTGGATGCCGTCCATTATTGTGTTCTCCCGGGCGCGGTCGTCAGTCGTTATCGCGCAGTAG
>JADGRP010000089.1 GCA_017880805.1 Burkholderiales bacterium
GCGCGAAGTCGAAGCCGCCCTGGAATGCGGGCTTGGTGTCGGTCTGCGTCAGGCCGCGAAAGATGTACTGGCTATAAATGCCAAAATTGCCGGTGATCGTGTACGGCTCGGCCGGCTTGGCATCCGCGGCCGCAGGCGCGGGTGCAGGCGTTTGCGCCTGAGCGCTCGAGATACTGGCCGCGGTTAGTACAACGAAGAGCGCGGTGAGTGCGCGGAATTTGAAGCGCATGAAGAACTCCTTGGCTGATTGCGAAGAATCGTGCACCTTCATGTCAGCACAAGCTGTGCCAAGCCGTTAATTCATTAAATATCAATAGCTTATGTCATATACTGCCGGTCTCTCGTGTTGCACTGCATCCGGGATTTGCACCGCAAAGGTGCGCGCCTTTAAGCCACTGTGCCTAAACGGGGCGCTGACGGTCTAGTCCGCGCTGCGGCGCAGCACGGCGGCGGATTTTGCTAGACTCGTTGCCATAAATCGCAAAGGGGCACGGACATGATTGGCGAGAAGGTTTTTGACGATATCAGCGCACGCGTGGCGGCGGCGATGGCCGCGAGCCCGGTTCGCGACGTGGAAAAGAACGTGCGGGTTTTGTTGCGCGGCGCGCTCGGCCGGCTCGATCTGGTAAGCCGCGAGGAATTTGACCTCCAGGTCACGCTACTCGCGCGCGCCCGCGAGAAACTGGAGGCGCTCGAGGAGCGCGTCGAGTCACTCGAAGTCCGCGCGAAGACTGCGACGAAGTGACCGCCAGCAGCGCAGACTGCTTGTAACAGACGTTGCCCGGCGCGAAGGCGTATGCGTGGCCCTTGCCGTCCTGCACAGCCGCGCGCTCTCCGGATTCGACGCGCCTCCTGTCGAAGTCGAAGTTCATCTTGCCGGCGGGCTGCCGGCATTCAATCTGGTCGGATTGCCGGACACCGAGGTCAGGGAAAGTCGCGATCGCGTACGCGCGGCGTTGCAAAACGCGCGATTCGACTTTCCTGCACGCAAGATCACCGTCAACCTCGCGCCCGCCGATTTACCGAAGGAATCCGGCCGCTTCGACTTGCCGATCGCGCTGGGTATTCTCGCGGCCACCGGACAGATTCCAGGGGATTCGCTCGAGCATTACGAATTTGCCGGCGAGCTGGCGCTGGCCGGCGATCTTCGGCCGATTCGCGGCGCACTGGCGATGACCTTGAAAGCGCATCGCGACGGTCGCGCTTTCGTGTTGCCCGAGTCGAGCGCGCGCGAAGCCGCGTTGGTCCGTGACGCCATTGTTCACCCGGCGAAAAGTCTGCTCGAGGTCTGTGCGCATCTTTGCGGGCGGGAGCAACTGCCGCGATGTGGGCCCCACGCCTCCGCTTGTCCGGACGGCGATGCTCCCGATCTTGCCGATGTGCGCGGACAGGCCCTTGCGAAGCGTGCGCTCGAGGTGGCCGCTGCGGGCGGACACAGCCTGTTGATGCTGGGGCCGCCGGGAACCGGGAAATCGATGCTTGCGCAACGGCTGCCGGGGCTGCTGCCACCGCTGTCGGAAGACGAGGCGCTCGAGTCGGCCGCCCTGCAGTCGCTGACCGGGCGCTTTCGGCACGAGGATTGGGGGCGCCGTCCCTATCGCGCGCCGCATCACACGGCGTCTGCGGTGGCGCTCGTCGGTGGCGGAAGCGATCCTAGACCGGGCGAAATCTCGCTGGCCCATCATGGGGTTCTATTTCTCGACGAGCTTCCCGAGTGGGATCGAAAGGTGCTCGAGGTGCTGCGAGAGCCACTCGAATCGGGGAAAATTCACATCTCGCGCGCCGCCCGGCAGGTGACCTTTCCGGCAAGCTTTCAATTCGTTGCGGCGATGAATCCGTGCCCTTGCGGCTACCTCGGCCATCCGAGCGGCAAATGCCGCTGCACGCCGGATCAGATCGCGCGCTATCGGGCACGCATCTCCGGCCCATTGCTGGACAGGATCGACTTGCAGATCGAGGTGCCATCGCTGCCCGCCGACGCGCTGCCCGCGCGGCGCGGCGGCGCGGGTAGCGGAGAGCTGTCGGTGGTCGTTCGCGAGCGCGTCGCGCGGGCCGCGGCGCGCCAGCGTGCGCGGCAGGGCAGGTCGAACAGCTTGCTTCAAACCCGCGAGCTGGAACGATGGTGCACGCTCGATACCGAAAGCGAGGCGATGCTCAAGCAGGCGTTTGCGCGGCTGTCGCTCTCGGCGCGGGCGTATCATCGCATTCTCAAAGTTGCGCGCACCATTGCCGATCTTGCCGGCGTGGATGCGTTGTCCGCCGGTCATGTCGCGGAGGCCATAAGCTATCGGCGTCTGGATCGTGCGTGAGCGCAACCGGGTTCCATCGCATTTCTTCCGGCTGGCGGCCATGCTTCCAGAACGCTTGAACGCCTCATGACGATCTTTGACGGTTCCCCGCTAGGCAAGGCGACGGACTATCCTGACCGCTACGACGCCTCGCTCCTGTTTGCGGTTTCGCGTGCGCCGCAGCGCGCGGCGCTCGGCATTCAAGGACATCTGCCTTTTTCGGGATGCGACCTTTGGAACGCATACGAAATAACCTGGCTCGATCCGCGAGGCCGGCCACGGCTTGCGATCGGAGAATTTAAGGTCAGGGCCGAATCGCCGGCGATGGTCGAATCCAAGTCGCTCAAGCTTTATCTCGGCTCGTTCGCGCAGGAGCCCGTCGCGTCCGGCGCGGAGCTTGGGCGGCGCATCGCAACCGATCTCACCCGCGTGTGCGGCGACGCGGTTGCCGTCGCATTGACGCCGGGGGCGAACTTCCACACAACGATTCCATTGCGCGCGGTTCCGCTCGGAACAGAGTCGATCGACGATACCGATGTGACCATCGACGCGTCGGACCCGGATCCCGCGCTGCTGGCGCATGCCGATGCGCCCGTTGACGAGACGCTCTCTTCGTCGCTGTTTCGATCGACGTGCCCGGTCACCGGTCAGCCCGATTACGCCGACGTATTCATTCGTTATCGCGGTCCGCGCATCGAGCGCGCCGGATTATTGCGCTATCTCGTTTCGTTCCGACGTCACGCCGCGTTTCACGAAGCCTGCGTGGAGAGAATATTCGTCGACATAACAGAGCGCTGCCGGCCGGAATGGCTCAGCGTCTATGCACGCTTCATGCGCCGCGGCGGCATCGACATTAATCCGTTTCGAAGCAATTTCGAGCCGGCGCCAACGGCAAACATCCGCACACCCCGGCAGTAGTCGTCGGCAGGGCCGGCGGTCCTACCATGTCGATGCCGCCAACAACGGCGGCATCGAACGCGTGCTTTTGTAGGCGCTCAGCGCAACTTCACCGGCACGACGAAAGTCGGGGCAACCGATGCGGCCGCGACGATGGCGGGACCCGGATTGGTACCGACCGCGGGGCCACCGACAATTGACGACGCGTTGAAGCATACCGCCAGGGCGAATGCAGCGACGCCCAGCGCGACGATCGCGACCGGCACCTCGACCCAGTGCGCTCGTCCTGCGCTCATGACTTCGACGGGCTTCTCCAAAAAGACCCCGCGACTGCGCGAGGGTCGCGCAGCGCGGGTTGGAGGTAAGCGGGGAACAGAATGCCCGCGAACGGACGCAGGACTCGCCGCCGACGATCCGGCAATGCTTGGGGCCCCTTGCGTCATGCTCGGCAGTGCTGCCGGCGCAGGTTGGGGCCGATTTTGGGTGCGTTGCGTAAGGTTTTTGTCCATGATCGTCTTTCGTCCGACTGTTGAGCCCGTCAGCCGTGCTCATGGATGCAAGTCTGCACGCTTGGAGCTAGCCAGGCATGTGCACATTGCTTACTACAAATGCAGAATATTCACACTCTCATAGACGGCGGCTGCCGGACGCCGGCCGGGCCAACGCCTCCTCGCCGACTTATGCTATAAACAAGACTCGAATCGGACATGCGCGGACGAACGGGCGAATGATCGATTCCGGTGCGATCGCGTGCATGTCGGGCTGCCAGCGAAGGCCACCCCGGCCAGGCAAATACGCATCGCGTGGCGCGAGTTCGTTGGAACGCAGCAGCGCCGGCAGTGTCGGATCGGCACCCTTCGCGGGGAAACGGTGACCAACGAATTCACACTCACCCAGACGCAGACGCAGCCGAGTCCGGGCATGTTGGCCTTTGCCGACGCCGATGGTTGCGCCTCGTGGCTGCGTGCGGTACCTCTTACCAATATCCCCCGTTATTACGAGACCATCCTCAGCCAGCTGAAGCGGCTGGCAGAGGTTGAGTTTGCCCCGCGCGAGCGGGCGCGCATCGCGGAAATCATGCGTGAGCCGGTGATCTTCTTGCACACCGAGCTGGCACGGCGCTACGCGGGCAAACCGCAGCCCGCAGCCGAACGCGAAAGCGAGGCGTCGGAACAGGCGCTTGCCGTGTGGCACGCGTTGTGGACTCAGTATTCGGCATGCCTGAAGCCCCTGCTCGAAGGCGATCCCGACCTCCTGGGCGTGAAGGCGAAGGTACTTCAGCGCGGACTCTGGGTCGGCAAGCAGTTGATGCTCGTATATGGACTTGCACGCCGTCTTCCCGCTCCGGCAGTTTGGCAAGAGCTGCATGCCTATTACAGGCTTGCGGAGATTCTCGATTGCGCCGTCACGGCGGTATCCGACGAGCTGATGCCCAACGCGATCGGCGTCTCGTGCTACTCCACCTATTGTCACGCGCTGTTGTTGGATCTTGCCGATCCGTGCGCAATGACGGTGCGCCAGATCGAGTTGACGGATCGATGGCTGGCGATGTGGGCACGCAAGGTGTTCCCCTACGCACAGCAGCGCGAGACCGAGGGTCCCCTGATCGTGATCGATCTGGAGGCACCCAACGGCGCGGTGCTCCTGCCGGTGGGTCCGCGCAACCCGGGCGAGGCGATGCGCTACGGATATCCGGCAAAGATCGTCACCAGCGTTCGTGGCCGCCTCAAGCGGCTGGCAAGCGGAGCGAATCCGGCGGAGCTGCAATTGGGCCACGACGCTTCCGTCGAGGCGTGCACGGCGCTCCTGACCTATCTCGATTCGCGTTGGTACGCGCTGCCGCCACGACGCGCGGGTGGTGACGCGCAGGCCAAGGTCGAGCTGTGCGTCGGCGGCTTGGGAGCGGCGTATTTTCGTATTTCCGGACGCACATTCAACAGTCAGGATCTTCTGGGCCGGCTGTCCTACCAAGGCACGCAGCATCTCGCCACGCTTGGCGCCCTGACCGACTACGACCGCAACAAGGAGGAGGCCGAGAAGGTCTGGGCGTGGGAATCCTGGCAGGGAAATTACGACTGGACGGCTGCCACGTTGCGCCGCGTCGGAACCGGGCCCCACCGATGGCATCTTGACCAGCTGGTCGTGCTGCGCGACGACGATCGCGCCCGCTGCGGCTTCGTCACCCGAGTCGCGCTCGACAATCGCGGCGAGCTTTCGGTCTCGTTGAAACTATGGCCTGGTTCGGCCACCGCGATTACGGTTCGGGCATTGACTACGATGCTGGTCGAAGAGCCGCCGGCGCCGGCGCTTGCATTGTCCGCGACGCCGGACGAAAAAGCGTGCGTCATCGTACCTCCGCGCACGTTCAGCGCGGGCCGCGTTCTGCGTTCGCTCGCCTCCGGCCCTGAGCGCCGACTTCGTCTGACGCGGCTCATTCAGCGCGGCGCCGACTTCGAACGCGCGGCGTTCGAGGAAACGCCGGCCTAAACGCTTCCATTGCATGAATCGACTTGCGGGCGAAACGAGCCCGTATCTGCAGCAGCACGCCGCCAATCCGGTCGACTGGTACCCCTGGGGCGATGAAGCCCTGGCGCGCGCCAAACGCGAGAACCGGCCGATATTGCTGTCGATCGGCTACTCGGCGTGCCACTGGTGCCACGTCATGGCGCACGAGTCATTCGAGGACCCGTCGGTCGCGGAACTGATGAACAGCCTGTTCGTCAACGTCAAGGTCGACCGCGAGGAACGGCCCGACCTCGACCAGATCTATCAGTCCGCCCACGCCATGCTGACCAGAAGAAGCGGCGGCTGGCCGCTGACGATGTTCCTGACACCCGAGCAGGAGCCGTTCTTTGGCGGAACCTATTTTCCGAAGACGTCTCGCTACGGGCTGATCGGTTTTGCCGATCTTTTGCCGAAAATCGCCAGCGCGTATCGCGAGCAAGGCAGTGCGATCGAGGAACAGAACGCGCGGCTGCTCTCCGCGCTGCGAATGACCAATCCCGATCCGGCGAGCGCAGCGGAAGCCTTGCCGGCGAATGCAACTGAACGCGCAATCTCGGCGTTGTCGAAATCGTTCGACCCGGTGCACGGCGGCTTTGGCGTGGCGCCAAAATTCCCGCACGCAACCGAGCTCGATCTTTGTCTGCGCTACCACGCGCTGCGAAACGATCTGCGCTCGCGCGAGATCGTCGAAGTCTCGCTTGCGCGCATGGCCGATGGCGGGATCTATGACCAGTTGGCCGGCGGCTTCTGTCGCTATAGCGTCGACGCCGAGTGGACCATCCCGCATTTCGAAAAGATGCTGTACGACAACGCGGCGCTGCTCGCGCTCTACGCCGATGCCTGGCGGGCAACGGGGGCAGAAGGCTTCGCCCGCACCGCGAAAGGCATCGTAGGCTGGCTCCTCGACGAGATGCGCTCTCCGGAAAAAGGCTTCTATTCGAGCCTGGACGCGGACAGCGAGCACGAGGAGGGAAAGTTCTATGTCTGGACGCCAGAGGCGGTCCGAGCGTCGCTCGATGCTGATGAATACGTCGTCGCAGCCGCGCATTGGGGTCTCGACGGCCCGCCGAATTTCGAGCACGAAACGTGGAACCTGCGCGTTGTCGCCCCGCTCGCCGACGTTGCCCGAGCGCTGTCGCTGACGCTGACCGAAGCTCAGGCTCGCATCGAACGCGCCCGCGTCAAGCTGCTCGCCGCGCGGGCGCTACGCGTTCGTCCCGGCCGCGACGACAAGCTGCTCACCTCATGGAATGCGCTGATGATCGCGGCACTTGCGCGAGCCAGTCGCATTTTCGACCAGCCGGCGTGGCTGGTCGCCGCGCGAGAGGCAGCCGATTTCATCCGCGCCACGATGTGGCGCGACGGCAAGCTGCTGGCGACATACAAGGACGGGCGAGCGCATCTGAACGCGTATCTGGACGACCACGCATTCATGCTGGCGGCGCTGATTGAGCTGATGCAGAGCGCGTTTGAGCCACGCGATCTCGATTGGGCGACCGAGCTCGCGGATTCGTTGCTCGCGCGATTCGAGGATGCGGCCTGCGGCGGTTTTTTTTCACCAGCCACGATCACGAAGCGCTGATCCACCGCCCCAAGTCGGGTCACGACAATGCGACGCCGGCTGGCAACGGCATCGCCGCACAAGCGTTGACGACGCTGGGCCACTGGCTCTCGGAGCCTCGTTATCTCGCTTCGGCAGAGCGGACGGTCCGAGCGTTTGCTCGCGAGATCTCCGATGCGCCGAACGGATTCGCGTCGCTTTTGATCGCGCTCGATGGATGCACGACGCCGCCCACCACCATCCTGCTTCGCGGTGACGCCGCCACCTGCGCGGATTGGCAACGCGCGCTCGAGCGGGGCTATCGGCCGGCGGTTCAAACGCTCGACCTGTCGGCCCAAGCGTCATTGCCCGGAACGCTTTCCAAGCCGCACCAAGCGGGAGCGGGCGCAGGCCTAAGCTCTGCGACTGCGTGGGTCTGCCGCGGCACGACGTGCCTGCCCCCCATTCATTCGCTAGCTGCGCTCGAAGCCGCGATTGCCGGAGCTCAATGAGACCTCATCGCTGTGGCGCGCATATTTGCGTTCCGGTACCATGGCGGCCGAATTTCCCCGATTCTTCGCGATTGTTCCATCAAGCTCACCGGAGGTTGCATGACACGTCCCTTGCTTTGGCATAGCGTTTTCTTCATTGCTGCTCTGTTCGTCGCGGAAGCGGCCGACGCTGCGCTCGACAACACCTCGGCGCAGGCGATGATGCAGAAGAACGGGTGCGCGGCGTGCCATGCCATCGACAAGAAAATCGTCGGCCCCGCATATCAGGATGTCGCCGCCAAGTACAAGGGCGACAAGGATGCGCTGGCGAAACTCGCCGACAAGGTCAAGAAGGGCGGCGTGGGCGTCTGGGGCCAGATCCCGATGCCACCCAATGTTCAGGCATCGGACGCCGACATCAAAGATCTCGTTGGCTGGATTCTGAGCCTGAAAAAGTAGTAAGCTTGGCGTGCCCGTGCAGGAGAGTGCAGTCGCGATGTTTGTGTGGCTGCCGCCGAAGGCGCAACTCCCGCAATCGCTCAGGTAAAAAGGACTGCGCGGGCCGTAACAAACCATCTGGAGAGCGGCTGATCGGCGAGAAGTCGAGCAGCCCACCGAAGGGGCACCGGTGCGGCATCGTCGCGATGCGCGCCGCAATCTCTCAGGTAAAAAGGACAGACGGGGCGAAGCTCGCAAGTGGGCTTCGCCCTTTTTATGTCGCCTGGGAGATGTCTTGCTCAAACAAACTCCGCTCAACGCCGTGCACCGCGCCGCCGGCGCAAAGATGGTTGATTTTGGCGGCTGGGATATGCCGGTCAGCTACGGCTCGCAAATCGAGGAGCACCACGCCGTGCGCCGCGATGCGGGTATGTTCGACGTCTCGCACATGCTCGCGGTTGACCTCGAGGCGGCCAAGGCAAATGAGCCAAATGAAAGCGCTCGCGACTTTCTGCGCTACGCACTCGCCAACAACGTCGACAAGCTGACCGTGCCGGGCAAGGCGCTGTACTCGTGCCTGCTCGAGCCCGGCGGCGGCGTGCTCGACGACCTTATCGTTTATTTTCTGCGCGAAAACTGGTTTCGCACCGTCGTGAACGCAGGGACCGCCGACAAGGACGTTGCGTGGCTGCGCTCCCTGATCGATGCGCGCGGTGGCACGCTCAAGCTCACGCCGCGGCGCGATCTGGCAATGATCGCGGTGCAAGGACCGCATGCGCGCGAACGCGTTTGGGCGGCGCTACCACATGTGAAAGCCGCGACCGAGCCGCTCAAGCCATTCATGGCCGCTGAGGTCGGCGAGTATTTTATTGCCCGCACAGGCTATACGGGCGAAGAAGGCTTCGAAGTCATGTTGCCGTCGACGCGCGCAGCCGAATTCTGGCATGCACTGGCCGCCGCGGGCGTCAAGCCCTGTGGTCTGGGCGCGCGCGACACCCTGCGGCTGGAGGCGGGAATGAATCTTTACGGGCAGGACATGGACGAGACGGTCAATCCGCTGGAATCCGGTCTCGCGTGGACGGTCGACCTGGCGAGCGCGCGGGACTTCGTCGGCAAGGCGGCGCTGCTCGCGCGGGCGCCCACGCGGCACCTTAGCGGCTTGCTCCTGGAGGACAAGGGTGGCGTGCTGCGCGCACACCAAAAGGTGATGACTCGCGCCGGCGAGGGGGAAATCACCAGCGGAACTTTCTCGCCGACGCTCGGCGTGTCGATTGCGCTTGCAAGGCTGCCCGTCGGTGTCGTCGCCGGCGAAGGAGCGCAAGTGGAGATCCGCGGCAAGGCACTTGCCGCTCGCGTGGTGAAGCCACCCTTCGTACGTCACGGCAAGAGCCTGCTCGCCTGAATCCAAAGGAGAAACCGCTATGAACGTTCCCACCGATCTCAAGTACACCGCCAGCCACGAGTGGATACGCAACGAATCGGACGGCACCTTGACGATCGGCATCACCGATCACGCGCAGGAAGCGCTCGGCGATCTCGTGTTCATCGAGCTGCCGGTTGTCGGCCGCAAGGTCAAGGCCGGCGAGGCGTGCGCGGTGGTCGAGTCGGTGAAGGCCGCGTCCGACATCTACGCGCCGGTCAGCGGCGAAATCACGGCCGGCAACGAGCAGATCGTGGCGTCGCCGGAGATGGTCAACGCCGATGCGTACGGGCATTGGCTGTACAAGCTCCGGCCGGAGAACGTTGCCGATGTCGCACCCCTGCTCGACGCGGCAGCTTATGCCGCGGTCGTCGGCGAAGAATGAGACCGCGATGAAAATGGATGAACCCGGCGCCACCGCGGTGTCGACCAGAATCCCGCTCGGCACGCTCGAGCAGCACCGCGGTTTCGTCGACCGCCACATCGGAACCAACGACGTAGAGCAGGCACAGATGCTCAAGTTGCTCGGCTATCCCACTCGTGCGGCAATGATCGACGCCGTCGTACCCGCCTCGATTCGTCTACACGCACCACTGGCGATCGCCGCGGCCAAGAGCGAGGAAGAAGCCTTGCATGAGCTCAAGCAGCTTGCCGCCAAGAATCGCGTGCTCAAGTCCTTCATCGGGCAGGGCTATTACGGCACTTTCACGCCCGGCGTGATCATGCGGAACGTGTTCCAAAATCCAGCGTGGTACACCGCATACACGCCGTACCAGCCGGAAATTTCGCAAGGCCGCCTGGAAGCCTTGCTCAACTTTCAAACCATGGTCTGCGACTTGAGCGGCATGGCCATCGCGAACGCGTCGATGCTCGACGAAGCGACCGCAGCGGCGGAGGCCATGACGCTTTGCCAGCGCGCGGGCAAGAGTAGGAGCAGGTCGATCTATGTCGCGGACGATGTGCTGCCACAGACGATCGACGTCATCAGGACCCGGGCGCAGCCGCTCGGCATCACGCTCATCGTGGGTCCCGCGATGTCGGCAGCCGACGCCGATTGTTTTGCCGCGCTGCTGCAATTCCCGGGCGCCAATGGCGAAGTGCGCGACTATCGCGCGCTCACCGATGCCATCCACGCCAGGGGTGCGCTGGTGATCGCCGCTGCCGATTTGCTCGCGCTGACGCTGTTGACGCCACCTGGCGAGTGGGGCGCCGATGCGGTCGTTGGTTCGAGCCAGCGCTTCGGCGTGCCGATGGGTTTCGGCGGTCCGCACGCGGCATATCTGGCTACGCGCGACGAATTCAAGCGCAACCTGCCGGGCCGGCTGGTTGGAGTAACGGTGGATGCCAATGGCCAGAGCGCAATTCGGCTTGCGCTGCAAACGCGCGAACAGCATATCCGACGCGAGAAGGCGACGTCGAATATTTGCACGGCACAGGTGTTGCTCGCGGTGATGGCGAGCATGTACGCCGTCTATCACGGGCCACAGGGCCTGGCGATCATCGCCCGTCGCGTTCATCGCCTGACAGGCGTGCTCAACGCAGGGCTCCGGCGGCTCGGGCTCGAGGTGATCAATCCGACATTTTTCGACACGCTGACGATTGCGACCGGAGAGCACACCGCCGCCATTCACGAGGCGGCCGTGGCCCACGGAGCGAATCTGCGACGGGTCGATGCAGCGCACGTCGGCGTATCACTCGACGAGACGACCACACGCGGCGACATCGAGCTCTTGTGGATGATATTCGCGCCCGCGGGCGTCGGTATGCCGGATTTCGAGTCGCTCGAAACGACGGTCGATGATGCGCTGCCGCCGGGCGTCGAGCGCACTTCGGCCTTTCTTTCCCATCCGACCTTCAATCGCTATCACTCGGAGACCGAGATGATGCGGTACTTGAGGCGGCTTGCGGACAAGGATGTCGCGCTCGATCGCTCGATGATCCCGCTCGGCTCGTGCACCATGAAGCTCAACGCGGTCAGCGAGATGACGCCGGTCACCTGGCCCGAGTTTGCGCACCTGCATCCGTTCGCGCCGGCAAACCAGACGGTCGGCTATCGGGAAATGATCGGCAGTCTCGAGCGCATGCTTTGCGCGGCGACCGGTTACGCCTCGGTGTCGCTGCAGCCCAATGCGGGCTCGCAGGGCGAATACTCCGGGCTCTTGATCATCAAGGCGTATCACGCTGCGCAGGGGCAACCGGAGCGCAACGTTTGCCTCATTCCGGCGTCGGCGCACGGCACCAATCCCGCGTCGGCGCAGATGGCGGGCATGAAGGTGGTCGTCGTCGCATGCGATGACAAGGGCAACGTCGACCTTGGCGATTTGCGGGCCAAGGCCGAGGCTCATCGCGCCGATCTCGCGGCGATCATGGTCACTTATCCTTCGACGCACGGCGTATTCGAAGTTGGGATCAAGCAGATATGTGAGATCGTTCACGCCAACGGAGGACAAGTCTACGTCGATGGCGCGAATCTCAATGCGCTCGTGGGCCTGGCCGCGCCCGGGGAATTCGGCGCCGACGTTTCACATCTGAACCTGCACAAGACTTTTTGCATTCCGCACGGCGGCGGCGGCCCCGGTGTCGGACCGGTAGCGGTCGGGGCACATCTGACGAGGTTCCTGCCGGCGCATCGGGTGCTGCCGGGGTTGGCAGATGAGGTGCCCGAAACTGCGACCGAGCATATCGGCCCGGTGTCCGCGGCCCCGTACGGCAGCGCCAGCATCCTGCCGATCTCGTGGATGTACATCACGATGATGGGCGGCGATGGCTTGAGAGCAGCGAGCGAATCGGCGATCCTCGCAGCCAATTACGTTGCGCGGCGGCTGTCATCGCATTTCCCGGTGCTGTATGCGGGAGAAAGTGGATTGGTCGCGCACGAATGCATTCTCGACTTGAGACCGCTCAAGGAAACCAGCGAGGTCACCGTCGAGGACGTCGCGAAGCGTCTGATGGATTACGGCTTTCACGCGCCGACCATGAGCTTTCCCGTCGCTGGAACGCTTATGATCGAACCGACGGAGAGCGAATCCAAGGCCGAGCTGGACCGCTTCGTCGATGCCATGTTGGCTATACGCGAAGAAATTCGCGCCATCGAAGAAGGAAGGATGGACCGCAACGATAACCCGCTGAAAAATGCGCCGCACACCGCGTCGGCATTGCTCACAATAGAATGGAAGCACGCTTACAGCCGCGAGCAGGCGGCGTATCCCCTGGCCAGCGTGAAAGTGAACAAGATCTGGCCGTCGGTGGGCCGCGCCGACAACGTTTACGGCGACCGCAATCTCTTCTGCTCCTGCGTCCCCGTCGCGGAATACGCGTAGGGTTCCGCAACGTGAAGGTTCTGGTCCTCGGCGCGGGCGTGATCGGGACCACGACTGCCTGGTTTCTACGCGAATGCGGGCACGAGGTCACCGTCGTCGAGCGGCATAACGCGGCGGCGCTGGAAACGTCGTTTGCCAACGGGGGCCAGATCTCGGTCTCGCACGTCGAGCCCTGGGCCAATCCCGAGGCGCCCTTCAGGATTCTCAGGTGGCTGGGGCAGGCCGATGCGCCACTGCTGTTCCGCCCGCGCCTGGACGCGCAGCAGTGGCGTTGGGGCTTGCACTTCCTCATCGAGTGCCTGCCGTCGCGGACCCGGCGCAACATGCTGCAGATCCTCGCCATCAGCAAGTATTCTGGAGAGGTGCTGCGGAACTTGCGCGCGGAGACCGGCCTGCATTACGACGATCTGCAGCGAGGTATTCTGCAAATCTACACCGACCGCGAGGGCTTCGATGGCGCAGCGGCAGCGGCCGAGCTGGTGCGGCAATACGGTGTCGCGCGCGAAGTGAAGACGGCTGCTGAATGTGTCGCGATCGAGCCATCGCTTGGCAACCGGCGCGATTGGATTGCCGGGGGCACCTACACCGCGAGCGACGAAACCGGAGACGCGAAAAAATTCACCCAATCACTGGCAGCGCTCGCGATGCAGCGAGGAGTCACCTTTCGCTACGGCGTGACAGTCGAATCGATTGCGGTCGCAGGAGGTGCGGTAAGCGGCGTGCACGCAGTCGACGAGCAGCATGGCAGCGAAGCGCTCGCTGCCGACGCCTATGTAGTGTGCCTTTCGAGTTACACGCCACGGCTGCTCGCGCCGATCGGCGTAAACGCGCTGGTCTATCCGGCAAAGGGCTATTCAGCGACGCTGCGTATCGTCGATCTGGGGGCCGCGCCGAACGTCAGCGTCACCGATGACGCCAAGAAAATCGTTTTTACGCGGCTCGGCGACCGGCTCCGGGTGGCGGGGACGGCGGAGCTGTCCGGCTACAGCCTCGAACTCAATCCGGTGCGCTGCGAGGCGTTGACCCGGCGCGCGCATGAATGGTTCGGCGACGCCATCGATATCAAGAACCCAGAGTACTGGACCGGATTGCGGCCGGCGACGCCGTCGAATGTTCCGATCATCGGCCGGACGCGCTACCCGAACCTTTACCTCAACACCGGCCACGGCACGCTCGGCTGGACGATGAGCTGCGGTTCCGGGAAAGCGGTTGCGGATCTCGTTTCGGGCCGCAAGCCCGAGGTCGACTTCGCGTTTCTCAACGGGTGAACGCCCGCCTCGCAGATCCGGTGCCTTGAGGCACTGACGTCGCCGCTGATGCGAAAAGTCAGCTCGGGTGCGTGAGTATCCAGACGACCGCCGCCAGCCACGCCAGCGCCGCGCCTTGCAAGTGATGATCGGTGAGCATCAGGCGGCTCGGATCTTCGGCGGCATGCTGCCTGTCGAGCAAGTACAAGTAGCGAAATAATCCGTACGTCACGATCGGCACGGTATAGACGAGGTTCGCGCTGCCGTGCAAGGCGACCGTTTGCGGACTGATGGTGTAAAGGCTGTAGGAGATGAGCGTTCCGCTGACGCATACCGTAATGAGCCGATCGAGCAACGCCGGAGAATATTCGGCGA
>JADGRP010000090.1 GCA_017880805.1 Burkholderiales bacterium
GACGCGTCCATTCCGGTCTGACGACACTATTCCTGGCCGGCGAGTGGCTATGGCTGGCCGCGGTGCTCATTGCGTCGTGCGCATACCTCGCCGCCGGAACCTATAATCCATTCATCTACTTCCGCTTCTAGCGACGTGCCCGAAACCGCTTCCGGCTATCTGCCCGAACGCCGGCGCCCGATGTGGTTCGGCGCGGCCCTCATCGTCCTGTTCGTGACAACGCTTTGGATCGCGTTGATCGGCAGCATCCGCGATCGAGCGGTCCTCGCAGAAGAAAACCGCTTACCGGCAGCGCTTCCCGAACCGTCGGCCAGGCTCGAGGATTGGCTCGGCTTTCCCCGCCGCTTCGAGCATTACTTCAACGATCATTTCGGATCGCGCGACCGATTGCTTGCGCTCGATCATTGGACGAAAGCCGCGATCTTCGGCGTCTCGTCGGCACCTACGGTTCTCATCGGCAAGCAGGGTTGGCTGTACTTCACGGGCGAGGACGCCAAGGCCCTCGATCGCTGGTACCGCGGGATCGGCGGCTTCACCGACGCGGAGATCGCAGCGCTGCGCAGCGAGCTGCTCCGTCGCAGGGAATTCCTCGATCACCTCGGCATTCCCTACGTGGTCGTCGTCGTCCCGGAGAAATATTCGGTTTATCCCGAGTTCTTGCCGGATTGGGTGAAGCGAGTCACGCCGACCACGGCGTTGGACCGCATCGCCGACGACCTTGCGCACCATCCCGAGCTTCATTTCCTCGATCTGCGCCCCGCGCTTCGCCTGTCGAAACAGAATGAGCGCGTGTACTACAAGACGGACTCTCACTGGAATTTCGTCGGTGCCACCACGGGCTATCGAGTGCTGATGGCGGAGATCGAGCGCGTGCTTCCAGGATTGTCCACCATGCCGCCGATGCGCGCGTCATTCGATCCCGGCGTCGATTTCTACAGCGGCGATCTATCCCGCATGATCGGCGCAACCGAGCGGTTTCGTGAAGACGATATTGCGCCGCTGGGAAAGATTCTGGCGGACACGTCGCACTGCGCCAAGAGGGACTCCGCGGGCGAAACGCCCGGGTTCGAATTCTATGCCTACGGCTGCCCAAACCCTCCGCGCTACCGCGCTTTGGTGTATCGCGACTCGATGGCGATTCCGCTGATTCCCTTGCTGTCGGAAAATTTCGCCAGATCGACTTACGTGTCCACGCACACGATGGATCCTGCGCTGGTAGAAAGGCTCAAACCCGACATCGTGATCGAGGAGATCGTCGAGCGCGCGCTCAACGC
This sequence comes from Burkholderiales bacterium, assembly GCA_017880805.1. Lineage (GTDB taxonomy): Bacteria > Pseudomonadota > Gammaproteobacteria > Burkholderiales > Casimicrobiaceae > PALSA-1003. The sequence continues at coordinate 1,275 of JADGRP010000090.1, forward strand.
TCTGCTCGCCTTCCCGTTGCAGATTCCCGGACGGTAGTTCTTCGCGCTAGTGCGCGATACGGCGCGGGTTCAGTGCTTGCCGGTGTCGAGCTTGAGCTCCTGGATCTTCCTCGTGAGCGTGTTGCGGCCCCAGCCCAACCACTGCGCGGCTTCCATGCGATGGCCGGCGGTATGCGCGAGCGCGCGCAGGATGAGCGTGCGCTCGAATTCCTTTTCCAGCCGGTCGCCGACCGCGCGTTCGCCGCGCGTGAGCGCTTGAGCGAGTTCGCGATCGAGAGCCTGCTGCCAGTTGCTCTCTTCCTCCGTGATCGCGCCTCCCATGCGGAGCTCCGGAGGCAGGTCCGCAGCCTCGATGCGTTGGCCCGGACCCATCACCGTCATCCAGTGGCATATGTTTTCGAGTTGACGGACGTTGCCGGGAAACGTAAACCCGCACAATGCCTTCAGCGCGGCGTCGGAGAGTTGCTTGGGCTCAACCGAGAGGTCGCGCGCGCTCTTGAGCAGAAAATGGCGGGTCAGCGGCGCGATATCCTCGACGCGCTCGCGCAACGGCGGCAACCGCAGCCTGACCACGTTCAGCCGATGCAGCAGATCTTCGCGGAACAGGCCCTGTCGAACGCGCTCTTCCAGGTTCTGGTGCGTCGCTGCGATGATGCGAACATTGGAGCGCAGCGGCGCGTGGCCGCCCACGCGATAGTATTCACCGTCGGCGAGCACGCGCAGAAGCCGTACCTGCAGATCGGGTGGCATGTCGCCGATTTCATCGAGGAAAAGCGTGCCGCCGTCGGCCTGCTCGAATCGTCCGCGGCGCGAGCTCTGCGCGCCGGTGAACGCACCGCGCTCGTGGCCGAACAACTCCGATTCCAGAAGGTCCTTCGGTATCGCCGCGGTATTGATGGCCACGAATGGTTGCGCGGCACGTACGCTGTGCCGGTGCAGGGCGCGCGCGACCAGTTCCTTCCCGGTGCCGGATTCGCCGGTGATCAGCACAGTAACGTGCGATTGCGAAAGCCGGCCGATGGCGCGAAAAACCTCCTGCATTGCCGGCGCCTGACCGAGCATCTCCGGAGTCGTCACGGCGGAGGAAGTCACGGCGGACGGCGCCGGCACTTCGGCGCTGGCGCGACGAATCAGCGCCAGCGCGTGATCGACGTCGAAGGGTTTGGGAAGATATTCGAACGCTCCACCTTGAAACGCCGCGACCGCGCTGTCGAGATCGGAATACGCGGTCATGATGATCACCCGCACCGCAGGATGGCGCTCCTTCAGTTTGCCGAGCAACGAGAGCCCCGATTCGCCGGGCATCCGGATGTCGGTCACGATGACCTGAGGTTCCCCGTGCAGCAGGGCCTGCGTAACCTCGTATACCGACGCGAACGACTTGTGCGCGATACCCTCGCGCGCGAGTGCTTTTTCCAGCACCCAGCGAATGGAGCGGTCGTCGTCAACAACCCAGACCGCACTCATCGCCTCGGTCCGGGAAAAATCGTGATCGTCATACGCATGCATGGTTATACCCGGAATTTAGGCGCCCGGCCGGTTGAGTTCCAGCGGCAGCAGCACCGTGAAAATCGTGTGACCGGGGACGCTCTCACATTCAATTGCCCCGCTGTGTTGCGCGATAAATGTCTGTGCGATGGTCAGGCCCAAGCCACTGCCACCCTCACGCCCCGACACCAGCGGAAAGAAAATCTTGTCGCGAATCGCGTCTGGAACGCCAGGGCCGTTGTCCTCGACCGAAACCGCGAGCGCCAGCCGATGCCGGCGCTTGGCTAACGTAATGCCGCGTGCCACGCGCGTCCTGAGGCGGATTTCACGCGTGCCCGAAATGTTTTCCAGCGCCTGGGCGGCATTTCTTACAATATTGAAAAGCGCTTGCGTGAGCTGTTCCGGATCGGCCTCGAGTTCCGGCAGGCTGGTGTCGAAATCGGAGAGAATGAGAATCTGTGGGAACTCGGCCTGGAGCACGCTGCCGACCCGCACCAGGAGCTCGTGGATGTTCGTTCGCCGGTATTTCGGCAGCCGGTGCGGTGTCAGGAGCCGATCCACCAGCGTTTGCAGCCGGTCCGCCTCGCCGATGATCACCTGCGTGTACTCGATCAGCGGCGGACGATCGAGCTCGTGCTCGAGCAGCTGCGCGGCGCCGCGGATCCCGCCCAGTGGATTCTTGATCTCGTGCGCGAGGCTGCGTATCAATTCCCGATTGGCCTGCTGCTGCTCCAGCAAGCGTTCCTCGCGCGCGATCTTGAGCTGCTGGTCGATGTGACGAAATTCCAGGAGCAGCGTCGCCTCGGGTGTGTCGACCACCGACACCGTGCATGAAAGATGCAGCTTGAGCTTGCCTGCGACGCAAAGCTCGAGCTCCTGCTCGGTGTAGGAAGCGCCGTTCGCAAGCGCTTTATCGATGGCTTGAAAGAGTGCCGGCGCTTCACCGAAAACGGACCCGACCGAATGTCCGACCAACTGGCGCCTGGAGAGCTCGAACAGATTCTCGGCGGCTGGATTTGCGTAGCAGATGTAGCGCTCGTTGGTCAGCAACACTACCGCGGTGGCGAGCAGTTCCAGGCCCGGATACGCGGCGTAATTCGATTCGAGGGTGGAAATGTGCGTTTGACGAAACATCGCGTGCCACCGATGCGGTGCAGCGATGATAGTAGCAAGTTCCGCGCCCGGACAGCTCGGCAGCGCGGCGGGCAAAACCGTGCCGCTCCGCTCGCAGCGAGCATTGCCCACTGAGTGCCCGCGCTTATGTTCGACGTGCTACTTGAGCGCCGCCAGTTCCTTGCGCAGCGCTTCTATGTTCTTCTCGTGAAGGCTGACCGCCTGTCTCAACTTGCCGAGCCGGTTGGCGTATTTCTGGGCGTCCTTCTGCTCGTCGGGCAACGGCGACGGCGCGCCGTCGCCGTACGCGGCGCGCGCCTCGCCAAGCAGCTTCTCTTCGGTGTCGAGCTCATCGGTCAGAACCTTGCGTCGCAGCCCGTCCCGCCCGCGCTGCGTATCGGCGTCGACCTTGGGAAATCCGGCCGGCGTCGGCGAGGCTTTGGCCGACGGGTCGCCGCGCGCCTGCTCGCCCACTCCGCAGGAAAGTTTTTTCCAGCCCTTTTCCGGTGCGACATTGGTGTAGTGCATGTTGCCCTCAGCGTCGACATATTTGCAGATATCGGCGACGGCGCACGGAGCGAACAGGAGCAGCGTGCACCAGCAAATGGCACGCGTGCACAGGATGGACGCGCGGCCGGCTTCAGCAAGGACCATAGCACGCCAGTGTATCAAAACGCGGGCCGGGCAAGCGCCGCTCCAGACGCAAGAAGGGGCGGATCGTGGCGACCCGCCCCTGATTACCTGACTTGCCGCGATTACATGCTGTAGTACATGTCGAATTCGACCGGATGCGTCGTCATGCGAAAACGCGTGACCTCTTCCATCTTGAGGTCGATGTAAGCACTGATCATGTCGTCCGAGAAGACCCCGCCGCGGGTCAGAAATTCGTGATCCTTCTCGAGATTCTCGAGCGCTTCGTCTAGAGATGCGCACGGATGCGGAACCTTGGCGGCGATTTCAGGGGGCAAGTCGTACAGGTTCTTGTCGATCGGATCGCCGGGGTGGATCTTGTTCTGCACCCCGTCCAATCCCGCCATCAGCAGTGCGGCAAAGCAGAGGTACGGATTTGCGGTGGGATCGGGAAATCGGACTTCGACACGCCGGCCCTTGGGACTGCTGACGTAGGGAATGCGGCACGCCGCCGAACGGTTGCGCGCCGAATACGCCAGGTTGATCGGCGCTTCGAAGCCCGGCACCAGGCGCTTGTACGAATTGGTGCCCGGATTGGTGATGGCGTTCAAGGCCTTGGCATGCTTGATCACGCCGCCGATGTAAAACAGCGCGAAGTCGGACAGGCCGGCGTAGCCGTCGCCCGCGAAAAGGTTCTGCCCGCCCTTCCATACCGACTGGTGGACATGCATGCCCGATCCGTTGTCGCCGACAATTGGCTTGGGCATGAAGGTCGCAGTCTTGCCATAGGAGTGCGCGACCATGTGCACCGTGTATTTCAGAATCTGACTCCAGTCGGCTCGTTTGACCAGGCTGTTGAAGCGGGTGCCGATTTCGCACTGCCCGGCCGATGCAACCTCGTGGTGAAAGACCTCGACCTCCACGCCCTGCTCTTCGAGGGCCAGCGACATCGCGTTGCGAATGTCCTGCAGCGAGTCCATCGGCGGCACCGGAAAATAGCCGCCCTTGACCGGCGCACGATGCGCCATATTGCCCTCTTCGTACGTCTTTCCGGTGGACCACGGCGCTTCCTCGGATTCGATCTTGACCGAGCAACCCGACATATCAACATTCCAGGTCACCGAGTCGAAAATGAAAAATTCGGGCTCGGGCCCAAAGTAAGCGGTGTCGCCGAGACCGGTCGATTTGAGATACGCCTCGGCGCGCTTGGCGAGTGACCTCGGGTCGCGGTCATAGCCCTTGCCATCCGAAGGCTCGACCACGTCGCAAGTGATGTTGAGTGTAGTCTCGTCGGTGAATGGATCGATGCGCGCGGAATCGGCGTCGGGCATGAGCAGCATGTCGGACGCTTCGATGCCTTTCCAGCCGGCGATGGACGAGCCGTCGAACGCGTGGCCATTGTCGAACTTGTCTTGCGTAAACTGCTTCGCCGGGACCTGGACGTGTTGTTCCTTGCCTCGCGTGTCCGTGAAGCGAAGGTCGACGAATTTGACCTCCTTGTCCTTGAGCGTCTTGAGTACATCGGCGGGTGCAGCCATGTGTTTCTCCTGTTGGTGCGTGGAAGTGCATCAAAAAAACCGGACGAAAACCAGTGCGGAAGGAGCGTTTTTTGCAGAGCAACGAAAAGCAGAAACTATGCCATAAGCCTGCGCCGCTGGCACTGGGGTGCCCGAGGTTTGGACGCCAATTGTGCCGCCCTTCTGCACCACAATCGGGCGGCGACTATCGGCCCTGCTTCGCGGTGGTGCAGCATGAGGTCATACCATACTGGAATCATGTCCAGCCGAGTTATACTCCGGGCTCCGCTGCGCGTGAGCCCCGCGCCAGGTCTGGGATTCGAGCAGGGGTTGTCGATGGACCCGCGTGCGGCACGCGCTCCGTAATCGAGGAAAAAGCGGCGATGGACGACTTGGTAGAACGCATCTTTGCTGCAGCGCATGAACGCGCTCAGCAAGACTGCCTGCCCTATTTCGGTGCCGTAACGCCGAGCGACGCCTATGCAGTTATCAAGTCTGCGCCCAAGGCGCGTTTAATCGACGTTCGCACCCGTCCGGAATGGGATTATGTCGGCCACGTGCCCGAAAGCTCGCTCCTCGAGTGGAATGTCTATCCAGACGGCAGGCGCAACCCCGAATTTCTTGCCCAGCTTCAACTCCAGGCGCCCGATCCCGACGCGCCGGTGTTCTTCCTTTGCCGCAGCGGACAGCGTTCCGACGGCGCGGCTCGCATGGCCGCCGCAGCAGGCTATTCGAAGGCGTTCAACGTTCTCGAAGGATTCGAGGGCGAAAAGGACGCGCACGGACAACGCGGAACGCTTGGCGGCTGGCGCAAGGCCGGGCTGCCATGGGTTCAGGGATAGAAGAGATACACCTGGTAGCCTGCCTGCGTCGTTGCGCTGGCATCGATAAAGAGTTTGACCGGCAGTTCGGTGTTGCCGGCGATGCCGATTTCCGGATCGGCGGCGCCACTGATGTATTCGCCCGGCGCAAATGCACGCCGCACGACCGGCTGGTCCTGCGCATCGGACAGCGTCAGCTCGATGTAGGGATACGCCAGCGGATAGGGAGCGCGATTGCGCACCGTCGCCGAAAGGATCAGCAGGCCTTTGTGCGCGGGGTCGGCCTGAAGATCCGACGCTTCGATCGAAAGCGCCGCGACGTCCCGCAGCGCACGCACCTGGCATCCTGCGGCCGCGCACAATTTAATCAGCGCGGGCTTGGTATTCGGCCAGTGCGCCGCGATCGCGTCGCGAAAATGAAACAACGCCTGTCCCGCGAAAAGCAGCACCAGCACCGGAACAGACATGCCGAAGATCCAGTTCGGCACCCGGCGCCGCTCCCGCTTTACCTGCCCCGAGAAGCGCGACGCATATTCATTTTCGGCGTCGTCGACGGCGGCTTCACCGCGGATCGGCGCCACGATGGCCGGCTCGACGCGCAGGTCGAAATCCGGCGCCGGCTCGAGTGCTTGCGCGCTGCGCAGCGTAACGGTCGGCGGACCGAGCGCAGGGTCGTCAAAATCGGACTCGCTCGGCTTCGCGCGAAGTTGCGGCGCAAGCGAAACCAGCGACGCGACACCGTCAAAGACCGTGTGGCAATGACCGCACCGGACTTGTCCGGCGCGCAGCGCGAGCTGTGGCGCAGTGACCCGGAAGATCGTGTTGCAACCGGGGCAGCGAGTGAATTTTTCCTCAGCCATTGTCGTGTATCCGGCTGCCCGCGAGCGCCACCCATCCTTCTTCGCTGTTCCAGACGTCGATAGTAAACCATCGCCCGTAGGCAGCCATCACCGCGGCTGCCTGGGACTCCAGTATTCCCGACAGAACGATGTGTCCACCGACTCGTACCCGCGCGGCAAGCAGTGGCGCAAGCAACTGCAGCGGATTGGCCAGAATGTTCGCGACCACGACATCGTATGTGCCACCTTTGAACGCTCCGGGCAAATCGAACCGGGCGGTGACGTTATTCAGTCTTGCGTTGTCGCGACTGGTGGCGATCGCCTGCGTATCGACGTCGATGCCGGCAACGGTGGCCGCACCCAGTTTCGCGGCAGCGATGGCGAGAATCCCCGACCCGGAGCCGTAATCGAGCACCGCCTCGCCACCGGCCAAGTGCAGCGCCAGCCAGCGCAGGCACATGCGCGTCGTCGGATGACTTCCGGTGCCGAATGCCAGGCCGGGATCGAGGCTGAGATTGATCGCCTTCACGTCGACCGGCTCGCACCAACTGGGCACGATCCACAAGCCGGGTGCAACGCAAATCGGCTGGAACTGCTGCTGTGTCTTGCGTACCCAGTCCTCGTCGGAGATCACAGCGATGGTGTGCACGGGCACGCCCAAGCCTATCGCGGCGCTTACGCGACCCAAGGCGTTGCCGGCATCGGTGTCCTTCGCGAACAGAGCAGACAGTCGGCACACCGGCCACAGATCGACGGCGCTGGGGGTAACGTTGGGCTCGCTATATCGCGCGATCTCTCGTTCCGATCCCGCGTGCGGGTCCGCGGTGTCGATCGCCAGTGCGCCGGCGTCCAGCAGCGCGTCCGCCCACCGCTCGGCGTCGGCGGCGTCCGCGTCAAACTCAAGCGCGAGAAAGGACATTGCCGCTACTTCGTCAGGCGATCCGCTTTCCGCTTCGCCATCCGCTGCTCGAGATAATGGATCGATGTTCCTCCGCGCAGGAACGACTCGTCGTGCAGCAACTCCTGATGCAGCGGGAGGTTGGTCTTGATTCCCTCGATGACCATTTCCGACAGCGCGATGCGCATGCGGCAAATCGCCTGCTCTCGGGTGTCGCCGTACGCGATCACCTTGCCGATCAGCGAGTCGTAATTCGGCGGAATGAAATAGTTGTGATAGATGTGAGAGTCGACCCGAATGCCGGGGCCGCCGGGTTGGTGATAGGACGTGATCCTCCCCGGCGAGGGTACGAAAGTGTCGGGATCCTCGGCGTTGATCCGGCATTCGATCGCGTGTCCGCGCCGCGCTACGTCGCGCTGGCGAAACGCAAGCCGCTGTCCCGCCGCGACACGAATCTGCTGCTGCACGATGTCGATCCCGGTGATCATTTCCGTTACCGGGTGTTCGACTTGCACCCGCGTGTTCATTTCGATGAAAAAAAACTCGTCGTCCTGGTACAGGAACTCGAATGTTCCCGCGCCACGGTAACCGATCTTGCGGCATGCCTCCGCGCAGCGCTCGCCGATCCTCGTCAGCGCGCGAAGCGGAATCCCCGGCGCGGGCGCCTCCTCGATGATTTTCTGATGGCGCCGCTGCATCGAGCAGTCGCGCTCGAAAAGATAGACCGCGTTCTTGTGCCCGTCAGCGAGGACCTGAATCTCGATGTGGCGAGGCTTGTCGAGATATTTCTCCATATAGACGGTCGGGTTGCCGAATGCGGCTCCGGCTTCCGCACGCGTCAGGCTGACGGCGGAGAGCAGCGCGGCTTCGGTGTGGACGACGCGCATTCCGCGCCCGCCGCCTCCGGCGGCGGCCTTGATGATTACCGGGTATTTGACCGCCCGGGCGCTCTTGATGATCTCCTTGGGGTCGTCGGGCAATGCTCCCTCGGAGCCGGGAACGCACGGCACGCCGGCCTTGGTCATAGCCACCTTGGCGCTGACCTTGTCGCCCATGAGGCGGATCGTGTCCGGACGCGGTCCGATGAATACGAATCCGCTTTTTTCGACCTTCTCGGCAAAGTCGGCGTTTTCGGATAGGAAGCCGTAGCCCGGGTGTATTGCCTGCGCGTCGGTGACTTCGGCCGCGCTGATGATTGCAGGAATGTTGAGGTAGCTCTGCTCCGACGGGGGCGGCCCGATGCACACCGACTCGTCGGCAAGCCGCACGTACTTCGCCTCCGAATCAGCTTCCGAATGGACGACCACGGTTTTGATGCCGAGCTCGCGGCAGGCGCGCTGGATGCGCAGAGCGATCTCGCCGCGATTGGCGATCAAGACCTTGTCGAACAACTGGCCGGCTATTTTGCTGGGCACCTGAACCTCACATCGCCCAAAATCTCACGCCAGCCATGGAATACCCGACCACGGTTCGCAGGTTCATGCGTCAGCCGATGATGACAAGGGGCTGCCCGTACTCGACCGCTTGCCCGTTCTCGACCAGGATCGCTTTGACGATACCCGTCTGGTCAGCCTCGATCTCGTTCATCAGCTTCATCGCCTCGATAATGCACAACGGGTCGCCCGCCTGAACTGCGTCGCCAACTTCCACGAACGCAGCGGACCCGGGCGCTGCAGCCCGGTAGAAGGTTCCGACCATCGGCGCTTTCACGACGTGACCTTCGGCCGGAGGCGCCGCAAGCGGCGGCCCCATCCCGTCAGTCGAAACCGCGGCGCCTGCGCCGAGGCCGCCCGCGTCGCGTGCCATCGCCTGATGAGTGGACGGCATCGACCGGGTAATTCGCACCCGCTCTTCACCTTCCGAAACTTCGAGTTCGGCGATACCGGAGCTCTCGACGAGCTCGATCAATGTCTTCAGCTTGCGTAAATCCATGGAAACAACCCCCCGGTTGGAGTTACGCCGTTAGGACGGCAATGCCGGCACTACGATTTGCGAGACGTTGCGCCGTGAGTTGATTGCACCACCCGCGGCGTGCCGCGATTTTTTGCGGCCGACTTGCGGCAGTTTGGCCTCCTAATGGCTCTTCCGGCCTCTGTCCGTGTGCAATGACGCTAGTTTGCAGCTTTTAGGGGGATTTGTCTACCGTTAACCGACGATATGCGAGATGCATACCAACGTTCGGCCAACCTGGTTTGGCGCGCCGAAAATCGCGCCTAGGGGGGCCAAATAAACCGGAATTTAACGGGCAGGATCCCGCGAATTGCTGGAACTTAGAGCAAACTGTCTATCGTTGAGCGAAGTTTATCCGGCTTGAAGGGGCCTAGCTGGGTCCGAGCGACCATGCCCTTGCGGTCGATGACGATCGTAAACGGCAGTGCGCTGAGTTGATTGCCAAGTGTTTTCGAAAGCTCTACCGCGCCGTACCCGCCGATCAGAGCAGGGTAATTGAGATCGAGTTCTTTGGCAAACTGCTCGACCTTGTCCGGCTGGTCAACGGCAATACCGACAAACTGCAATCCCCTCGCGCCGAACTCGCGCTGGGCGCGCACGAATTCCGGCATTTCTTCGCGGCAGGGCTCGCACCAGGTCGCCCAGAAATTGACGACCACGACCTTGCCTCGCCACTGGCCAAGCGATTGCTGGCGTCCCGACGTATCCGGCAAGGACAGCGACAAGAGCGCGGTGGCGTCGCGCGGCGTCTGGTTCCAAACCGCGAGCGACACGCCGCCGGCCAGCGCGAGCACCGCGGCCGCTCCCATCCATAACCAATGTCTGGCGCTACGCATCGCTAATACCGGCCAGACAGTAAACGCTCACACATTATTGGAACCATTGTTTCCTTGGGGGCTCGTCGAGTCGCGTGGGCGCGCTGCCAGCGGCCGGGAGTGCGACGGTAACCCGCTGGATATTCGGCGGGTAGCATATCCCTAGATCCGCGCAGCCTTGCGATTCGGCTTGGACCACGACCTTTTGCCCAGGCACCGTTCCGTCCAACTGGAGGCTGACGATGAGATTTCCGCGGTAGGTTTCGACACGGCCAAAGAACTGGTCCTCCTTGACCTTGCCGTTGGGAAGCGACGGCACCGCGAGGCCCGATGCAGCGGGCTCGACCGTAAAGCGCAGCTTGTCTCGATACAAGTAGTAGCCGTCGGCGATGTTGAATCGCACCTCGACGGTGTGCGGGTTGAGTGCCCGCGCGCTGAAGCGGAATGCCTTTTCCGGCGCCAGCGGGCTGACCTGAGCCGACGTCGCGGCCGCAAGGGTCAAAGCGATCGCGCCCAGAGCATGCAGGAGGAGCCACCGGCGATCAGCGCGTATCGGCAACGGTCTCTGCGGCGATCCAGTCGAGGTATCCGGGCAAGGCATCGGATATGCGGACAGCAACGATTTCGGGAAGTTCGTACGGGTGGCTCGCAAGAATGGCCGCTTCCACCTGCGGATAGAGCTCGGCGCGTGTCTTGATGGCTAACGGCGTTTCGTCGGCCGTTTCGATTTGACCGCGCCAGTGATAGAGTGAACGCACCGGCGCTCCCACGTGGACGCAAGCGGCCAGGCGCGCGGCGAGAAGCTCTCTCGCCAACGCCTCCGCGGCCGCCCGCTCAGGCAGCGTAGTCAATACCAGCAATGCCGGCGGCGTCGTGAACTGTGGCAAGGAGTCACCATGCGTTTTCTCGTGCTTTTGATTGTACTGGCTTTCCCCGTCATGGACGTACTGGCAACGCTGCGCTTCGCGCGGTGGACCGGCGTACCTGCGTTGGCGTGGATGCTCGCGTCGACCGTGGCGGGACTGCTGTTGTTGCGCCACGAGCGGCTTGGGTTCAGGACAAGGACGCTAGCCGCGCTTCGCGGCGATCGACCACTGATGCGGGGACTCTTCGACAGCGGCCGCAAAGTCCTCGCAGCGCTGTTGCTCATTCTTCCGGGCATTCTCTCGGATCTTATTGCGCTCGTGCTGCTATTGCTTCCGATCAACGTAGGCACGCCTTTCGCACCGCAGACGGTGGGCGCAGGATTCGGCATGAGGCGCGGCGATGCGCTCGATGGTGATTACCGCCGCGTGGATTGAAGCCGGCTTCAAAGGACACTTAGCAGGCACCTAGGCGCCGAAAATCGTCGGCTGAGCTTTGCCCGCCCTCCAATAAGCCCAAAGCATCATCAGCACGCCGATGACGATCATCGGCAGCGACAACCACTGCCCCATGGACATGCCCATCGCAAGCACACCTAGAAAGTTGTCGGGCTCGCGCGCGTATTCGATCAGAAAACGGAAGCTTCCGTAACCGATCAGGAACAACCCGGAAATTGCACCGAGCGGCCGTCGACGCCGCGCATAAAACCAAAGAAGCGCGAACAGAACGAGTCCCTCCAAGCCCGATTCGTAGAGTTGCGACGGATGCCGCGGAAGCATTCCGACGCGCTCGTAGATCGCGGCCAGACCTCGCGCCGCTGCTTCCTGCGGAAAAGAGGTGATCCAGGCTTTGTCCTCGGCGGCGGCCTGGGGGAAATACACTGCCCATGGCGCTGTGGCACCGGTCACGCGGCCCCAGAGCTCGCCGTTGATGAAGTTGCCGATCCGACCTGCCGCAAGGCCCAGCGGAATCAGCGGCGCGACGAAATCCGTGACGTCGAGCCATCGCTTGTTTCGATTGCGGGCAAAGAGCCAGAGCGCGATCAATACGCCGAGAAAGCCTCCGTGGAAACTCATTCCTCCCTGCCAGATCGCGAGCACTTCGGCGGGGTGTGCGAAATAGTAAAACGGTTTGTAGAACAACACATAGCCGAGCCGGCCGCCGAGTATCGTTCCGAAGACGCCGTAGAAAAGCATGTCGTCGACGTCGCGCGGATGCCAACCCGTCAGCAGGTTCTGACGGGCGCGAAGTTTGCCGAGGATCACGAGCTGGACGAAGCCGACGAGGTACATGAGCCCATACCAGCGCACCGCGAGCGGGCCCAATTGAACGGCGACCGGATCGAACTGAGGATGAACGAACATTGGGAGCGCGGCGCAGCATACGCTGGCAAGGTCTATCGCCGCCCGCTTTGTTAGAATTTGAAAACGCCACGATTATACGAGAGAGGTGAATCCAGTGCCGAATAACCGCCGGAGCCGCATCATCACCCAGGGATTCGCGAGGTCGCCGAACCGCGCCATGCTGCGCGCGGTGGGCTTCGACGACGGCGACTTCGACAAGCCCATCGTCGGCGTCGCCAACGGTCACAGCACCATGAATCCATGCAACGCCGGCATCCAACCGCTGGTCGATCGCGCGATGGCCGCACTGACATCCGCGGACGCGAAGCCGCAGGTTTTCGGTTTTCCGACGGTCACCGACGGCATCGGCATGGGCACCGAGGGAATGAAATATTCGCTGGTGTCGCGCGAAGTCATCGCCGACGCGATCGAGGTGGCGGTGATGGGGCAGTGCATGGATGGCGTGCTTTGCGTCGGCGGCTGCGACAAGAACATGCCCGGCGCGATGATGGCGCTGGCGCGCATGAATGTTCCGGGCATTTTCGTCTACGCAGGCACGATCAAGCCGGGAACGTGGAAAGGGCAGACGCTGACCATCGTGAGCCCGTTCGAGGCCGTCGGTGCATTCGCGGCCGGCAAGATGTCGCAGGAAGATTTCGACGGCATCGAAAGGAATGCCTGTCCGACGGTCGGCGCGTGCGGAGGTCAGTACACCGCCAACACGATGTCCTCATCGTTCGAGGCGCTCGGCATGAGCCTGCTCGGCAGCTCGCAACTTGCGTCGCCCGATCCGGAGAAGGCCGACTCCGCCGCGGCGTCGGCGCAAACACTCGTCAACGCGATCAAGCTCGACTTGAAGCCGCGCGACATCATCACCCGGAAGTCGATCGAAAACGCGATCGCGGTTGTAATGGCGACCGGCGGGTCGACCAACGCGGTGCTGCACTATCTCGCGATTGCCGCCGCGGCGGAAGTCGAATGGACCATCGACGACTTCGAGCGCGTGCGCCAGCGCGTGCCGGTGCTGTGCGACTTGAAGCCGTCGGGCCGTTTCGTCGCCGTCGATTTCAACCTCGCCGGCGGCGTGCCGCAAGTGCTCAAGATGCTGCTCGTGCATGGTTTGCTGCACGGCGAGTGCATGACGATCACCGGCAGAACGATGGGCCAGGAACTTGACGGCATCGACGAGAACCCGCGGGCGGATCAGGAGGTCATACGTCCATGGAACCGGCCGATGTATCCGCAAGGCCATCTCACGATCCTCAAGGGAAATCTCGCGCCCGAGGGTTGCGTCGCCAAGATAACGGGCCTCAAGAATCCGTCGATCACGGGCCCGGCGCGCGTGTTCGACTCCGAACCTGCCGCGCTCGATGCGATCATGGCCAGGGCCATTCAACCGGGCGACGTGATGGTGATCCGCTACGAGGGGCCGAAAGGCGGTCCCGGAATGCAGGAAATGCTGGCGCCGACGTCGGCGCTGATCGGTCAGGGGCTGGGCGAGAGCGTCGGCCTCATCACCGATGGCCGCTTTTCCGGCGGCACCTGGGGAATGGTCGTCGGGCACGTCGCACCGGAAGCATATGTCGGCGGCACGATCGCGCTGGTGCACGAGGGCGACTCGATCACCATCGATGCGCACCGCCGGCTCATCGAGCTCAACGTCGACGCCGGCGAGCTCGCCCGCCGGCGCGCGCAATGGAAGGCTCCGGCGCCTCGCTACACGCGCGGACTCCTCGCCAAGTACATGAAGCTTGTCTCGACTGCGAGTCTCGGCGCAATCACCGATGGCGGATAATGCGTAAGGCAACACCCGACCCTGCTCGATTTTCGCGGAGGACTCCCATGCTGACGATGTTACCGTCGCTCCCCTTGTCCCGTCTCTGTGCCGCACTGACTGCACTCGTTCTTTGCGCATGCGCATCGCACGAGCCGCTGGGAGAAAACGTCGGCCCGCCGCGCTTCGTCGTCGGTGACCACTGGGAATATCGCATCACCGATGGCCTTCGCCGCGGGGCGACGACTCGACTCGACGTGCAGGTGGTCGCGATCAACGCAGGTGTCGCGACCATGCATCTGGTATACGTCGACAGCTATGGCCGCACCGAGAAAACCGAGGAGATCGACGCCGACGGAGGCCTGCGTGCCGGCGCGTTGCTAAATGAGCAGGCCCGGCGTTTTTCGCCTTCGTTGAAACTGATCGACTTCCCGATCGGCCAACGCAACCCCTGGCGCCAGGTGGTCGATACGTTTCGCCAGGACACTCAGCTCAAGGACGATATCCTGATTTACGGCGAAGTGCAGGGCCGCGCGCCGGTGACGGTGCCGGCCGGCAGCTATGATGCCGTGGCGATCTATCGCATCGTGCAGCTCGATGACGATGAATTCTGGCGCAGCAAAACAACGCGGCGCGATTCGGTCAGGTATGCGCCCGAAATCAAAGGTGTCGTGCGCCAGGTCCGCGATGCGGAATATGTCGAATTGCATAGCGGGCCCGATTCGTCGGCCATCCGCACCGAATACACGACGACGGAGCTAGTCTCGTTCACGCCGGGCAGGTAGGGCCGGATACGCCCTCCGCGGCGAAAAAGCGAACGCTCATAACCGGCCGGAGCACGCGGATCAAGCGTACGCCGCGCGGCCCGGCGAGTGCGTTTACGACAAGCCCAGCCGTTGCCAGATGATCGTCGTCAGGCTCGCCTGATTGAGGGTGTAGAAGTGCAGCCCGGGCGCGCCGTGCGCGAGCAGGTCGGCACACAAGTCGGTGACCACATCGAGGCCGAAGGCGCGAATCGACGCGCTGTCATCGCCGTAGCTTTCGAGCTTCTTGCGGATCCAACGCGGAATCTCGGCGCCGCAAGCGTCGGAAAATCGCGCGAGCTTGGAAAAACTCGCGATCGGCATCACGCCCGGAACGATAGGCACATGAATGCCCATCGCCGCCGCGTCATCGACAAAATGATAGTAGCCGCTGGCATTGAAGAAATATTGCGTGATCGCCGAGTTCGCGCCGGCATCGATCTTGCGCTTGAAGCTCGCGAGGTCGTCCGCGGGACTTTTCGATTGCGGGTGATACTCGGGATAGCAGGCGACGTCGATGTGAAACCAGTCGGCGCTGGCGCCTCGGATGAACTCGACCAATTCGCTCGCGTAGCGAAATTCACCCGCATCGGCGCTGCCTGAAGGCAGGTCGCCGCGCAACGCAACCACATGGCCGATACCGTGTTCGCGGTAGGTCGCGAGCGTCTGACGGATGCCCTCCCGGGTCGAGCCGATGCATGAGATGTGCGGGGCGGCACGCTGTCCGGATTTCTGGATCTCGAGCACGGTCGAAAGCGTGCGGTCGCGAGTCGAGCCGCCCGCGCCGTACGTCACGGAGAAGAATTTGGGCCCGAGCTGCGCCAATTGCGCGCGCGTCGCGACGAGCTTTTCCGCGCCCTGCGCAGTCGCTGGCGGAAAGAACTCGAAGCTGAAGATGCGGTCAGCGCTGACTGTCATTCGAGTTTCATGTGCATGCCGTACTCATTTCTTGCCGGGAAGCAGCAAAGCCGACAACGCCCAGGAAATAATGCTGTACAGGATTGCGCCGCCGACGGCCGACCAGAAACCCGCCACGTGAAAGCCCTGCACGAACGAGCCGACAAACCAGAACAGCAGCCCGTTGATCACGAAAATGAACAGGCCGAGCGTCAGAACGGTGGCCGGCAGGGTCAGCAGCACCAGCAGCGGCCGGATGAACGTGTTGATGAGGCCGAGCACCAGCGCCGCGATCAGCGCGGTCGCGAACGAGTCGACCTGGATTGACGACATCAGATAGGGCAGCGCGATAAGCGCCACCGCGTTGATCAGCCACACAAGCAGGAGTCGCATCACCATCTCCTCGTAAAGGCCCGAAAATACTTCGAGTACCTAAGTGGGCGGATCGAACGTCCGTTGGATCCGCCGCCGCGGCTCAATAACGATAGCTGTCGGGCTTGTAGGGCCCGGCGGCATCGACACCGATGTATCGCGCCTGCTTGTCGGAGAGGGGCGTCAGCATCGCGCCGAGCTTGGTCAGTTGCAGGCGCGCCACCTTCTCGTCGAGATGCTTCGGAAGCACGTACACGCCCACCGGGTACTTGCCCGTGCGTTCGCGCGCATCGGCCCATAGCTCGATCTGCGCCATCACCTGATTGGTGAATGAGCTCGACATCACGTAGCTCGGATGCCCGGTCCCGCATCCCAGATTCACCAGTCTCCCCTCCGCCAGCAGGATAATCCGCTTGCCGTCGGGGAAAATGATGTGGTCCACCTGGGGCTTGATGTTGTCCCAGGTGTAGGCCTTCAGCGATGCGACCTCGATCTCGTTGTCGAAGTGGCCGATGTTGCAGACGATGGCGTTGTTCTTCATCCGCTTCATATGATCGTGGGTGATCACGTCGATGTTGCCGGTTGCGGTGACGAAGATATCTGCCTTGTCGGACGCGTAATCCATGGTCACGCCGCGATAGCCCTCCATCGCCGCCTGAAGCGCGCAGATGGGGTCGATTTCCGCGATCCACACCTGCGCCGACAGCGCGCGCAGCGCCTGCGCCGAGCCCTTGCCCACGTCGCCGTAGCCGCAGACAAGGGCGACCTTACCGGCGATCATGACGTCGGTCGCGCGCTTGATGCCGTCGACCAGCGACTCGCGACAGCCATAGAGGTTGTCGAACTTGCTCTTGGTCACCGA
>JADGRP010000091.1 GCA_017880805.1 Burkholderiales bacterium
GACCAGGTGCGCTTCAGCGCCGCCTTCGATGCTTCTGCGCAAAGCGTGCTCGCGTCCGCATGCAAGCTTGGATTGGAAGGCGTGATCGCAAAACGTCGCGATTCCGCTTATGTGTCGCGCCGTTCCCCGGACTGGATCAAACTCAAGTGCGGCCAGCGACAGGAGTTCGTGGTCGGCGGCTACACCGACCCCGTTGGCGCGCGCATCGGTTTTGGATCGTTACTGCTGGGTGTACACAACGACAGGGGAGCGCTCCGCTACGCGGGAAAGGTCGGTACCGGCTTCAACCAGGGCACGCTGAAGCGTCTCAAGATACAACTCGATGCGCTTTCCGCCAGGATGAGCCCATTCTCCGAACCACACGCAATCGAAGGCAGACCTCACTGGGTGAAACCGATACTGGTGGCAGAGGTCGCGTTCGGCGAATGGGCGCACAGTGGCCGCATCCGCCATGCGGTTTTCCACGGCATGCGGACCGACAAAGAGGCGAAGCTGATCGTGCGGGAAAAAGCGGCAAGCGCGAACAAGTTGTCCAAGCGAGGCAGTGCCGCCGGGCATACATCGAATGCGCTGCCCTCGCGCCTTCGCATCACGCATCCGGAGCGCGTGATCGATGCGCTTTCCGGCGCCACCAAGATCGAGCTGGTCCGCTACTACGGCCTGGTCGGCGACTTGATGATGCAACACCTCAAGGGCCGGCCGGTATCGCTGGTTCGGGCGCCCGGCGGCGTCAACGGAGCGTTATTTTTCCAGAAACACGCCGAGACTGAAAAACTCCCCGGGATTCGCCAAACCGCCCCGGCCTTGGACAGCGGCCATCCGGCGTTGCTCGAAGTCGTTGCCAAACAAGGACTGCTGTCCGCGGCGCAGTGGAACGTGATCGAATTCCATACGCTCAATGCGGTGACGAAATCATTCGGGCATCCCGACCGCATGCTGTTCGATCTGGACCCTGGGGAGGGTGTAGCGTGGGCGCAGATCCAGGAAGCGGCGCATTTGATGCACGGCTTTCTGCGGCAGCTCGGCCTGCCGGCGTTTCTGAAGACCAGCGGCGGCAAAGGGCTGCACGTTGTCGTGCCTGTGCGCAAGGTGCACGATTGGGACACGGTCAAGGGCTTCTCGCGGGCCATCGTTGCGCACGTGGCCAGGACCATTCCGCAGCGCTTCGTGGCGAGGAGCGGCCCGAAGAATCGCCGCGGCAAGATTTTTATCGACTACCTGCGCAACGCCGCGGGCGCGACTACCGTATGCGCATGGTCCGCGCGTGCCCGGCCCGGACTCGGCATCTCGGTACCGGTCGCGTGGGACGAACTCAAGTCGCTCAAGGGCGGCGACCATTGGAAGGTTCGCACAGCGCACACGCGCCTGGACCGGGGCAACGAGGCATGGAACGGGTATGGCAAGGCCGCGCGCAGCCTGACTGCCGCGATGAAGGCGTTGGACTACAGCGCCGACGGGTCTTCGTAGCTTGGTTGCATTGCACACATCAAAGGAGCATCTATGCCACGCGCCGTCTGGAAGGGAGCCATAAGTTTCGGGCTCGTGCATGTGCCGGTTACCCTCTATCCCGCGTCGCAGGAGGGCGGGATCGACTTCGATTGGCTCGACAAACGTTCGATGGACCCGGTCGGCTACAAGCGCGTCAACAAGAGGACGGGGGTGGAGATTCAGAAAGAAGACGTCGTCAAAGGCGTCAAGCAGGACGATGGCGAGTACGTTGTATTGAGCGACGAAGAGATCAAGGCCGCGTTCCCGAAGTCCACCCAGACCATCGAGATCGAATCCTTTGTCAAAGCGAGCGAGATTTCGTTCTTTCTGCTCGAACGGCCATACTATCTTGAGCCGATCGGCAACAGCGGCAAGGTCTATGCGCTGCTGCGCGAGTCCATGTTGGAGGCGGGCGTCATCGGCATTGCGCGCGTCGTAATGCACACGAAGGAACATCTGGCGGCGCTCGTCCCGGCGGGGCCCGCGTTAATGCTGAACACGATCCGCTGGGCGGCGGACCTCAGGCCCGTGGACGAGCTGAAACTGCCGGCTGAAGGCAACGCAGCCGCGATCCTCAAGCCCGCCGAACTGAAGATGGCGGCGCAACTCATCGACGACATGACCGGCAAATGGAAGCCGGAGACGTACAACGACACGTTCAGCGCCGCGATAAATAAACTTGTCAAGCAGAAGGTCAAGGCCGGCGAAACCGAAACGGTGACCCCGCTCGAGGATGCGCCGCCGGAGGGCGGCGCGAGCAACGTGATCGACTTGACCGAGTTGCTGGCCAAGAGCCTGGGAAAAAGAAGACCGGGAACGGCCGCAAGGTCCACGGAGGGCGCTGACCCGGGGGAAGCCGGCACGGCGACGCCGGCGAAACGGGCGCCACTGAAACGAGCGGTGCGCAAGCGGGCGTGACGGGGGGCAGCCCCGCACCTAACGTTCGACTCGCCCAGGGCGCCCTCCGTTTGCGCCTATGGAGGCCGTTGCACAAAGCAATGCGGCGTGCTCAGGCAAGCTCGATATCGGTCGGATAAATTGTCAGCAGGAGCGGGCGCAATGAAAATAAAGCTGTCGGCCAACCATCTCAAACGCTACAAGCAGATTTGCCTGCTGCTGTGGAAGTACGGCCGCTCCGATCTGGTGCAGCAGATGGGCAGCGACGATTCCTTCGATGCGACGGAGGTGAAACCGGCGCCTCCCGGCGCGGTTGAGCCGGCGCAGCTTGCCGACGACCTGGAAGCGATGGGCCCCACATACGTCAAGGTGGGACAGGTGCTCGCAAGCCGTCCCGACCTGCTTCCCGACGAGTATTTGAAGGCGCTCGCCCGTCTGCAGGACAAGGTAAAGCCGTTTTCCTATGCCGAAGTGGAACAGATCGTCACATCCGAACTGGGCGTCAGGATTTCAAAAGCGTTTTGGAGCTTCGATCCCAAGCCCATCGCCGCGGCTTCGCTCGGCCAGGTGCATTCCGCGGCATTGCGCGACGGGCGCTTGGTGGTGGTCAAAGTGCAGCGGCCGGACATCGCAAAGCAGATCGCCGAGGACTTCGAAGTGCTCGCGCAGATCGCCGAATTTTTCGACGAGTACACCGAGCTGGGCCGGCGTTACCGCTTTTTGTCCATTCTGGAGGAACTGCGCATTACCATCCAGCAGGAACTGAATTACGAACGCGAAGCGCAAAACCTGATCACCGTTGCCAAAAACCTCGCGGACTTCGATCTGATCCTGGTGCCGCAGCCGGTCCCGGATTACAGCACCCGCCGCGTGCTCACCATGGACTACGTCCGGGGACGCAAGATCACTTCGCTGGGCCCGCTGGCGAGCCTCGAACTGGAGGGCCCGGCGCTGGCCGAGGAGTTGTTCCGCGCGTATCTGAAACAGGTTCTCGTCGACGGGATTTTCCATGCCGATCCGCATCCGGGCAATGTCTTCGTCACCGGCGACGGCCGCATCGCCTTGCTCGACCTGGGCATGGTCGGCCACACTTCGCCCGCCATGCAGGAGCACCTGCTGAAAATCCTGATGGCGATCAGCGAAGGAAAGAGCGACGACGCCGCCGAGATCGTGATCGCGAGCAGCCGCGCCAGCGAGGAGTTCGATGCGGCGGAGTTCCGCCACCGCATCGGACAGCTACTCGCATTTCACCAGGATCAGGGCCTGCGGCAGATGAGCATTGGCAACACGCTGTTGCAGGTAAGCCGCATCGCGGCCGGCAACGGCCTCTTCGTTCCGAGCGAACTCACATTGCTCGGCAAGACGCTGCTGCAGCTCGATGAAGTGGGCAGGATACTCGATCCGGCGTTCGACACGGGCGCGTCGGTGCGCCGCAACGTGACCGAAATCATGTCGCAACGCATGGGCAAGGACGCGTCGCAGGGGAGCATCCTGAAAACGCTGCTGGAAATGAAGGACTTCGTGATCGGCCTGCCGGCGCGGCTCAACAAGATCCTGGATGCGATTGCCAACGCCGAGATCGAAGTAAACGTCAGGGCGCTGGATGCGAAGCTGGTCATGGAGGGATTGCAGAAGATCGCCAATCGCATCACCATGGGCATCATCCTGGCGGCGCTGATCGTCGGAGCGTCGCTGCTCATGCGTGTCGACACCGCGTTCCGGATATTGGGCTATCCCGGTCTCGCCATGCTGCTTTTTTCGGCTGCCGCGGCGGGCGGGTTGTGGCTCGTCATCAGTATTTTCGCGCAGGACCGCAGCACCCGGAAAAA
>JADGRP010000092.1 GCA_017880805.1 Burkholderiales bacterium
GCGCGCGGTAGCGCGCGGCTCCAACTTCGGCGCGCGGTAGCGCGCGGCTCCAACTCAGGACCGCGTTAGCGTGCGGTTAACGCGCGGCCGGCGCGACGCTGACGTCGCCGTAAAGCGCTTCGGCGATTCCGCCGGTATTGTCGGTGTCGGTCAGCAACTGGATCGCGGTGATCCTGCCCGGCTCTTCGCCGAACGCACGGCGATAATCCTCGACCAGATTGCGCGTGTAGTTCTGCCAGCGGCCGATCCCTTGATCGTCGGCCGCGACGGCGAGCATGCGGATGCGCGAGGTCAGCGAGCTGGTCGTGATCGAATCGACGGCTACCCTGCCTCCCCAGATGTACATGAGCTCGGCATACGGCAGCGGCTGACCCGAGATCGATTCCGCGACCGCGGCCGCCGCACGATCGAGCGCGCCGAGCTTGCGCGTGTCGCCGGAGAACGAAACCATCAAGCGCACGGGGGCGTCTTCGCGCGCGCGGTTCTGGGTTTCGGCCCCCGGGATGCCCTGGATCACCTTCCAGCGCCACAACAAAAGCGGAAAAGCGCGTGGATCGAAATCGGTGCGTATCCCCATCAGCGAGGCGCTGCTGCGCGCGGCCGCCTTCAGCACCACGACACCATCGTCGACGACGGTCGAATATTCGGTTGCCTTCTTTGCGTGCGACAGCGGAATATGCTCCCACACGGCCGGCGGCGCGCCGGCCTGTCCGGTCGAAAAGCGCGGGATCTCCGGCGCCGATTGCGCGAACGCCGCTCCAGCCAGCGCCGCGACGCAAATAGCGAATAGCGCCGCTCTCACGGCAAATTCTCCGACGTGCAATTCGCGCTCCCGTTGCGACGCATGCAGGTGGCGATCAGTTGTCCATGCATATCATGTGCCTCGATGCATGATGGGCGAGGCGCGAAGCCGAGAACCGGATGATGGCCCACGAACAGCTTGTGCGCAACATCGCGCGACAACGCAAACGTCGTGCCAAGATCCGCAGAGCCGTTATGGTACATCGGGCCCGCGGGAAGGAGGGGCCGCACGCCGACACGTGCGCGCCGGTGACCAATGCAAGCTGTGGCAGCGAGGCCCACGACTGCAAAGCCGATTGCGCCGATCGCGTCGTCACCGCCAGTCCCCCCACAACGCGTTCATGGCGGCAAGCGCCGCCACCCCGGCAGTCTCCGTTCGCAGCACGCGCGGCCCGAGGCTGGCGCTCCGAAATCCGGCGCGCTTCGCAGCCGACAATTCGTCCGGCGAGAGTCCACCCTCGGGCCCGATCAGAAGTCGAATCGCGCCCGAGGGGCGATCGAATTTCGTCAGCGAGCTTCCTTCGCCCGGCGAGAGCACCAGCGATAGCGCCGCACCGTTCATGACCTCCGGGTCGGTTGGGTCCGGAGATACGAGCGCAGCACCGAAGTCACGCAACGGATGCAGCAGCGGCAAACGGTTGCGGCCGCATTGCTCGCACGATGCAACGATCACCGAGCGCCAGTGCTCGGCGCGTTTTGCCGCGCGCGCGGCGTCGAGTCGCGGGACGCTGCGCACCATCGTTACCGGCGCGATTCCCGCAACGCCCATCTCGACCGCCTTTTGGATAACGTAGTCCATCCGCTCGGCGCCGGCCAGGCCTTGAAGCAGCGTGACGTTCAAGGGCGACTCGCGTTCGACCGCGTGGTGCGTGCCCACTCTGGCGAGGACCAAACGCGGCTCGATTCGAGCCAGCCGCGCTTCGAACTCCCCACCTTCGCCGTTGAACAGCGTTACCGCGTCACCTTCGCGCAAGCGCAGGACACGCGCCGCGTGGTGCGCCACCGCATCCGGCAGTTCGAGGACGGCACCGTTATGCAGTGACGTCGGGCAGTACAAGCGCGGGCTCATTCCGGAGACGGCAGGAAATCGAAATGATAGTGGTCCGCAGCAGGCACGTAGCCGATCTTGCGATAGATGCTGTTGCTGGTCGGATTGGCAACGTCGGTGGTCAGAAACACCGCTCGCTTTCCCTGCTCGAACAATTCGCGCGACAGCTCGCCGACGAGCGCCGATGCATAGTTCCGTCTCCGGTGTTCCGGCGGAGTGAAGACAGGAGCGATGCGCGCAACGTCGGTGCCGCCATCGCCGTATCCGACCAATGCGACGATGCCGTCATCGTCCCAGACCCGGACCGCGCCCTGCTCCAATCGGCGCCCGAAAACGCGTTGCGCGTGGACCGAGTCATCCGCCAATCTGACTTCCTCGATGAATGCGAGTTGCCACGCCAGCAGCAAATCATGCTCGTCTTGCCGCGGCAAGCGCATGTGCCCGCGTGCTCGCGGCAGCGACGGCGGCCGATGCAGCTCGTAATGCCGCAGATGAAAGCGAAGCGTGTGCCGCTGCCCGGTGCGACCGACCCACTCGCGGGCAAACACCTCGCACGCGGCGAGCGGCCCGACCATGCTTCCGGGTGCACGGCGTCGCTCCGCCATATCCGCGGCGAATAGCGTCAACGCCGGGGCAGGTCCCGACGTCAGCAACATGCCGCCGGAGCTGCCATGCAACGCCGCTGCGACGACCGTGCCTCCGTGCTCGACGCTGGCAAGATAAGCGTCGGCATCATCACCCACAGGGCGAGAAATCATGCGAGCGGCGGCAATTGTCACGATGCTGTTCTCCGCTTCCGAGATTTTCAGAAACGCGGCGGCGGCGGCGAGAAAACCGGCCGCGCTTTCGTGTACGGTGAGATGCATCGCTGTCATGCGGTTTTTGCGCGCCGAGCCGTTCTACAGAGGAAATCGCGCAGCGCGTCGAGCACCGCGCGCGGCGCTTCGGCCATCAGGCTGTGACCGCAGTCCGATAGGGTGACGACCCGCTTGTCGGCAAGCGCGTCGATGAACAGCGCCGCGTTCGCCGGTGGCGCCATGAGGTCACGCTGTCCCAAGATCACCAAGACGGGACAGCGAACGCCGCCGGCCGCTTTCACTCCGTCGTTGTAGTCGCGGCAAGCGAGAAGATCGTTATAAAGTGCGCCGGGCCGCGAGCGCTCCATGAGACGCAGCGCACTGCCCCTCATCCATATGCCGGGCTGCTCACTGCCGCCAAGCTGATGACCGGCGGAAAAACTCCAGCCGGTAATGAGCTCGAACGCGACGTGATCATTCTTTTTCGCGGCGTCGAGCAGCACATCCGCCACCGGCATCGGCGCCGAAGGGCCGAGCAGCGCGATTCGCGACACGCGATCGGGCTTGCGCGCGGACATGTCAAGCACCGCCAGCGCACCCAGGCTGTGGCCCACGAAGGCTGCGCGCTCGATCGCCAGCGCGTCCTGCAGCGCCGTCAGCCATTTGGCGAGGTCCGCCACCGACGAATGAGCATCACCGTTGCTCCGGCCGTGGCCCGGCGTGTCGACCGCGATTACATTCCTTCCGTGATGCGCGAAGTATCGCGACTGTAGCGCCCACACGCTGTGATCGTTGCACGCGCCGTGGACGAAGACGATGGAAGGACGCGATGCGTCGAAGTCGCGCCCGCCGGTGTAGGCGTAAGTGGAACAGCCGTTGACGTCTACCTGCACGGCTATTGCATCTTGGACGAAGCGTACAAGGCGCGGCTCAAGTCCTCGATCAGATCGTCGGCGTTTTCCAGGCCAACCGACAGTCGGATCGTTCCTTCGGTGATGCCGGCGGCGGCGAGTTTCCCGGCCGAGACGCGGAAATGCGTCGTGCTTGCGGGATGGATCACCAGCGACTTGGCGTCGCCGACATTGGCCAGGTGGGAAAAGATTCTCAGCGACTCGATGAACTTGCGCCCCTGATCTCGCGTTCCGCGGATGGCGAAGCTGAACACCGCGCCACACCCCCGCGGCAGCAACTCCTGCGCAAGATCGTGGTCCGGGTGGTCAGCAAGCTCCGGATAGCCTACCGACGCGACAAATTCGTGCGCGGCAAGAAAGGCGACGATCTTGCGCGTGTTGTCCACGTGGCGTTGCATCCGCAGCGGCAACGTCTCGATGCCCTGCAGAATCTGGAAGGCCGTCATCGGCGCCATGCAGGCGCCGAAATCGCGGATGCCTTCGCGCCGTGCGCGCAACAGGAACGCGGCCGTGGTCGACTCGTCGGTGAAGATCATGTCGTGAAAGCCGCTGTAAGGCTCGCTCAGCGTCGGAAACTTGCCGGAGCGGCGCCAATCGAAAGTGCCGCCATCGACAAGCAGGCCGCCGATGACCACGCCGTGTCCCGAAAGGAATTTCGTCGCCGAGTGATAGACCAGATCCGCGCCGTGGTCGAACGGGCGCAGAAGGTAGGGTGTGGTAAACGTCGAATCGACCAGCAGCGGCAAGTCGTGTTCATGCGCGAGCGCGGCGACACGCGGAATGTCGAGCACTTCCAGGCCCGGGTTGCCGAGCGTCTCGCCGAACAGCAGCCTGGTGTTCGGCCGGATCGCCGAGCGCCACTGATCGATATTGCGCGGATCGACGAAACTGGTCTCGATTCCGAAGCGCGGCAGCGTGAAGTCGAGCAGATTGTGCGATCCGCCATAGAGTGAGCGCGAGGCGACGATGTGAGAGCCCGCGCTAAGGATCGTTGCGATCGCCAGGTGCAGGGCGGCCTGTCCGCTGGCCACCGCGATCGCGCCGACGCCGCCTTCCAGCGCGCTGATCCGCTCTTCGAGCACCGCGCATGTCGGGTTGGAGATGCGCGAATAGATGTGTCCCGCGCGCTCCATGTTGAACAGCGCCGCGGCATAATCGCTGTCGGGGAAGACGAACGACGCAGTTTGGTAGATGGGAGTTGCCCGGGCGCCGGTCGCCGGATCCGGCGCAGCCCCCGCGTGCAGCGTCAAAGTATCGAAATGTACAGATCTTGGTTTGCTCATCGAGTGCTCGCGGCGAGGAAAAGCGCGACTATGGTAGCGCATCGCGCACCCGCGAACCCTGCGATCTCCCTTGGGTCATGCCATGCTTTGCCGCAAGTCGATCGAGGGCTTAAACTGAAGGTATCGGCGATCCAAGTATCGCAATTCCCGGAGACGAACATGCAACGCAAGGCATCCGCACGCTGGCAAGGCACGGTCAAGGAAGGCAAGGGCAGTATCTCGACCCAGTCGGGTGTGCTGAAGGACGCGCCGTACGGTTTCAATGCGCGCTTCGGCGACGGCAAGGGCACGAACCCGGAGGAACTGCTGGGCGCCGCCCATGCCGGCTGCTTCACGATGGCGCTTTCCTTTGCATTGAACAACGCCGGTTTCACCGCTGAAGCGATCGATACCGAGGCTGCCGTGACGCTGGACAAAGTAAACGACGCGTGGACAATTACCGCGGTTCATCTGACCACGCGCGCGCAAGTGCCCGCCATCGACGCGGCGAAATTCGCCGAGATCGCAGGCGGCGCGAAAGCCAACTGCCCTCTGTCGCGCGTACTCAACGCGACCATCACAATGGACGCCAAGTTGGGCGGTTGACAAGCATGGGCACAGGTCCTCGCGCGCCGCTCAAGGGACGGGGCGCAACATTCAATCCGGAAAACCGCTTTCGCCGCGACACGCGGGAAGCGGTGGACGACGGCTGGGCGCCGCCGCCTGCGGAAGGGAATGACGGCAGCGAAGACCAGGAGCCGCCGCCGCTGAGGACCACCGTCATGATTCAGCGGTCGCGCACCATCATTGCCCGAAACGCTTCGCCGGACATCCCGTTCACGCAATCGATCAACCCGTACCAGGGCTGCGAGCATGGCTGCGTGTACTGCTACGCGCGGCCGACGCACGCCTATCTCGATCTGTCGCCGGGACTGGACTTCGAGACCAAGCTCTTCGCCAAGCCGAACGCGGCGGCGCTGCTCATCGCGGAGCTTGCCAAGCCGGGCTACGTCTGCGACGCGATCGCGATGGGCACCAACACCGATCCGTATCAGCCGATCGAGCGCGAATGGAAGATCACGCGTCAGATCCTCGAAGCGCTCTCCGCGTGCGAGCATCCGGTATCCATCGTCACCAAGTCGGCGCTGGTCGAGCGTGACATCGACCTGCTGGCGCCGATGGCGGCGAAGAATCTCGCGCACGTCTACGTGTCGATCACGACGCTCGACCGCGATCTGGCGCGAACGCTCGAACCACGCGCGGCCGCGCCTCATCGCCGGTTGGCCGCGGTCAAGGCCTTGAGCGACGCGGGCATACCCGTCGGCGTGATGACCGCGCCGATCATCCCGCAGCTCACCGACAAGGACCTTGAAGCGATCCTCGAGGCTGCAAGCGCCAACGGCGCGCGTTCGGCGGGGTGGACGCTGATTCGGCTGCCGAACGAAGTCAAGGAGCTTTTCCGCGATTGGCTGGGCCAGAATTACCCGCTGCGCGCCGAGCACATCATGAGCGTGATTCAGCATATGCGCGGCGGCCGCGACAATGATCCGCAGTTCGGCTCGCGCATGCGCGGGCAGGGGCTTTTCGCGGACCTCATCGCGCGCCGTTTTGACATCGCATGCCGGAGGCTCGGCTTGAATCGGGAGCGGACGGCGATGGACACGTCGCGGTTCAAACCGCCGCGCACCGAAGCTGAGCGCGCGCAGCTCACGTTGTTCTAGTTTCCGAGATGTTTCGTTGGAAACGCGGAAGGGAGCTGGGCCGGCGGATCAACGCTGCCGGGGCTCGTCCCGCGGACACAAGATGAGCGAGCTGACCGAGCGGCTCGCCAGGTGCTACACCGGCGCAGTGCACGACGTGCTTCGTATGATGGGGCACGACAACATCGTGTTGCCGCCTGAAATCAAAGCCATCGCTCCGGGAACCCGCCTCGCCGGGCCGGTGTGGACGGTCTCCGGTCATATCGATCGCAATCGCACGCGCGACGAGACGCTGCTTGCGTGGTGCACGATGTTGTCCAAGGCGCCGTCGGGTCACGTGATCGTTTGTCAGCCAAACAATCATGAAATCGCCCTCATGGGCGAGCTCTCGGCGCAGACGCTGCAGGCGCGCGGAGTATTGGGCTACGTGGTCGACGGCGGCTCGCGCGATACCGAGCTTGTGCTCGCTCAAGGCTTCCCGGTGTTCTGCTCGTTTCTGACGCCCGCCGACATTGTCGAGCGCTGGATACCCGACTCCTTCGCTCAGGCGATCAAGATCGGCACGGTGACCATCGCGACCGGTGATTACCTGCTCGGCGACCGCGATGGCGTGGTCGTCATACCGCAGTCGATTGCGGAGGAAGTCGTCACGCGGACCGAAACAGTCGTTGCCACCGAGAGCGACATGCGCCGCGCGCTGCTGGGCGGCATGGATCCGGTCGAGGCTTACCAGACATTCGGAAAATTCTAGCGCGAGCATGACCTCGAACCGCCGACGGACGGCGGAGCGATCGATTCGGAGATGCGTGCCCCTCGATCAGCTTAGGACCTCAACGCAGTGGGCACGTTTTGTGTTGCATAATGCGGGGGTCATGTACTTTTTACAGGAGGCACCATGCGTCGACGGAATCACCGCGCAATACGCGCTGCACTCTCGACCGCGCTCGCGCTGACTTTGATATTCATTGCCGGAGCCGCCGCGGCGCAAGGATGTCCCGCCAACTTTTTTGACACTCTTGAAAGCAAAACCGACACGACGGCCGCGAAGCAGGATATCGGCAATATCTGCAAAGGCCGCGATGTTACGATCCGGGGCACGCTGCTCGACATTGCCAAGCAAGGCGACGTCTTCGAGCTTCATCTGGCGAGCGCAGCGAGCGGCAACAAGATCACCGTCACCATGCGCGATCCGCCAGGCGCAGACATGTCGAAACTGCAGAAAGGCTCGGTGGTGACGATCGCTGCCAAGCTGCGCGACTTTACCGGCGGCCAGAACGAATACGTCACGCTGGAAGACGGCAACTGCAAGGATTGCAGTCGTTAAGGTAGTCCGCCTGGGCGCTCGGAAGAGCGCCGGAAGCCGGGAATCCAATGGGCTAGGCGGCGGCGACCGGCACGGTGCCGCGCCAAGACCGTGATCACGCTCAGATGGCGGGCGGAG
Organism: Burkholderiales bacterium; assembly: GCA_017880805.1. GTDB lineage: Bacteria > Pseudomonadota > Gammaproteobacteria > Burkholderiales > Casimicrobiaceae > PALSA-1003. The sequence goes on from JADGRP010000092.1 coordinate 7,961, forward strand.
TCTCTTCGCCGACGGCGGGCGCCTCGGGGTCCGCGCTGGGGTCCGGTTCGCCCTTGCTATCCAGCTTGCGCTTGCGCTTTTCTTCCTGCTTTTTCTTCTTTTCCAGTTCTTTCTGTCGCTTCTGATACTGATAGTTTGGTTTTGCCAATGGGGCACCGTTTTCGGATAGGTTGGTCTGGAGACCCCATTGTAGGGTCAACTGCGGCTCAACCGCCAGCGATCTAGCCGAATAGGCCGGGCGAGGGTCCGTAGCACAGCTTTCCATCCACGACGCTTGCCGCCGACGTGTAGGGATGCTCGACTAGGTTTCCCTCGCCCATGATGTGCAGCACCTCC
>JADGRP010000010.1 GCA_017880805.1 Burkholderiales bacterium
CAGCGAGCCGCGCCAGCCGCTCGCCAAGGCTATCGAGCCGCAGCATCTGCGCCTGCAAGTCGCCGAGCTTCATCGCCATCGCGCTCAGGTGGCCCTGCACGGACTCTTCGGACCTCTGCGCCTCCTGCCGCTGATCGGCGAGCATGATCGCCTGCAACAGCGGATGATTGATCGACGCCGCGTAGCGCAACGTCACGTAGTTGAATATGAGCGTGAACGAAAGGAACAGCACCAGGATCGAGAAGCTTCCAGCCGCCCAGTGTCGCCAGTCGAGAGTAAGCGTGCGCGCGCGAGCGGTGGCGTCCGAGACGAAGATTATGTTCAAATCAGGATCTCCCCTGGTGTTCGACCCCGGACTCCAGTCTCGGAACGCTTTGCGGATACCGCCCCATGCGCCGACTCCATCAGATTCTTATAGGCGAATCCACATTCGACGATCTGTTGCAGCGCCACCGGCGTGAAGCCACGCTGCAGGATCGCGTACATCGGGCCCTGCCTCCGGCGCTGGCGAAACACGTCGCCGTCATCGACGCAAGGTCCGCGGAGCTCGAACTGGGTGCTGCAAGCGGCGCGGTCGCGGCACTGGTGCGCCAGCGTGCTCCGGAACTGCGAACCGCGCTCGCTCGTGAGGGGTTCGAATTTACTGGAATACGGGTTCGCGTGCAAGCCCGCCTGGCACGCGAATCCGCCCCAAATTCGCCTAAGAAACAATTAGATAACTCAGCTGCGGAGACATTGCTGACGCTTGCCGAAGAGATTGGCGAGTCGCCGCTCGCGCGAGCGTTGCGAAGGCTTGCCAGCACGCGGAGACGCACAGACTCAGTCGGCAACTCAGTTGGCAACTCAGTTGGCAGCTCAGGCAGTCGCAACGAGCCGCTCGAAGGCGTAGAAGATCAGGATCGCGAGCATTAGAAAGATCGTGTACTTGACGACCTGTGCAACAAAGCGCAAATAGCGCCGGTCGCGTTTGAAGATGTAGAGCCCCAACGCACCGGCGATGGTCGCCAGCGCCAGGAACAGCAACAATCGAACGAGAACCAGCGAGAACCTCTCTACCGCGGGCCGGGGCCCGCACCGCCGAGAGTCAAGTCAGGCCCCCTGCACCTGCCACGACTGGAATGCGCTCGGCACGTCCGCGGGCGCATCGAAGGTGACCAACTCCCACGCGTCCTCTGTCGACAGCAAGGCGCGCGACAAGGCGTTGTTCAGTCCGTGGCCGGATTTGTACGCGGTGTACTTGCCGATCAAAGGGTGGCCGAGCAGGTACAAATCGCCGATCGCATCGAGCACCTTGTGCTTGGCGAATTCGTTGTCGTAGCGCAAGCCCTCGCTGTTCAGGATCCGCGTTTCATCGAGCACGATCGCATTCTGCAGGTTGCCGCCCAGGATTAGGCCCGCGGCGCGCAATGCCTCCACGTCCTGCATGAAGCCGAAGGTTCGCGCGCGGCTGACTTCCTTGATATACGAATGCTCGGCAAAATCGATCGCAACGTGGCGGTTTTCCGATCCGAACACCGGATGCGGAAAATCGATCGTGAAATCGAGCGTGAAGCCGAAATGCGGCTCGAAACGCGCCCACTTGTCGTCTTGCCGCGCTTCGACGGTCGACTTGATGCGCAAATAGCGCTTGGGCGCGGACTGCTCGACGATGCCTGCCGACTGCAGCAGAAATACGAACGGGCCGGCGCTTCCATCCATGATCGGGATCTCGGGCCCGGCAACATCGACGTGCAGATTGTCGATACCCAATCCGGCAAGCGCCGACATCAGGTGCTCCACTGTCGAGATTCGCACTCCGTCCTTTTCCAGCGACGACGACAGGCGCGTGTCGCCGACATTGCGTGCGTCGGCGACTATCGTTACCGGCTTGGGCATATCGGTGCGGTGGAACACGATGCCGGTATTGGGCGGCGCCGGGCGCAGCATCAATTCGACGCGCACGCCGGTATGCAAACCGACCCCGGTCGACTTGATCTTGTTCTTGAGTGTGCGCTGTTTGATCATCGTCGATTAAGTCCCGCGGCGCGATCAGCCAAAGCCGTCCGAAAGCGCGACGGTTCAATGGTTTAGCTCATGTTAACACATCGGCTCCACGGACCGCGGTCTGCCTCGCCGGAGCCACGCATATCGCCGCCACGCGGGCCATTCGACGGCATGCCTGACTGGTTCGTTCAATCCGCCTGTTTGCGCAGGAATGCCGGGATATCAGCAGGGTCGAACGCCGAGGCTCCGCTTGCCGGCGTCGCCGCCCGACCACGTCGCACGACTGCCGGGGTCTTGTCCAGACTGTCATAGTCAATGGCTTGCATGTGCATGCCGATCCCGTCGGTGCCGGTGCGCTCGAGCACCTGCTCGACGACTTCGAGTCTCGGCTGCCGCGCCTTGACCGCGGCTCCGCCCAGGCCGGTAGCGATCATGGTCACGCGCAATTCGTCGCCGATCGAATCGTCGATGACCGTGCCGACGATGACCAAGGCTTCGTCCGCCGTAAATTCCTTGATCGTCTCCATCACCTGATGGTATTCCTTCATCTTCAGTCCTGACGACGCGGTGATATTGACCAGCACGCCGCGCGCCCCCGAAAGATTGACCTCTTCCAGCAGAGGGCTTGCTACGGCGCGCTCGGCCGCAAGCCGGGCCCTGTCCGCGCCCGACGCGGTCGCCGAGCCCATCATCGCCATGCCCACTTCCGACATCACCGTACGCACGTCGGCAAAATCGACGTTGACCAGGCCCGGATTGTTGATGACCTCGGCGATGCCGGAAACGGCGCTGCGCAGTACGTCATTCGCCGCGGCATAGGCGTCCAGCACCGAAACATCCTCGCCCAGCACCTGCATCAGCTTGTCGTTGGGAATGATGATCAGCGAATCGACGCTTTTCTTCAGCTCTTCGATGCCCGCGTCGGCGACCCTTTGACGCTTGCCCTCGAACTGGAACGGCCGGGTCACGACCGCGACGGTCAGAATGCCGCGGTCTTTCGCCACCTGCGCGACGATGGGTGCGGCTCCCGTCCCTGTTCCGCCGCCCATGCCCGCGGTGATGAACAGCATGTCGGCGCCGTCGATCATCTCCGCGATGCGGTCCTTGTCCTCCATGGCCGCGTCGCGCCCGATCTCCGGACGCGCACCCGCCCCGAGTCCGCGCGTCAGGCTGCTGCCGAGCTGCAACTGCACGCGCGCGGTCGAGCGCTTGAGCGCTTGCGCGTCCGTATTCGCGGCGATGAACTCGACGCCTTGCAGTCCTTTTCCGATCATGTGTTCGACGGCATTACCGCCGCACCCGCCGACGCCTATGACTTTGATGACCGCTTCCTGCGGGTTCTGGTCGATGATTTCGAACATGGTGTGCTCCTTCTCCTGTCTGATTGCCAAATGAGTGCCAAATGAGCGCTAAAGTAAATTCCAACGTTCTGCGCGGGCCGGCCGGCTTGTTGTCTGCTCGTCATGCACGACATCAGCCTTGCGGGACGACGTCTTGCACCCGCCAACCGCACGCGATTTCAAAAATTCGCCTTGAACCATTGCCTCATTCGTTCCGCGACATTGCCCAAGCCTTTGCCCTGTGCGCGCGCCAGTTCCGCGCGCAGGAATTGTTCTCGCCCGTCGAGCAGCAAGCCGACGGCCGTGGCGTAACGCGGGCTGCGCACGACGTCCGCCAGAGCGCCGACATACGCCGGAACGCCGATGCGCACGGGAAGGTGAAACACTTCCTCGCCCAGCTCGACCATGCCTTGCAACAGCGCCGAACCGCCGGTGAGGACGATGCCCGACGAGAGCAGCTCCTCGAGGCCGCTGCGGCGCAATTCCGCCTGCGCCAGCGTGTACAGCTCCTCGATCCGCGGCTCGATCACCTCGGCCAGCATCTGTCGCGACAGCTTGCGGGGACCGCGCTCGCCGACGCCCGGCACCTCGATGATGTCATTGGGATCGGCGAGCTGCCGCAACGCGCAGCCGTGGCGGAGCTTCAGCTCTTCGGCTTCCTTGGTCGGCGTGCGCAAAGTCATCGCGATGTCGTTGGTCACCTGATCGCCGGCGATGGGAATCACCGCCGTGTGACGAATTGCGCCGCCGGTGAAGACCGCGAGATCGGTCGTCCCGCCGCCGATGTCCATGACGCAGACGCCGAGATCCTTCTCGTCCTCGTTCAGCACCGCGAGTGCGGATGCGAGCGGTTGCAGCATGACGTCCTTGACCACCAGCCCGCAGCGCCGCACGCACTTGGTGATGTTCTCGACCGCGGACACCGCTCCGGTGACAATGTGCACTTTCACCTCGAGCCGGACGCCGCTCATGCCCAAGGGCTCGCGCACGTCTTCCTGCCCGTCGACGATGAATTCCTGCGGCAGGATGTGCAGCACCTGCTGATCGTTGGGAATCGCGATCGCTTTCGCGGTTTCCACCACGCGGTCGATGTCGGCCTGAGTGACTTCCTTTTCCTTGATCGCCACCATGCCGCTGGAGTTGAGGCTTCTGATGTGGCTTCCCGCAATGCCGGTAAAGACTTCGGTGATCGCGCAATCGGCCATCAGCTCGGCTTCTTCCAGCACCCGCTGGATTGACGCCATGGTCGCCTCGATGTTGACCACGACGCCTTTTTTCAGACCGCGCGAGGGCTGCGTTCCGAGACCGATGATGTTCAGCTTCTTGTCGGGCGTGATCTCGGCGACGATGGCGACGATCTTCGACGTGCCGATGTCGAGTCCGACAATCAGATTCTTCGCGTCTTTCACCATGCGTCTTTCACCATGCGTTTTTCACAATGTCTGTCCCGTGGGATCACGTTAAGCCGCCTTTTTCATGGCGCGCTCCCTGAAGCCGGGAACGCGCGCGGCGAAACCGTTGCGATATCGCAGATCGGCGGATTCGACGCGGTTGCCGGCACGGGCGAGTGCGCCGACGGTCCTTGCGTAAAAGCGGACGAAGCGGCTCAGCCGCTCCACCGGGTCGCTGCGCCCGAGCGCAATCGTCAACGACGGCTCCGCAGCAGTCTTGAGCTCCCAGCCGCCGCGCGCGGACAACCGCATCTCACCGATGGCCAGGCCGGCGCGCTCGAGGGCAGCGCCGAATTCCACAAAGCGCACGCTCATTTCTCCGGCGGCGCCCTCGGGTCCCGTGAACTGCGGCAGCTCGCCATCGTAGTCGGCGATAAATACTTCGCCCTCTTTGTTGACGAGCGCGTTATCGTTCCAGCGCGCAAGCGGCGTATGCTCGGTGACAATAATCTCCAGCCGGTTCGGCCATTGCCGCCTTAGCGCCACGCCGCGCACCCAGGGCACGCGTTGCAGCGAGGTGCGCGCGTCGGCAAGCTGCATGGTGAAGAAATTGCCGCGAAGCTCTTCGCGGACGACCGCCTCGAGATTTGCGGGGTTGACCTGCGACAAGTTGCCCGCGATCACGATGTGACGCAGCGCGAATACCGGTTGGCGCACGGCCCAAGCCGCCGCTCCCCAGCAAAGCAACGCGAGCGCAAGCAGTGCGACGGCAACCGTCACTGTGGTCAGCTGGCGCAGGTTATCCCACATGCGCACCTCGCAGAATTTCCACGCACAAGTCCGGAAACTCAATGCCTACGCGGCGCGCCGCCATCGGTACGAGGCTGTGCGCGGTCATGCCCGGAGAGGTGTTCACTTCAAGGAACTTCCACGCCCCGCCGTCCTCGAGGATGAGATCGAGCCGTCCCCAGCCGGTGCAGCCGATCATGCGGAACGCCTCCAGCGACTGCACCAGGATCGCGCGTTCGACATCGCCGTCGATGCCTGACGGGCAGAAATACTTCGTTTCGTTGGAAAAGTATTTATGGTGATAGTCATAATTGCCTTCCGGCGCATCGATCCTGATCAGCGGCAGCGCGCGCTCGCCCAGAACCGACGCGGTCAATTCGATGCCGGCGACGAACTCCTCCACCAGCACCAGATCGTCGTGCCTGGCCGCCTCGCGGTAGGCAATGGCGAGTTCATCGTGGTCGACGCCGGCGACGCGCGTGATGCCTATGGTCGAGCCCTCGCGTGCCGGCTTGACGATCAGCGGCAATCCGAGTTCGGCCACGACCGCCCACCAATCGGAGTCGTGATCCACCATCCGGTATCGCGGCGTCGGGATGCCGCTGGCGATCCAGACCAGCTTGGTGCGCCATTTGTCCATCGCCAGCGCAGATGCCATCACTCCGCTGCCGGTGTACGGAATGCCCAGGACTTCCAGCGCGCCCTGGACCGTGCCGTCTTCACCAAAGCGGCCGTGAAGCGCGATAAACACCCGTTCGAAACCGTCAGGCTTGAGATCGCACAGGGCTCGCTCGGCTGGATCGAAGGCGTGGGCGTCGACGCCCCTACTTCTAAGCGCGGCTAACACCGCATTGCCGGACAAAAACGAGATCTCTCGTTCTGATGATGGGCCACCCATCAACACGGCAACCTTTCCGAACTCGCTCATGCGGCGACCCCGATAATTCGCACTTCGGGCTCCAGCACGACGCCGGTCTTGTCGGCGACCACATCGCGCACATGCGCGATCAAGGCTTCGATATCGGACGCTTTCGCGGCGCCGTTCGGATTGACGATGAAATTCGCGTGCTTCTCCGAAATCGAAGCTCCTCCGATTGCATGTCCCTTAAGACCGCAGGATTCGATCAATCGCGCCGCGTGATCGCCTTCCGGGTTGCGGAACACCGACCCGGCGTTGGGCAGATTGAGCGGTTGGGTTGCGATGCGCTTCGACAGCAATTCCTTGATCCGGGCACGCGCGCCAATCGAATCGCCGTGCGGAAACCGGAACCACGCCGCGGTGAATACGCCGTCAATCGAACCGCCGTCAGCGCGCAAAACGCTGCGGTAGGCGATCGCAAAATCCTTCGGTTCGAGAATGGCGAAGCTGCCGTCGCGTTGCGCGAGCTCGATCTTCGCCACGTGCCGCCAGGTCTCGCCGCCATAACAGCCGGCGTTCATCGCCAGCGCGCCGCCGACGGTGCCCGGAATCCCGGCGAGAAATTCGGCCTCGGCGCAATCGTGCATCGCGGCGAAACGAGCGAGCTTCGGGCTTGCGACACCGGCTTCCGCGTACACAAGCCCGTCGGCAACGGCGAGTACGCCTCCCGGCGCATGCATCAGCACTACCACACCGCGGACGCCTCCGTCGCGAACCAACAGGTTGCTGCCGAGACCGATGACGGTCAGCGGCTCGTCCTCCGGCAATTGCCGCAGGAATACGGCCAGGTCGTCCCGGTCTGCCGGAGCAAAGGCGAGGTCCGCCCTGCCACCGCAGCGCCAGGCAATGTATTTCGCCAGCGGCTCGTCACGACTTAACTTGCCGCGCATGCCGGTGAATTGAAGTGGCTCGGTCATGACTATGTGCCGGCGGCCACGAGAGGTGAAACCTGTCCGATGGATCCCGCGCCCATCGTCAGCACCACGTCGCCGTCGCGGGCGATAGCGCGAATCGCCGCCGGCATTTCGGAAACGTCTTCGACGAACACTGGCTCGATCCTGCCGCCGCTGCGCAATGCGCGCGTCAGCGCGCGTCCGTCGGCGGCGACGATCGGAACCTCGCCGGCCGGATAGACGTCGGCCACCAGCAGCGCGTCGGCGGTCGACAGCACCTTGACGAAGTCCTCGAACAGATCGCGCGTTCGCGTATAGCGATGCGGCTGGAAAGCCAGCACCAGCCGTCGCCCGGGAAAACTGCGGCGCGCGGCATCGAGCGTTGCCGCCATTTCGGTGGGATGGTGGCCGTAATCGTCGATCAGGGTGAACGAGCCGCCGCGCGCGAGCGCGATCTCGCCGAAGCGCTGAAAACGGCGACCGACACCTTTGAACTCCGACAGCGCGCGGGCGATGGCCGCGTCGGCAACGCCGACCTCGCGTCCCACGGCGATGGCCGCAAGCGCATTTTGGACGTTGTGTACACCGGCAAGATTGAGCTCCACCGAAAGTGCCGGCACGCTCGGGCGCGTCGCCAGGAAGCGCATGCGTCCGCCCGCGTGGTCGACGTCTGTCGCTCGAAGCTGCGCGTCTTCCGCGAACCCGTAGGTGACAATGGACTTGGTGATCGCGGGAATAATTTCGCGAACGTTGGCGTCGTCGATGCAAAGCACTGCGGTGCCATAGAATGGAAGTCGCTGCGCGAAATTGACGAACGCTTCCTTGAGTTTCGCGAAATCGTGTTCGTAAGTCTCCATGTGATCGGCGTCGATGTTGGTGATCACCGCCAAAACCGGTTGCAGGACCAGAAACGACGCGTCGGATTCATCGGCTTCGGCGACCAGAAAATCACCCGTGCCCAACCTGGCGTTGGCATCCGCGGAGAGCAGCCGGCCGCCGATGACAAACGTCGGATCGAGCCCACCTTCGGCCAGGACGCTCGCGATCAGACTGGTGGTCGTCGTCTTGCCGTGCGTCCCGGCCACCGCGATCCCCTGCTTGAGCCGCATCAATTCCGCCAGCATTAACGCGCGTGGCACCACCGGAATGCCCTTTTCTCGCGCCGCGGCGATCTCGGGATTGTCGGACGCCACGGCGGTCGATACGACGACGACATCCGCGCCTGCAATATTGTCCGCAGCGTGGCCCGCCGCGATGCGCGCACCCAATGCCGTCAGGCGCCGGGTCACGGCTGTCGCCGCAACGTCCGATCCGCTGACCTGATAGCCCTGCGTCAGCAGCACCTCCGCGATGCCGCTCATGCCGGCGCCGCCGATGCCGACAAAGTGAACGCGCTTGACTTTGTGCTTCATCGCGACTGCGCCAGTTCGATGCATGCGTCCGCGACCCGCTCGGTCGCATCGGTGCGAGCGACGCTGCGCGCCGCGATTGCCATGGCGAGCAGATGTTCGCGGTCGTAGCCGGAGAGCATCTCCGCGAGCAGTCGGGCCGTCAGCTTGGCCTGAGGAATCAGGGTCGCAGCGCCGGCGTCGACCAGCAAGCGCGCGTTATGCGTTTGTTCGTCGGCAATCGCGCCCGGGAGCGGCACGATCACGCTGGCCACGCCGACGGCGGCGATTTCGGCAACGGTGATCGCGCCGCCGCGACAGATCACCAAATCGGCGTCCGCGTAGCGGCGCGCCATGTCGGCGATGAACGGCACGCATTCGGCCGTCGCGCCAGCGTCCGCGTACGCGCGGCGAAGCGCATCGATGTGCGCCGCGCCGGCCTGATGCGTCACTTGCGGACGTTGCCCGGGAGGAAGCAACGCCATCGCCGCAGGCACGCGCTCGTTCAAGGCGACGGCCCCGAGGCTGCCGCCAAGCACCAGAAGCTTCAACGCTCCGCTGCGTCCGGCAAAGCGCTGCTCGGGCGGCGCCACAGCCACGAGGTCGTCGCGCAGCGGGTTACCCACCCACTTGACCTTCGCCGTGTGCTTCCCGCGCATGGCATCCGGAAAGCCGAGGAGGATACGGTCGGCGCCGTACGCGAGAATGCGGTTGGCAAGTCCGGCAACGGCGTTGGAGTCGTGAATGGCAAGCGGCCGGCCGCACGCGACGCCCATCAGCGCGCCCGGAAACGACGCAAATCCGCCCAGTCCCAGCACCACGTCCGGCGC
>JADGRP010000093.1 GCA_017880805.1 Burkholderiales bacterium
CAGGTCTGGCAATACGTCGACGTCGATCCGCGGAAGTAGCGCGGGCCTATCCTGCGTTGTCTTCACCCGGCTGGAGTAATACTTCGGACGAACAGCTACGGCTTGGGCGCCGTGTATTGCTTGCAGGATTCAAGGACGGTCGAGGCGCCGAGATCGGTAAGGGTCCACTCCAAACCCTTGCCTCGCAGCTCGAGGTTGCCGTTGCTGTAGCGCATTACCGCGCCGGAGGGGATTTGATAAAGCGTGATTTTTTCGGCGGTGGCAGTCAGCAAGCGCACCTCGCCGGAATCGAAACGGATAACCAGGCGGTCACCGGCCAGCTGACAGGTGATCGTGTTCCTGGCAGCTTCTTCTTCTTCCTTGGTGGGCTTATGTTCACAGCCGGTGGCGACCAGCGCCAGCGCAACGGCGAACCATGCGAATTCGAGGCGCATCGGCTTCTCCCTGGCAGCGAAATGACGCGCGTCGATCCGCGCGTGTCGATGTTGCGATTGTTGCTTCATCGGGCGGAGCATCGTGTACTAGCGCAGGACCTCGCAAAGCTTCGCGGGACGATCTCGGCCGCCGGTCTGCGGCGTCAATACAAAGGCGCAAAGGTCGAACCCCTCCTCGCCGAGCGTGGCCGCGATGCTCTTTAGCGCCTCGTTCGACAAGGACGGCTCGCGAGACAGAATGCGCCCGTAGCGCAGTGACGGATGCGCCGAGGCAAGCCATCGGTACCCCGGGTCGAACGCGATGATGATTGACTCGCGGCCGAACGGATACCACCAGATGCCCAGAAAATGCACTGAAGTGACCTTGAGTACCGACGGCAGCGACCGCTCGAGCGAGCGCGCCCGGCTCTCATTGAGTTCCGGCGCGCCATCGACGCGCAGACAGTGGGTCGTGATGGCGATGGCGCCATTTTCCGCTGCGGTGTATTCCGCCTGCGTATCGCGGGCGCAGCGGCTTTGCAAAAAACCCGGAATCGCGGCGATCTCGTACCACGTTCCGAGATAGCGATCGAGTTCGAACCCCAGCACCGGCGTCAGCGCCAGCGCGGACGGAATCCAGAAGAATCCGAGCAGCAGGGTCAGGCAGCGGCGCATGAGTTGACCCGTGCCTATCGCAGGATACATTTCAACAATCGACGACGTTGACGGCCAGGCCGCCGAGGGAAGTTTCCTTGTACTTGGTCATCATGTCGCGCCCGGTTTCGTACATCGTCTTGATAACGGTGTCGAGCGCCACGCGATGACTGCCGTCGCCGCGAAGCGCGAGCGACGCGGCGTTGATGGCCTTTACGGCGCCCATGGCGTTGCGCTCGATGCAGGGAATCTGCACCAGGCCGGCGACGGGATCGCAGCTCATGCCCAAATGATGTTCTATGCCGATCTCGGCCGCATTCTCGATCTGTGCGTTGCTGCCGCCGAGCACGGCGGCAAGTCCCGCCGCGGCCATCGAACAGGCAACACCGACCTCGCCCTGGCAACCGACCTCGGCGCCCGACAGTGACGCGTTTCGCTTGCACAGGCCGCCGACCGCCGCCGCGGTCAACAGGAAGCTCACAATGCCGTCTTCGTTCGCTTCCTCGTAGAACTCGCGATAGTAGCGAATCACGGCCGGAATGACTCCGGCGGCGCCGTTGGTCGGGGCCGTCACCACTCTGCCGCCGGCGGCATTCTCTTCATTGACGGCGATCGCATACGCACTGACCCAATCGATTGCCTCGGTCGGATTTCCCGCGTTTTTCGAGCGCTTGTCACGCAGCGCGTCCCCAAGCGACTTCGCCCGCCGTCGCACGTCGAGGCCGCCGGGAAGGATGCCGTCGCGGCTCATGCCGCGGTCGATGCTTGTGTTCATGATTGTCCAGCGTTCGAGCAGGCCGGAGCGAACTTGATCGGGGCTGCGTAACGCAAGCTCGTTGATGCGCATCATGTCCGGGATGCGCTTGTGCGCTGTCTCGCCGTGCTGGAGCAGTTCGCGCGCGCTCGTGAACGGGTAGGGCACGCGCAGCCGGGTCGGGGCCTCGACCAACTGATCGATTTCATCCTCGTCGACGACAAATCCGCCGCCGACCGAAAAATATACCTTGCGCAGGATGGCGGCGCCGCCTGCATCGACTGCGATGAATCGCATGCCGTTGCTGTGGAACGACAGGGTCTTGTCGACACGAAAGCGCAGATCGTCTTCTTCGTGAAACAGGATCGGGTGACGCCCGTCGAGGGAAATCATCTGCTGCTCGCGGATGCGCTGCATCTTGGACTCGACCTGGTCCGGGTCGATGCGGTCCGGCGCCTCGCCGGAGAGCCCGAGCAGGATCGCGCGGTCGGTGCAATGACCACGGCCGGTCAAAGCGAGCGACCCATAGAGGTCGACGATGACGCGCACGGTCATTTCCAGCTTGCCGCTGACGCCAAGCGCGTGTACGAAGCGGCCGGCCGCGCGCATCGGCCCGACCGTGTGCGAGCTCGACGGCCCCAGACCGATCTTGAACAGGTCAAATGCACTGACGAACATCGCGGAATGCGGGTGATAGACTGGGACCGCATTGTACTCCGGGAGCGGAAATGGCATCTCGATCCGCGACGCATAGGCGTGTGCTGATAACGGCCATGTTGCTCGCGGCCGTCACGATGGCGATTGCTGCGCCCCCTCCCGATGCAGGGTGGCGAGCGTACCAGAAGCGCGACTACCCGGCCGCATTGGCCGCCTTCGAACAGCGCGCGCGCGACGGCGACCGCGTCGCCCAGTTCAATCTGGCGATGATGCTCATGCGAGGCGAGGCGGGCGCCGTGGATGTGGTGGGCGGACTCACCTGGCTTCAGCGCGCGGCGGACGCGGGCCTGGCGCAGGCCCAGTACAACCTCGGTCTGATGTACGAGAACGGCGTCGGCGTGACGCGGTCGTTGACTGCGGCGACACAATGGTGGAGCAAGGCCGCCGAGCAAGGCCACGCCGACGCGCAAGTGCAGCTTGCCACCCAGTATTTCCTCGGCCGCGGCGCGCCCAAGGATTGGGCGCTGGCGGCAAAGTGGTATGAAGCCGCTGCGGAAAGCGGTGATCCGGGAGCGCAGTACATCATCGGCAGCTTCTATGAGCATGGCGACGGTGTCGCACAGGATCTGAACAAGGCGCTGGCATGGTATGTCCAGGCAGCGCGTCAGGGAGACATTGGTGCCGCCGCGCAAGCCAAGGACATCGCGCGCCGGCTCTCCGAGGCGCCCTGAAAGCGGGATCAGGGCAAGTCGACCAGCACGAGGCGATTACTGTGGTGCGCGAATATTTTCGCGTACCGGATTCTTCCGCGAGGGCGCAGTGGACGGCGCCGAGCCTGAATGCGGGAAGCGCAGCGCCTCAGGATAGGAAAGGACCTCCGGCAGCTCGCCGCGCGTGAGTGTGGCCTGGATCGCCTGCCACCATTCCGCCTCGAGCAGATCGGCGTGCCGCTTCAGGAAATCCGCGCGCACCGCGCCGTCGGTGAGCAGGAAGGTGGCGAATTCTTCGGGGAAAATGTCGTTCGGTCCCACCGGGTACCATACGTCGCTCGACATGTCGTCCTGGCCCGGGGGGAGCTGCGGAATGTGGCGGAAGTTGCACGCCGTCATGTATTCGATTTCGTCGTAGTCGTAGAACACGACACGCCCGTAGCGGGTCACGCCGAAATTCTTGAACAGCAAGTCGCCGGCGAAGATATTCACCGCTGCGAGCTGCTTCAATGCATCGCCATAATCCAGCATTGCGTGCTCGCGTTGCGCCGGTGTCGCCCGCTCCAGGAAGAGGTTGAGCGGCGTCATGCGCCGCTCGATGTAGAGATGCTTGACCACGATCATGTCGCCGTCTTTTTCGATCGTCGACGGCGCCACCGCCTCCAGTTCCGCGATGAGCTCGGCGGAGAAGCGCCCGCGCGGAAAGGCGACATCGGAATATTCCAGCGTGTCGGCCATGCGCCCGACACGATCGTGGTGTTTGACCAGGACGTACTTCTCCTTGACCTTTTCGCGGGTGGTGTCCTTCGACGGGGAGATTCGGTCCATGATCACCTTGAACACGTAGGGATAGGACGGCAGCGTGAAAACCGTCATCACCAGGCCCTTGATACCCGGGGCGACCACGAAGTCGTCGGTGGAGTGCTTGAGATGATGCAGAAAGTCGCGGAAGAAAAGCGTCTTGCCCTGCTTCTGCAACCCCACCATGGTGTAGAGCTCGGCCTCGGTTCGTTCCGGAGCGATGTGGCGCAGAAACGTGACATACGCCGATGGCACTTCCATGTCCACGAGAAAGTAGGCGCGGTTGGCCGAAAATAGGAGTGCGAGCTGTTCGGCGTCCATCAGCAGTGCGTCGGCGTAAAGACTCCCGTCCGCGTCATGCTTGATCGGCACGACGAAAGGATGCGCTTGATAGCCGTTGACGACGCGGCCAACGACGTAGGCGGTCCGATTGCGGAAGAACAGGCTGGAGAGCACCTGGATCTGATGATTCGCCTCAAGCCGCATTGGCCGCGGAAAGCGCCGCCGAAACGCAGCCAGAAGGTTGGCGAGGTCGCCGCGGAAATCCGCGAAGCGGCGCTCAAGCCGGAAGTCGAGGACGATATCGATCAGCGCCTGGCGCAAGCCGTTCTGTCGCGGATAGTACGATCGGTACGACGGAGGATCGGCATCGATGTGCTCGGTGGAGATCGCGGGCCGCACGAAAAGACAACGGTTGTGGAAATAGCTGCGTTGCAAGATCTTGCAAGACACCGAGTTGAAAAACGTTTCCGCGCACTCGGGTTGTTTGTGGTCGATCAGCAGTGCGATGTAATCGCGCTTGACCTCCGCCCAGCGCGAATCATCGATGCTCGCGCAGCCGAAGTCGATCTCCAGGTGGGCGACGGTCTCCGCGACGCGGCGGTCGTAGAAGTCGATCCGGTCGCGAGAGACGTGGCCGATCGCCAGCCAATTGCCGGCTTCGAAGTAGTTCTTGGCCAAGCGCGCGCAATCCCGGAACACCTTGTAGTGGCGATTGAACCCGTCAAGGGTCGCCTGCGCGATGGCTTTCGAGCTCGCGGCGGCGTGCGAAGGGTTAATTCTTCGCGGCCTCGTCCTGGGCCTTGATGTCGGCGGCGAACTTGTTGAATTCTTCGACCGCTCCATTGGCGGCCGTTGCCGCCGCATTGACGATCAACTTCGTATCGTCGACATACTTCTGGATGCACGCACCGTACGCATTGAAATCCTTGTTGAACGCCGTGAATTTTTGGGAAGACGCGAGCTTGCCCGGGTATTCGGGCTTGACGCATTTGTTCGGCGGTATGACGACGGGACTGGCGGGGGGCACGGCCTGAGCGTGGACACCGCCGGCAATGACGGCAAACGAAGCAGCGAGAAGCGTTGCGGCAAACGGGCGGGAGAACATCAAAGGCCTCGCAGTCGGAAGGCAAAAGGCCGCATTCTATGCCGCCACCGCCGCAGAAGGAAGAGTTTGCGTCAGGTCGCGCGCCTAATGCCGCATCTCGACGGCGCACCGCGCGCCAAAAATTGGATGCAACAACATCACCACCTGATGCCAAGAGGAAGGCGTCAGCAGCAAACTGCATAACTGCTCCACCCGCGCCTAATCCCCGGTATTGCATCAGGGAACGGCGAGACGGATCAGATCTTCGCTTGGTCGCGTTCGATCTGCGGGCAGCGAAGCCAATATACTTGGGCGCCAGTCGATATAGCCTGCGCCTGGACACGCTGCATCTTCCCCTGGTCGCAGACTAGGCGCGTGTCGTTACTCGCCACTTGCGGCGGCACCGACGCACAACCTGCTACTAGTAGGATCCCACTCAAAGCAAGGATCAGCTTCATGGCCGCCCCTCCTTCCACCTTGACTATAGGCAATTATGCGTTCGGCTTCAAGGCCCTTCTCTCACACGATCGAACGGCCGGTGCCGCGAGTCAGCCGCCGGCCCCGGCCTTGTGGATGAATTCGTCGAGCTCCTGATACTCCGGGCAGCTCCGGCCGCACAATTGTTCCAGCGCCGCCAGATGCTCCCGGGCCTTCGGAATATTCTTGGCGATGACGTACGCTTCGCCGACATATTCGTGTGCACCCTTGTGCTGGGGATCGAGCGTCAGCGCTTCCTCGTATTCGGCAAACGCTCGATCAAGGTCACCCGCGTTGCGATACGCAAATCCCAACCAGTTGTGCGCGTCGGCGTTGAAGCGGTTCGACGCGATCGACGCCTTGAATTGTCTGATCGCCCCTTTCCAGTCCTGGCGTTCGACCGCCTTGACGCCGGCGTCGTATGCGGCGTCGCCGTGGCTGTTGCCAACAATGCCCCCGCCGCCACCCGCGGCAAGCACCAAGCCTGATGCTCCGGCAACGAGTGCGACGGCGATCCATTGCATCCACAGAGTCATTTTCATTGCTCCACCGACGCGCCGCGCGCGCCTACCCTGCGGCCAACAGCGTGTTCAGCAATGTATTCCGGGCATCATCGTCGAAGCCGCGACCCGCCCGGCGCCGCGCTTCCGGCGGCCGCGCCCGTCGGCCCAATAGGGATCAGCGCCGACGCCGGGTCGATCGGGTCAAAGCTCGCGCGCGCCGAACGTATCGCATCGGCGCATGTCACCGCTGTCGAGCCCGGACTTGAACCATCGAACGCGCTGCGCCGACGTGCCATGCGTAAAGGATTCGGGAACAACGTAGCCGCGCGATGATCGCTGCTGCAACCGATCGTCGCCGACCGCAGCTGCCGCGGCAATGCCCGATTCGACATCCTTGGCGTCGATCAGGCCGCGCTGCTGCGCGGAGTGGCCCCAGATCCCGGCGAAGCAGTCGGCCTGAAGTTCCTGCCGGACCGACAATGCGTTGCGCGCAATGTCGGACGCTCCCACGCCTTTCTGCTGCACCTGCGCCATCAATCCCAGCTGATTTTGCACGTGGTGGCCGACTTCATGCGCGATCACATAGGCGCGGGCGAAGTCGCCCGGTGCGCCGAAGCGCTTCGACAGCTCCTGGAAAAACGTGAGATCGAGGTAAACATCATGGTCGCCCGGGCAATAAAACGGCCCCGTCGCCGTGCTGGCGAGGCCGCACGCCGAGCCCGCCTGGCCACGGAACAGCACCAGCTTGGGTGGTTGATAGCGTCCGCCCCTCTGCTGAAACGCGGCAGTCCAGACATCTTCGGTGTCGCCCAGGACGCGCGCCACGAATTCCTTCTGCTCGTCGCGCGGCGAGGTCGCGCCGGGCTGGCCCGAAGGCGCGGGTGCCTGTGTTTGCGTCTGTGTCTGCGTCTGCGTCGGGGCGCCGCTATCGCTGAGCAGTGCCAGAATGTCGAGCGGATTCTTGCCCAGCAACAGGCTGACGATGATCACGATGATCACCCCGCCGATACCCAGGTGAATCCCACCGAACCCGGACGAACCGCTGTCCGAACTTTCCTCGACGTTGTCGCTACGACGGAAATCCTGCCAGCGCATGGCGGCCTCCCTTGTGGGTGCGGTGCATTCTACCGCGCCCTGCCGACGCAACACCCAACTTAGCCCAGCTCGTCGATCGAGCGCGGCCAGCTGGATTTGAGCAAGCGCGACAATGCACGGTCTGCGAGGATCGTACCGCCGGTTTGGCAGCGGGCGCAGTAGTTGGTTTCGTTTTCCGCGTACACGATCCGCTGCACGGGCGCGCCACAGTCGTGGCAGGGCTGGCCGAAGCGGCCGTGCACCGCCATCTGTGGCCGGAACGCAGTCACCTTGGTCGGAAATCCGCTTCCCGCTTCCTCGCGCAGCCGCACCGTCCACTCGGTCAGCACCGACCGTACGGAGGCATATAGGCGCACCACCTCGCCGGGATCGAGCTTGTGCGTCTGGGCAACGGGCGAGAGGCGGGCGCGATGCAGAATCTCGTCCGAATAGGCGTTCCCGATACCGCTGAACAGGCGTGGGTCGGTCAATGCTCGCTTGAGGGTGTGATTTTCGCGCAAGAGCCGTTCCCGGAAAGCATCCGCGTCCGCGTCAAGGACCTCGAGCCCTCCCATGTCGAATGCAGCAAGGGCGTCTTCGCCGCGGACGATATGAAGCGATGCGCGCTTGCGCGTGCCCGCTTCGGTGAAAGCCAGCGTGCCGTCGGTGAATTGAAAAGTCGCCAAGGTCGTGCTGGGCCACTTGCCGCCGGGCTCGATCCAGCGCAAACGGCCGGCGATCATCAGATGCATGACCACGAAAAGCGCGTCTTCCAGGACAAGCACAATACGTTTACCGATACGCCGGACCGCGGAGACGCGCTTGCCGACGACGTCGGTCAACGGTGGTACCGCGGTGCGAAGAACGAACGGACTGTTGAGGCGAACCTGCTCCAGGATCCGGCCGACGAGGCGCCGTTCGAGACTCTCGACGTAGACGACGATGTCGGGCAGTTCGGGCACGTGCGCTAAACGAAACCCGCGACGCCCAGCGCAGCGCCGACTGCCAGAAGCAGGAGCGGATGCACACGCGTGGCCAGCGTTACTGCCACGGTTGCTCCGGTAATGGCGAACGCGGCCCCCGTTTGGTCGGCAGTTCGCGCCAGGACGTAGCCGCTGGCGAGTACCAGTCCGACCGTCACCGGTGCGAGCCCGTACTGGATCGCGGCGCGTAGCTGCGCCTCGCGAAAACGGCCCCAAATATGGGCAACAGCAAATGTTAGCATCGATGACGGTACACAGATCGCAGCAGTCGTCACTAACGCGCCCACCACGCCGGCCACTTTCCATCCGATCACGCTGACGATAAGCATGTTGGGGCCGGGCGCAGCCTGCGCGATCGCGAACGCCTGCGCGAAGTCGGCATCGGTCATCCAGTGCTCCATCTCGACGACGCGGCGGTGAATCTCGGGGATCAGTGCGTTGACACCGCCGATCGCCAGAAACGAAAGAAGCGAGAACTGCCGCGCCAGCTCGGCGAGAACCGATGTGTTCATCGCGGGATCATCCACCACGCGATCGCGATCGATATCGGCGCAAACACGGCCAACACCCACAGCAGAGGCAGCCTCAGCAGCGCAATGGCGATGAACGTCAGCCCGCACATGACGATGTGCCACGGGATGCCCTTGAGCGGGCGCGCCATCTTGAGACCGGTGGCGATGATCAGTCCTGTCGCCGCCGCCGACACACCGTTGGTTGCGCCACGGACCCTTGCCAGGTCGGCGAATCTTGCGTAAAGCGCGGCGAGGGCAAGCACGATGACAAAGGGCATCAGCATCAGGCCGAGCGTTGCGGCAAGGGATCCCAGCGGGCCACGAAAACGATTGCCGACGATGATGGACACATTGACGATGTTGGGCCCGGGAAGAAATTGCGACAGCGACAGCACTTCGGTGAACTCGCGGTCATCCAGCCACCCACGTTGCTCGACCAGCATGCGGCGTGCAAACGGCAGCACGCCGCCGAAGCCTTGCAGGCCGACAATGAGGAAGCCAAGAAAAAGCCCGCGCTTGGTAGGCGCATCAACCGATTCCCGCGCAGGCTCCGAGGGTGTGTTCATGGCCGACATGATAACGGGCGATGGACCGGCAGGCATCCATCGGCGGACATTCGTAGCGTTCAAACGTTGGGAACCACGCAACAATATTCGGTCCGTCGAGCTTCGTCCGCAATCGTCGCGCAACGCGGTCGATGAGGTATGCTTTTGAGGTTCACCTGGCGGCGATGACCTCCTTGCTTCGATTTCTTCGATGGTTCGCGCGTGCGGCCGACGCGGTCGTCGACGCGGTGGGCCGAATCGGTGCATGGCTCGTTCTGTTCGTCGTCGCCGCGCTTTTCGGTCAGCTGCCGCTGCGGGAGTGGGTCGGCGCCGGCCACATTCTCGCCAACGACTACGGCCAGATCGCGCACGCCACGGTATTCATGCCCGGCGTCGCGTATGCGATGCGCTGGGACGGGCACGTACGGCTGGACGTGCTCTACCATCGTATGTCGCGACGCGCGCGGCTCCTTGTCGATCTCGCGGGAACGATCTTTTTTGTCGTGCCGTGGATTGGCATCGTGCTCTGGTTCAGCTGGGCCACGACAGTGCGCTCGGTCGCGGTCTTTTAAAAATTCCCCGAAACCTGGTCTCCCGGTTATTGGCTGTTCAAGGTTCTGCTGCTCGTGTTCGGCCTGCTCGTCTTTCTGCAGGCGCTCGGTCACATCGCTCGCGACCTGGCATCACTCATCGACGACGGTTCGCGGCCGGACGTTTCCGCCTCTCCGCGAGATACGACGGCCCCATGAGCGCACTCGTTCCCGCGCTGGGGCTGATCATGTTCGGCGCGGTGTTTCTGCTGCTGCCGCTGGGGTTCCCGGTCGGATTTACGCTGATGGGAGTGGCGCTGCTTTTTTCGGCGATCGGCCATTTCCTGGGGGCATTCGATTTGCCGCTGCTCACTGCGCTGCCGCAGCGGCTGATCGGCCTGATGGAAAACGATCTGCTGCAGGCGATCCCGCTGTTCGTCTAGCTCGGCGTCATCATGCAGCGGACGACGCTGGCGGCGGAATTGCTCGAGGCGATGCGCGGCTTGTTTGGATCGCGCGCAGGCGGCCTGTCGATCTCCACGGTCATACTCGGCGCGCTGCTCGCGCCGACGACGGGCGCCGTAGGCGCCTCGGTGCTGACCCTGGGGCTCCTCGCGCTTCCGGC
>JADGRP010000094.1 GCA_017880805.1 Burkholderiales bacterium
GGATGGCTTGCTTACTCCTGACGTTGAGCCGGAATGCCCTTCGGCGCCGAAGGACGTCGCATACTTCGATGTCAACGGGTATCCACTCGCGTATCGGGAGGAAGGAAGCGATGCGCCGCTGATCCTGATCCACGGTTCCTTTAACGACTATCGTGCTTCCTCGGAGTTGGCGGCGGTGATGATCGGGGCGTTTCATCTCGATGAACGCAAGCGCGGCACGCTGACGATCTGCTGTCTTCGTGACATGCCAGGAAATGTCCGATACCGTGCATGTGCCGAGTGCGCGCCCATGCCGCGGGAGACCGCTGCTATGCCGCCTTTTGTCGGGAAGGGCGGCACGCACGGCGACTCGCCGAAGCTAAGTGCTGGCCTCGTTGGGCCAAAGGGGGCTACGATTCGTCTCGCACCAAGACGAAACGCCGAGTAACGTCGGAACGGGGGGTACAAGTGACCCAAGCTCATTTACCAAGCCCCTGGCGAACCCAATACCGGAGCGGATTGCGGCGGACGCCTCTCCGCCGACCGAACCAGAAAACGACCTATCGATCAACGACGGGCAGGGGCGCTTCATCCGCCCTTTCATCGACACGCTGACTTTCGATGTCCGACACGATCTCACCCATTCCTGTTTCGCCCGCGACCGACGCGGACGGCAATCTGCTCCTCAACGCGCTGGAGGCCGACGCGTTGTTGCGCAATTGCTTCGCGATGATCAAGGAGGACCTTCACCTCCTGGTGGAAACGTCGATCGAAATGACCAACGACTTGTTCGAAGCGAACGAGTACGTCAAAGACGACGCCGCGCTGGTATTTCGCCAAAAACGCGGCGAATGGCTGGCGCGCTTCGACAAGGCGCTCAACGATCTCTTCGAAAAGCGCATGCGCGGCGAGCGGCGAAAGGGTCGTCGCGTCGACCACGACGCGTCGCTCGCGACGCTGCGCGTCCTGAACTCGTTCGATCAGGAGCAGCAGGCGGCGCTCACCAGGGGCGCCTTCAATCTCTTCCGAATGACCCAACGCGAGCTGAACGCTCTCGATCTGCGCATTGCCATCCTGTTCCGCGACCCGCGACCGCGCGAAATCGATAACCCTTTCTCGCCTGGCTATCTCCTTGACGCGATGGGATTGACTTCGCGCGAGCTGTTTCCCGATCCGAGGATCTGGCGGCCGCTGCTGGTGCGCCTGATCGCCGACACGACACGTGGCATCAATAGCGCGTACATAAGAGTCAATCGCTTCCTGGCCAGCCGGCAGGTGCTGCCGGAGATCAAGGCCCAGCTGCGCGCGCGGAGCGAGCTCCGACCGGCCGACGATTCGGAGCTGCTGCCGCTATTCACGCGTCTGTTCACGGAAGCGGGCCCCGCCGGCGCGAATGAATTGCTGGCGCTGAATGTCGCGGTTCCTGTGCTCTCCGCGCCGTCAGCGGAGACCGAGCGCGCTGCCGCTGCCTTCGCGAAGCCATATGACCCCGTACCCGGCGCGCCGCCATCACCGGTGGCGCCGACTGCAGCACCGTCACAGGTCGCGCCAGGCGCGCCGCAAATCGCCCCTGCGCCCGAATCGCAAGCTTTGCCGCCCGCTGCACCTGGCCCGGCGCCGGTCTCCGTGTCCGGGGCGATCGTACCGCCGCAAGCTCCAGGCGCCACCGGTGGTGCGCCTTCAGGCGGCGACATCCATACGCTGCGGGCGGCCGGATTGCAGCCCGCGCCGTGGCCGCCGTCATCGAATCCATACGCGCTGGATCTGGTCCGCGCCGTACCCGCGACTTCCGCGTCACCGTCCGCTGACGGCGGGATGGGCTTGCCGCAACTCGATCCGATGTTGGCGCTCGGATCGCTGGCCTCGGCGGTGGCGATGCTGGATCGCTGGCAGCACACCGATCCGGGCGGTGAGATCCCCGACAGCGACGAGGCCGCGACGGCGTCCGAGGTCGCGCTCCTGCCGCTCAACCGTATCCCGTATATTCGCGCGGCGATCGCCGACAGGATCGTCAATTCGACCGACAAGATCACGATCGACGTCATCGGGCTCCTTTTCGACTACATCTTTCGCGATCCGTCGATCCCCGAGTCGATGCGCAGCCTTTTCAGCCGCCTGCAGGTTCCGATTCTCAAAACGGCGCTGTTCGACCGCAGCTTCTTTTCCAACAAGAAACACCCGGCGCGGCGTTTGCTCGATCACCTTGCCCTGGCGGCCATTGGCGCCACGGGCGACGCGGGATATCGCGCTGGGTTCGAGCTCATTGCCGCAGGAGTCATCGACGAAGTGTGTCGCGACTTCAAGGTCGATGTCGCGGTGTTCGATGAAGCCGACGCGAAGCTGCAGGAATTCGTCGACGCCGAACAGCGCAAGTCCATCGCAGCGCTCGACGAGGAAGTCGCCGTCGTGCTGTCTGGCGAGGAGGGCGAGGCGGACCGCGCCAATGTGCGCGCGCTCATCCGCGACAAGCTGGCGGGACACAAACTGCCCTTCGATATACGCTCATTCAGCGAGACCACGTGGGCGGACTACTTGACGTCGCTTCGCGTGCAGCACGGAACGCAAAGCGATGCCTGGCACGCAGGCGTGCAGACGCTGGACGACCTGTTGTGGAGCATCACCGTGAAGGAACGCACGGCGCAGAAGGCGCGGTTGGCAAAGATGGTGCCGCCGCTGATTCGCAGCCTGCGGACCGGCGGCGCGGCGGTCAAGGTCGGTGACGACCGCATGAAGCCGTTTCTCGAAGCGGTCTATCAACTCCACATGTCGGCCATCAGGCCAGAAGGTCCGCGGACCGTGGGTGGCACTCCCGAGACCGCCGAGCAGCCGACGGTCGTCGAATCGGATACGGTGCAGAAGATTGAAAACGTGCACGACTTCGTCACTGAAATGGTTATCGGGACCTGGATCGGGTTCAAGCGTGGCGACACCGTCACCACGGCGCGCCTGTCCTGGGTGAGCCCGTTGCGCAGCAAGTACATCTTCACGAGCCGCGCGCGCAGCCGGGCGATCGTATTGACGCCGGAGGAGCTTGCGTGGCACCTGGGCGCGGGGAAGGCGACGCTGGTGGTCGAACCGGTTCCGCTTTTCGACCGCGCGGTGAGCGCGGCACTCGATTCCATCGCCGCGAAAAAAGCGCCGGAGAGCGTCGCTGCGTAACGTGTAACAGCGCCGCGCGACGCGGCGCTAGTGCCGATTCAGACAGGCGAGCAGAAGGCTACTGCGTTCGGCCCGGATCCTTCCGGCACCCATAAACGATTGATCATCGCGCGACGCACCGTCAGGTCGATGGTATGACGATGGTTGGCATCGTTGCGATTATCGAAGAAGCGGTAGACGGGCAGCGTGCCGGCCTGGCAGTTGCCGCCCGCGTCCGGCAACAGCACATAGAACGCCGCGCGATTCTCCAGTATCCACGTCCCCGGCCAATGCGCGAAGACGAACTGGCACTCGCTGTCCAGCGCGGTATAGAAATGCGAATCGATCAGCGGCAGGGGGCTATAGAAGCGGCACACCGGCACCGCATTCGCCGGAGCGAGGGCAGGGTCGACCCAGGCGAAAAAGACCTCGCCGGTCCGCTGGAAGGTGGGGCTCAATTGGGTGTCGACGAACGCGATTTCCGGCGCATCCGCAGTCATGAAATAGTGGTCCTTGTCGGCGCGGTAATACTCGATCACCGGGACCGTGCCCGGGGGTGCAGTCTGAGAACTGGGTATCGTGCCTTGCACGGCGAAGCCGGCGTCGAGCAGGCCGGCGCCGCATGCCGGACCGTTTCCACATGAAGTGCCCGCGCGAAACGAGCGCGCTGTCGCCGAGATGATCCCGAGAACCTGCCCCGGCGTGAGGTTCGCATTGCGGGCAAGCATCAGCGACGCGGCCCCGGCAACATGCGGCGCCGCGAAGCTGGTACCGATACCGATCGCGTAAATGGGGCTGGCCGGTCCGGATTGGCCATCGTTGGAAAGCGAAAGAATCCAGTCGGTCTGATTCCCGTCCCCGCCGGGCGCCGAGATATCGACGCGACGGCCATAGTTTGCATAGCTGGCGCGATCTCCCTGCCGCGTGCTCGCACCTACCGCTATGACACCGGAACAGTTGGCCGGCGCAAACATCGACACGTCGATCGCGTCATTGCCCGCGGCAATGGTGACCACGATACCCTGCGCGAGCGCGACATTGATCGAATCCTGCACCGCCTGCGGACAAGACAACTGGCCGCCGAGGCTCATGTTGATCACACGCGCCGGATTCGGGTTCAACGGCGCGCCCGTGACCGGTGCGCCCGCGGCCCACAGGATGCCTGCCGCGACGTCGTCGAATGTTCCGCCACAGCGGCCGAGCACCCGCACCGGCAGGATCCTGGCGTTCCAATTTACGCCGGCAATGCCGTCGCCATTATTGGTGTTGGCCGCGATCAAGCCGCTGACGAAAGTACCGTGCCAGGAGCTCGATTCGCCGGGCGCGCCGTCGCCGCACGCGTTGTCACCGGTGTTGTCACCGGGATCCGATGGATCGCTGTCGCGTCCATCGCCATCGTTGGCCTCGTCGGGATCGCTGATGAAGTCGTAGCCGGGCAGGACGCGGCCCGCAAGCTCCGGATGCTGCGTGATGCCGGTATCGATCACGGCAACCACCTGGGCAGCGCTTCCGATTTGCAGGTCCCACGCCACAGGCGCGTTGATCCCGCCGACCGGATCGGTCAGCGCCCATTGGGTGCCGAATCTCGGGTCGTTGGGGACGCGCTGGGCCGTGACGCGGCGCACCGGGTCCGCATACTGGACCGAGACATCGGTTTCCAGCTGTGAGGCCATAGCCGCCAGAGTGGCATCAGGCACCGCGGCAGCGAGCTTGAGCACCCACACGTCGCCGATTTGATGGTCGACGGTAACGGACGCCCCGATGAGTGAGCTCCACCGCGGCAGCAGCACCGCCCAGTTGGGTGATGCGGCGGCGGCGAGCCGAACCATGAGCTTCTTCCCAGGTCCCGCGCTGGGATTGGCCGCGAGTAACTTGGAATTGGCGATCAGGTCCGCGCTGACGGTCTCGGCCCAAAGGACGCTGCGATCGTTGCGCAAGCGTTGGACCAGCGCGGTAGCGACGTCGATATCGAGCGGCTGGGCGAGCGTGAATTCGAGACCGCCGGTGCGCGTCTTGCCGGCGAGCGTGAGCGGCAATCCAGCGAGGGTTTGCAGGCGCGCATTGGCCGCCGCCGGAAGCTCTCCCGGCGCACCGGCGTACGGATGCAGCATAAGCCTGATCCGCGAAACGGTTTCAGCGTAGGCGCCGGGCGCAATCGCGCCCAGGAGCAGCACAACGACCAGCCGTCGAACAAGTTTCTGCATCATGGGTAACTCCGCTAGAGGCGTCCCGACGCGGCGCCTCGCTTCGCCGCGTCGGGGATTCGAGGCAATCCTACACAATGACAATGGGATTGTCATGCATTCGCGCCGCGAAAACACGGATTTCATGGCACCTCCCGTCGTAGATTGAAGCCGCGGCGGTACTGGAACACGCAGGATATGCGTCGCAAACTGTTACTTCTTCGCCGCTGTCTTGCGCGATCCCAGTGCCGCCCGATACGGCGCGAGCAGCTTGACCATTTGCGCAAAAACCCGGGGATTCGCGGCAATGACCTGTGCACCGTACAAATACTGGTTTTCGCCGTCCAGGTCGCCGACCAGGCCGCCGGCCTCGGTAATCAGAAGACTGCCCGCAGCGACGTCCCACGGATTGAGGCCTATTTCCCAGAAGCCGTCGTAATAGCCCGCCGCGACATAGGCGAGATCGAGGGCGGCCGCACCGGGACGGCGCAGCCCGGCAGTCGCGGCCATCATCGCGCGCATCATCGCGACGTAAGCCTCGAGATCGCTGCCGTCGCGAAAGGGAAATCCGGTGCCGATCAGGCAATCTTTCAAATGCTGGCGGCGCGAAACCCGCATGCGATGATCGTTCAAGAAGGCGCCGCGGCCTCGTGTCGCGGTGAAGAGGTCGTTGTGCA
>JADGRP010000095.1 GCA_017880805.1 Burkholderiales bacterium
GCCCTGCGTGCCTCGGCCGGAGTCGCAACTAAGAATTTGAGCGAGTTAGGCGTGAAAAGAGAAGAATGGTCGGGGAGAGAGGATTTGAACCTCCGACCCCCTGATCCCGAACCAGATAGAAGGTCGCGTTGCAATTTGTTGAATTCTGTTGATTCTAAGTAATTGCTGTTGAACCTGTTGCGGGCCGCTTGTTGAACGCTGTTGAGCTTTGTTGATTCTGGAGGATTTGACCGACACAAAATCGACTACACGCACAGAGACGGCTCGACTTGTCGGGCAAGGGGATCGTCAGTATTCGGCGAAGGCGTCGTCAGGATAGCAATAAAGCCAACGCTCTCCAACTTCGGCGGAGGCAACGACAGGATGGCCGGTGGCGTGGGCATGCTTGGTGGCATGGCGATTCGGCGACGAATCGCAGCACAACGTAGCATTGCATTCCTGACAGGTGCGCAGGTGGACCCACGAAGCTCCGATCTTCACGCACTCCTCGCACTCGCGCCGGCGCGCGTGTCTAACCTCATGAATCGCGGCGATATGGGGACACGCGGCCGTCATGCGTCCGAGCGTATCATGCCGAGGTGAACATCGACACCTGGCCCGAGCTGCCGTACGACGCCTGGCACGACACCTACGTGACGTTGCACATGTGGGCGCAAGTCGTCGGTAAGGTGGCGCTGGCGCAGGCGCCCCCGATGAACCAAGCCTGGGGAATAGCGCTGCAGGTGACGCCGCGCGGCCTCGTGACCCGAACTCTGCCTTTCGGGGTGCGCACGTTCACCATCGAGTTCGACTTCCTCGCCCACGAGTTGGTGTTCCGAACCTCCGATGGCGACGTCTGCACGCTGCCCCTTGCTCCCCGCACCGTCGCTGACTTCTACCGTCAGACTATGGACATGCTGCGGGCGATGTCGTTACCAGTCAAGATCTGGCCGGTGGCGGTCGAGATTCCCAATCCCATCCGCCTGGACCAGGACACGCAGCATCGCTCCTACGATCGCGAATACGTCGAGCGCTTCTGGCGCATCGTCGTACAGTGTGAGCGTGTACTGAATTCCGCCCGCTGCGACTTCATCGGGAAGTGCAGTCCAGTCCATTTTTTCTGGGGAAGCTTCGATTTGGCGGTCACGCGCTTTTCCGGCCGTCTCGCGCCACCCCGCGAAGGGCCGGCGTTCATGCGCGAAGCGTACTCGCAGGAAGTCATCAGCCACGGTTGGTGGCCCGGCAGCGGGCCGGTGCTGGAACCGGCGTTTTATGCCTACGCGGTGCCGGAGCCGCCGGGATTGAAGGAGGCACGCGTGCAGCCGCCTGAGGCTTACTACCATCGCGACTTGGGCGAGTTCATTCTGCCGTACGAAGCGGTGCGGCGCGCGCCCGATCCGGAGCTGGTGCTTCGCCAATTTGTCGACAGCACGTACAGCCAGGCCGCGACCCTCGCCGGATGGAATCGGGCGGCTCTAGAGCGATCCACCGACGCAACTGCGCGCTAAAGGGTCTGCTTTTGAGGAAATGACCACCCCGCTCGGATTATCGAAGAATCCGAGTCAATACCAGTTCGGGCCGCATCTCTATGGGTTGGATTCGCAACTGATGTACGGCGCCGGCACCGACGCGGTGCGGCGCATACTCTGCGGCCGATCGGGAGACTGTGATGAGTGCTGGCCGAGCTTTCTTGGCACAGACAGGGCCAAGTCCCGAGTCACTCGTTCCGCGTTACCGCGAGGTCCGCGCCCTCACGCAGCAGCTCGCCAGCCCACTCTCGGCGGAAGACCAGATGGTGCAGTCCAGCACCGAGACGAGTCCGACGAAATGGCATCTGGCGCACACCACCTGGTTCTTCGAGACTTTTCTCCTGCGACCGCACGTGCCGGGCTATCGTCTCTTCGACGGGCGCTTCCCTTATCTTTTCAATTCCTATTACAAGCACCTCGGTGGTCATCCGCTCCGCACCATTCGCGGCGCCTTCTCGCGCCCCAGCCTCGCCGAGGTCCAGGACTACCGCCTGCATGTCGACGTCGCTATGGAGCAGTTCCTGGCCGCGGCTTCAGTCGAACAACTCGAACTTGCCGAGCTTGGACTGCAACACGAGCAGCAGCATCAGGAGCTGATCGTCACCGATATCAAGCACGCTTTTTGGATGAACCCCCTCCGCCCGGCGTACCGGCAGCGCTCCGCCGCGGAGTCAGGCAGCGCACCGCGGCTCAGTTGGATCGACTTCCCCGGTGGCAAGTACGAAATCGGCGCCGCCGGCGGTAGTTTTGCGTTTGACAACGAAGGCCCGCGCCATCCCGTCTACATACCCGCGTTCCGGCTCGCCTCGCGCCCCGTGACCAATGCCGAGTTTCTCGAGTTCGTCGCCGATGGCGGCTATAAGCTGCCTGAACTGTGGCTTTCCGATGGCTGGGATCACATCTGCGCCGCCGGGTGGCGAGCGGCACTCTATTGGGAAGAAGGCGCGGAAGGCTGGCAGGTCTTCACTTGCGGCGGCCCGCGCGCGCTTGTTCCCGCCGAACCTGTCTGTCACGTGAGCTATTACGAAGCCGACGCCTTCGCGCGCTGGGCCGGAGCACGTCTCGCATCGGAAGCGGAATGGGAGGTCGCCGCCGCGAACGCCGCCGTCGCGGGGAACTTCCTCGAATCTGAACGCTTCCACGTCGCCACCGCGAGCAGCCGTGACGGCCTGCAACAGATATTCGGCGATGTCTGGGAATGGACGGCCAGCCCGTATATCGCGTATCCCGGATACCGGCCACCCACAGGCGTCCTCGGCGAATACAACGGCAAGTTCATGTGCAACCAGATGGTGCTGCGCGGGGGCTCGTGCGCCACACCGCAGAGCCACATTCGCGCGTGGTATCGCAACTTCTTCCCGCCCACGGCCCGCTGGCAATTTATGGGAATTCGTCTCGCCAAATGACCGCCACCAATCAGTACACCGATTCACCGATCGCCGAAGACGTTTACGCCGGACTCACGCGCGAACCCAAGCGTCTGCCCGCACGACTTTTTTATGACGCCGCCGGCTCCGCCTTGTTTGAGGAGATCACCCGGCTGCCCGAGTACTACCTCACCCGCACCGAGGCCGCGATCCTGACGGCAAACGCGCATGCGATCTGCCGGCGCGCGGGCAAGAACGTCACGCTGATCGAACTGGCCGCCGGCTCAGCGGAAAAAACCCGCCTGCTGCTCGCCGAGCTGCTGCGTCGTCAGCTGAGCGTCGTCTATGCCCCGGTTGACGTTTCGCCAGCCGCGCTCTCCGCGGCGCAGGCGACCATTGCGCACTCGCTGCCACGCGTTCGAGTGCAGCCGATCCTGAGCGAGCTGGCGGACCTTGCCTTCCTGGCGAAATACGGCAGCCCGCGCTTGGTGCTGTTCATCGGCTCCACGATCGGCAACCTCGAAGACGATGACGCGATTACGTTGTTGCGCCGACTTGCAACCCAACTTGGTCCCGACGACAGGCTCTTGCTTGGCAACGACCTGGTCAAGGACGTCTCCGTCCTGCTGCCCGCCTACAACGATGCGCAGGGAGTGACCGCGCGTTTCAACCGCAACGTGCTAGCGCGGATCAACCGCGAACTCGGCGGAACGTTCGATCCCAATGAGTTCACGCACGTCGCCTGCTGGAACGCCGCGCGCTCGCGCATCGAGATGCACCTCGAATCACGGCGCGATCAGACGGTCCACATTCATGACCTCGGCCTGGTCCTCGAGTTTGCAGCGGGCGAGCGGATCCATACCGAGAACAGCTATAAATACACTCGTGCCCGCATCTCCACGATTCTGGCGAGCGCTGGTTTCGAGCTCGAACACACGTGGTCCGACGAGCAAGGCTGGTATGCCGTTCATCTCGCCCACCTCCGCTGACCTGGCGCTTCCCGTGTCCACGGCGTTGCGCGAGCAGTTCGCGCGCGACGCCTACGCCATCTGCCCCCGCGTGCTCGGCCCCGAGCACGTCCGCAGCCTGCGCGAGCAGGCGCTTGCCATGGTCCAGCAATACGCGCGCCGCATCCAGCAGGCATCCGCGGAACATGTGCTGCGCTATCGCGTGGTGACCGGAGACATTATCCGCACCGCATGGCCCGAGCTGTTCGCCCTCTACGAATCCCGCGAGTTGCGCGAATGGGTGTCTGTGATTTCGGGAACGCCTGCGATCTTTAACTCATCGCAGCTGCGGTCAGCGATCAATATCAATGCGCTCGGGGAACCGGGCGAGGTCTACCGCTGGCATTTCGACGCCGC
>JADGRP010000096.1 GCA_017880805.1 Burkholderiales bacterium
AGGGATGGCTGGCCATGGACGCAACAGCGGTCCTGCGGTGATCGATCGATCATGAGACCTTTGGATGGCGTGACCGTTGTCTCGCTCGAGCACGCCATCGCAGCGCCCTTCGCGACGCGGCAGCTCGCCGATCTTGGCGCGCGCGTCATCAAGATCGAACGTCCAGGCGCGGGAGACTTCGCCCGCGGCTACGACGAGCGCGTGCGCGGGATGGCGTCTCATTTCGTGTGGACTAACCGCTCCAAGGAAAGCCTCACGCTCGACGTCAAGCATCCCGAGGCGCAAGCGATCCTCAAGCGTCTGATCGTCGAGCGGGCGGACGTCGTGGTGCAGAATCTAGCGCCCGGTGCAGCCGCGCGCCTCGGCCTCGCGTACGAAACCTTGGCTGAGACAAAACCTTCCATCATCGTCTGCGACATATCCGGTTACGGCAAGGACGGCCCTTACCGCGACAAGAAAGCATACGACCTGCTGATACAAAGCGAGGCGGGCTTCTTGTCCGTGACCGGCACCGACGCCGACCCGGTGAAAGCAGGATGCTCGATCGCCGACATCGCCGCCGGCATGTACGCGTACAGCAATATCCTCGCCGCGCTGCTGCAACGACAGCAGACCGGCCGTGGCCAGCATCTCGATATTTCGATGCTCGAATCGCTGGTCGAATGGATGAGCTACCCGCTGTACTATGCCTTCGCGGGCGCGGCGCCTCCACCGCGCAGCGGCGCGAGCCATGCGACCATCTATCCCTACGGCCCGTTCCCTGCCGGGGATGGCAAGACGGTGATGCTGGGCTTGCAGAATGAGCGAGAGTGGACCGTGTTCTGTGACAAGGTGCTGCTGCAGCCCGAGCTCGCCACCGACGCGCGCTACGCCAGCAATTCCAGGCGCAGCGCCGCACGCGACGAGCTTCGCGGCGTGATCGTCGACGTCTTCGCGCAACTGACCGCGGCGGAGGTCGTGCAACGCCTCGACGATGCGCAGATCGCCAATGCCCGGGTCAACGACATGCACGACGTGTGGGACCACCCGCAGTTGCGCGCACGCAAACGCTGGCGCGACGTGGAATCGCCCGCAGGCCCGATCCCGGCGTTGTTGCCACCGGGGTTTTCCCAATCCGCTGGCGAAGCCTCGGCGCGCATGGCGCCGGTGCCGGCGCTCGGCGAGCACACCGACGCCATCCTTGCCGAGCTTGGCTGCTCCGCAGCCGACATCGCCGACCTGCGCGCCGCGCACGCCATATGACTCGATGGCTCGATGAATCGATGCTCCAACGCGTGAAAGACCCGCCGTGAAGCCGCCATTCAGCTATCTCTTCGTACCCGGCAATCGCCCCGATCGCTTCGACAAGGCGCTGGCCTCGGGCGCCGACGCGATCATCATCGATCTCGAGGATGCGGTTGCGGCGGACGACAAAGCGCTCGCTCGCGAACACATCGGCACTTGGCTCTCCGCGCAGACAGACGTCGGCGATCGAGTGCTGGTGCGCATCAACGATGCCAGCACGCCGTGGTTCGACACCGATCTTGGCTTTGTCCGCGGCACCCGCATTCGCGGCGTCATGCTGCCCAAGGTCGAGCATGGGAAGCAGGTCGATCGCGTCCGCGCCGCGCTTCCTTCCGGCGGCTTTGTCGTCCCGATTATCGAATCCGCTCGCGGCGTGCTCGCGGTCGAGTCGATCGCCGCCGTGCCGGGAGTGCAGCGCCTTGCGTTCGGCACGCTCGACTACGCGGTCGACCTCAATCTTTCGGGCGACGAGCGCGGGCTTGTCTATCCTGCCTGCCGGATCGCGATCGTGTCACGTGCGGCAGGCCTGTCGTCACCGATCGCCGGAGTGACCACCGATATCGCCGATGAAGTAAAGCTTCTTGCCGACCTGGCCTTTGCGCGCGCGTGCGGGTTCGGCGCCAAGCTTTGCATCCACCCGCGGCAAGTCGCGTCCCTGCATCGGGCGATGGCTCCGCGTCCTGAAGAAATCGCGTGGGCGCAGCGGGTGCTGACCGCGGCAAACGCGGCGCCCGGCGCGGTTCAGGTCGACGGGCAGATGGTCGACCGCCCCGTAGTGCTCAAAGCAATGAGCATTCTCGAGCGCGCGCTTCGGTAGTACAGGGAGAGCTACATGCCTTCGACCGCGATCGATTCGTCCTTGCTCGGCAACTTTTTCAGCAGCGAATCCATGCGGAAGGTTTTTTCCGACGAAAATCGCATCCGGAAATATCTCGAAATCGAAGCCGCGCTGGCAACCGTGCAGGGCCGTCTTGGCATCATCCCGGCGGACGCGGCCGCGGAAATCGTCGCCAATTGCGTGATCGACACGATCGACATGAACAAGCTTCGCGCGCAGACCGAGCGCGCCGGCTCGCCGGTGCTCGGGCTCGTGCAGCAGCTCGCTTCCAAGTGCAGAGACGGACTCGGAGAATATTGTCACTGGGGCGCGACGACGCAGGACGTCACCGACACGGCAACGATCTTGCAGGTCCGCGAGGCCCTCGATCTCGTCGCCGCGGATCTTGGCGCAGTGTCGAACTCGCTGGCCGATCTCGCGCGGCGCCATCGCGACACGCCCATGGTCGGGCGCAGTCATCTGCAACACGCGGTGCCGATTACGTTCGGCTTCAAGGTCGCTGAGCTGCTATCGGCAATCGAACGCCATCGCGAGCGCCTGAGCCAGCTCACTCCGCGCGTGCTGGTCGGCGAGTTCGCCGGTGCGGTCGGAACGCTCGCATCGCTTCCCGCCGGCGGCCTCGACACCCAGGCGGCATTGATGGACGCGCTTAGGCTGGGCCAGCCCGACATCGCGTGGCATAGCCACCGCGATCGCATCGCGGAAGTCGGCTGCTTTCTCGGCCTGGTGACGGGAACGCTGGCGAAGCTTGCGACCGACGTCAAGTTGATGATGCAAACCGAAGTCGGCGAAGTATTCGAGCCGGCGGCGCCAGGCCGCGGCTCGAGCAGCACCATGCCGCAAAAAAGAAATCCCGTCTCGTGCGTCTACATTCTTGCCTGCGCATCGGTCGTTCGTCAGCACGTCGCGGCATTGCTCGAGGCCATGGCGTCGGATCACGAACGGGGGACTGGCGCCTGGCAGATCGAATGGATCTCTCTTCCCGAGGCGTTTCTTCTGACTTCAGGGGCACTGACTCATGCCCGATCGCTTGCCGCCGGCCTCGAAGTCGATGCAGCACGGATGCGCGCCAATCTCGACCTTACGCACGGTCTTATCGCGTCGGAGGCGGTGATGATGG
The DNA here is from genome assembly GCA_017880805.1 of Burkholderiales bacterium. Lineage (GTDB taxonomy): Bacteria > Pseudomonadota > Gammaproteobacteria > Burkholderiales > Casimicrobiaceae > PALSA-1003. The sequence continues at coordinate 3,243 of JADGRP010000096.1, forward strand.
GCCTGGCGCCGCATCTGGGCCGCAGCCACGCGCATGACCTCGTTCAGGCCTTGTGCATCAAGGCCATCGAGCAGCATCGACCGCTGTTCGATGTTCTTGCAGAGACGCCCGAGATCACCTGCTACGTCGACGGTGACACTTTGCGCAAGCTCTGCGATGCGACGCGGTATCTTGGATTGTCCGGGGAGATGGTGGATCGGGTGCTGGCCAAGTTGAAATAGGTACAAGCGCGGCGCCCGCGCGCTCTCGATGCCCGGTTGAATTCTGCGTTACGATATTTTTTTCAGGAGCTCGAACACTCGATCGAAACGCTTTCCGTATGGCGGGCGCAACATCCAGGTGAACGACAGCCGCGGCTGGATGAACACCGCTTTCTGGTGGGTGAAGGTTAGAAATCCGCGCTCGCCGTGATAGGCCCCGATTCCCGACGCGCCGATGCCGCCGAACGGCAGGTTTTCGTTGGTGAAATGCCAAAGCGTGTCGTCGATGGTCACGCCACCGGCAGTCGTCCGATCGAGCACACTCCTGCGCGCCGCCTCGTCGCCGCCGAACATGTAAAGCGAAAGTGGCCGCGGCCGCGCGTTGATCTTTTCGATCGCCTGATCGAGAGAATCGTAGGCCTCGATCGGCAGCACCGGTCCGAATATCTCTTCGTTCATGACCGCCATGCTGTCTTTCACGCCGACGAGAACCGTCGGCGCGAGCTTTCGGTCCGGCATATGGGTCGCCGTGTCACCGGAGCCGAGCGCAATGGCTCGCGCGCCCTTTTGCACCGCATCGTCGATCAATGCGGTCAGCCGCCGGAAATGACCGTCGTTGACGATGCTGCTGTAATCGGGGTTCTCGCGAAACGATGGATACTGCGACGCCGCGCTGTCGCGTATGGCCGCGGCCAACGCATCGACGCGGCTCGCCGGAACCAGTGCGTAGTCCGGCGCAATGCACGTCTGCCCGGCGTTGAGCAGCTTGCCGGTCGCCAGCCGCGGCGCCACCATGCCGAAGTCCGCGTCGGCGTGGATCAACGCCGGCGACTTGCCTCCCAGCTCGAGCGTCACCGGGGTCAGGTTCGCGGCGGCGGCCAGCGCGATCTTGCGGCCGACCGCGGTCGAACCAGTGAAGAAAAGATGATCGAAGGGCAGGTGCGAGAATTTGTCGCCGACGTCCGGACCGCCGGTAACGACCGCGAACTCATCCTCCGAAAAATGTTTCGCGACCATGTGTTCGAGAAGCGCGGATGTCCGCGGCGTCAACTCGCTCGGCTTGAGCATGACCCTGTTTCCCGCGGCAAGTGCGGCGAGCGCCGGAAGGAGTGCGAGCTGAACCGGATAGTTCCATGGACTGATGACGCCGACGACGCCGAGCGGCTGACGATGCACCCGACTCCGCCCCGGCCATAGATACAAAGGTGTCGGCACGCGTTGCTGCGCCATCCACCGGTTCAGGTTCCTGCGCGTGTGCCGTATGCCGGCGGAAATCACGAACAACTCGGCAATCCGCGTCTCCTGCGCCGGCCGCGTGCCGAAATCGGTAGCAATCGCGGCAATGATGTCCTGCTCATGCGCCTCCGTCATTGTGGCAAGACGTTCGAGGCGGTCGTGCCGTTGCGCGAGCGATGGATGGCGCTCTCCAGCGTACGCGGCGCGCTGCGCTTCGAACAGGCGCCGTATGTCGCGAGGCGGGCCCGGTTGCGGGAGGACATCGATCATCTGGTCAGGCCCTCTGTCGATCGCGATCGCGCTTTGGCGATCGCCTCGAGCAGCGTTTTCGGGTCGTGCGCTCCCGAAACCGCAGTGCTGCCGTTGAAAATGAAAAACGGTACGCCGTTGATGCCGACGTTGCGTGCCTCGCGATCCTCCCCCAAAACCGCCGCAAGTCCTTCGCTTGAGGCGAGCATCGCTCGCGCGGCCGCGAGCTCCAGACCCGCTTCCGAGGCGATCTGCGCGAGCACATCCGGCTCGCCGATCGCGCGGCCCTGCACGAAATACGCCTGGAACAGGCGCTCGACGAGGCCGCTCGTCAATCCGGCATCGGCGCGCTCCTGAACCCACGCAATCAATCGGTGCGCAGCCAGCGTATTGGGCTGAACCTCGATGCGGTCGAAGTCGAATGCGATGCCGACTTCAGCACCGACCGCCTTGACGCGCGCATAGATTTCGGCGGCACGCATCTCGCCGCCGAATTTGGCGTGAAGATAGGCGCTTCTGGAGACACCCTGCGGCGGCAGGTCGGGATTGAGCTGGAAAGGATGCCAGCGCACCGAAGGCTCCGCGTCAGGGTCATGCGCGGCAAGCTCGCCCAGCGCCGCCTCGAGCTTGCGTTTGCCGATGTAGCACCACGGACAGACCATGTCCGAAACGACGTCGATCACAATGGCTTCGCGCGACCGGACCGCATCGCCCTCGATGACGGGCATTTCACACCTCGCAGGACGGCGCGCCGGCCACTTAAGGACAGCGGCCCTTCACGACCATTGTATTACGAAGGGGTACCATGCACTCGCGGTCAGCGCCCGGCAGCGCAACCGCGACGGTATCCACTACTGAACGATTCGATTCGGGCCGGCTCTTGATTCAATCACGCTGGGACATTTTTTGCTCGGTCGTCGACAACTACGGCGATGTCGGCGTCGCATGGCGTCTCGCCCGGCAGCTTACGTCGGAGCACGGCATCGCGGTAAGACTTTTCGTTGACGATCTGCGGGCGCTCTCACGAATGGTTTCCGGCATGGCGCCCGGAATCGATCCGGCGGAGGACGAAAGGGAGATCCAGGGCGTTCAATTGCGGCGCTGGGCTGGCGCGCGTGATGCGGCGGCGCCCGATGACGTCGCGGACGCCGTCATTGAAGCATTCGGTTGCGGTCTGCCTATGCGCTATGTGGACGCGATGGCGCGGCACGCTCGACCGCCGGCATGGATCATCCTCGAATATCTGTCGGCAGAATCCTGGGTCGAAACCCACCACGGACTTCCATCGCCTCACCCGAGCTTGCCGCTCGAGCGTCATTTCTTTTTTCCGGGATTCACGCCGGCGACCGGCGGACTGCTGCGCGAACACGGGCTTTTCGCGCGGCGCGATGCTTTTCGATCCGATCCGGCCGCGCGCGCCGAATTCTGGCGCGCACTCGGCGTGGCTCGGCCACTCCCGTGTGCGACCGTCGTCTCGCTTTTTTGCTACCCCGACGCACCGCTGCCGCCGCTGCTCGACGCGTGGGCAGACGGAGACGAACCTGTCGTGTGCGTCGTCCCGGAAGGCGTCGCTGCCGGAGCCCTTGACCGCTGGACCGAGGGTCAAGTGCCGCATCCGGGCCAGTCGATTTCCCGCGGCAGACTTGTCGTCGCCGGCATCCCTTTTCTCGCGCAGGATGACTACGATCGTCTGCTCTGGGCGTCCGACATTAATTTCGTTCGCGGCGAAGATTCGTTCGTCCGTGCGCAATGGGCCGCGCGGCCTATGGTCTGGAACACGTATGCGCAGTCCGGGAACGCGCACGCGCTGAAGCAGGACGCGTTCCTCGCGCGCTACATGGATGGTCTCGCGCCGGAGGCCGCGGCGGCGCTCGGTTCATTTTCCAGGGCGTGGAACGATGCCGGGCTGGGCATCGGTGCGCTCTCGCCCGCGCTCGCCCGTGCACGTTCGGCATTGGATGAACACGCGCAGACCTGGGCGCGAGCACTCGCGGGCCAAGCCGATCTCGCCAGCGCGCTGGTCAAGTTTGTCTCGGATCGGGTATAATTTTGGGTTTCCTGAAATCAAATCAGGCATTTAACCAGGTGCAGCCATGAAAACCGCACAGGAAGTCCGGGCCGGCAACGTCATCATGATCGGCAACGATCCGATGGTCGTGCAAAAGGCCGAGTTCAACAAATCCGGCCGCAACGCGTCGGTAGTGAAAATGAAGCTCAAGAATCTACTGTCCAACTCCGGGACGGAGACCGTTTATCGCGCCGACGAGAAATTCGACGTCGTTCAACTCGAGCGCAAGGAAGTGACCTACTCCTATTTCCAGGACCCGCTGTATGTGTTCATGGACAGCGAGTACAACCAGATCGAGGTCGAGAAAGAAAATATCGGCGATGCGGTGAACTATCTCGAGGACGGGCTGCATTGCGAATTGACGCTGTACGACGGCAAGCCGATCTCGGTCGAGCTTCCGAACAGCGTGGTGCGCGAGATTACCTACACCGAACCTGCCATCCGGGGCGATACCTCCGGCAAGGTCCTCAAGCCGGCAAAGCTCGGCAGCCTGGCCGTGCAGGTTCCATTGTTTGTCGCCACCGGCGACAAGATCGAAATCGATACCCGCACGGGTGAATATCGCCGCCGGGTCTGAAGCGCAACGACACGTAGTTACGACGGGCGCCGCGTGCGCCCTTTTTTTGCGCCGGCTTTTCCGTTGCTGGTTCGCGACCAGCGTCCGTTACCGCACGCGGCATCCGACCGCGTATATTCGGCGAATGCCCGAGCTCTTTGGCACCGCCCGCGAGCTGGCGCGAGCGATCGTCACGCGCGAATTGTCGCCGGTGGAAGCCGTCGAATCGAGTCTGGCGCGGCTGCAGGCGACCGAGTCGCGACTTCGCTCCTTCGTCACCGTACTTGCCGAACGTGCGTTGCACGACGCCAAGCTTGCGGACGCGGACCTTCGCGGCCGTACGCCGCCGGGCCCGTTGTTCGGCGTGCCAATTTCGGTCAAGGATCTGATCGCCGTCGGCGGCGCACGGTTGACTTTCGGATCTCGCAGCATGGCGGACAACGTTGCGCCGGAAGACGCGGTTGCCGTCGAGCGCTTGCGCCAAGCCGGCGCAATTATCATCGGCAAGACGACGACCAGCGAGTTTGGCTGCAAGGCGGTGGGGGATTCTCCGCTGACCGGCAGTACGCGCAACCCATGGGATTTGTCCAAGACCGCGGGCGGCTCCAGCGCCGGCGCCGCGGCCAGCGTCGCCTCGGGCGTGACCTCCCTCGCATTGGGTACCGACGGCGGCGGCTCGATCCGGATTCCGGCGGCGATGAACGGCTTGTTCGGCGTCAAAGCGCAATTCGGTCGCGTGCCGGTGTTTCCCGTTGCCACCAATCCAACCCTCGCGCATGTATGTCCGATCGGTCGCGACGTGCGCGATGTCGCGCTGTTGCTTGGCCTGCTGTCGGGTTATGACGCACGCGATCCGCATTCCGCGCCCGTAGCGGCGCCCGACTATCTCGCCGCGTGTGACCGCGACCCGCGCAAGCTCAAGATCGCCTGGTCACCGTCATTCGGCTACGCGGCGCCCGATGCCGAAGTGCGCGCCATCGGCGAAGCGGCGGCGCGGACGTTCGCGGAGCTGGGCTGCGTTGTCGAAGAAGTCGACGCGCCGCTGGGTCCGGATCCGGCAGCGATGTGGACCGCCGAATTCTATGCCGGCGTCGCAGCGCGGCTCGCGCCGACCTTGCGCGAACAGCGCGATCGTCTCGACCCGGAAGTCGCAACCATGGTCGAGAAGGCGTTGACAATGGATGCCGAAGCGTATGGCCGCGCAGTGCAAATGCGCTACGCCTTTCGCGAGAACGCGCGCAAGTTTTTCGACGCTTACGACCTGCTGCTTTCGCCGACCCTGCCGGTGGCCGGTGTCGATGTCGGCGTCAGCATTCCGCCCGGATTCGGAGACCGCAACCTGGTGACGTGGGTCTGCTACACCTATCCGTTCAACCTGACCGGTCAACCGGCGGCGTCGATTCCGGCAGGTTTCACTCGCGCTCGCTTGCCGGTCGGCGTGCAACTGGTGGCGCGCGCGTATCGCGAAGATGATCTGTTTGCGGCCGCCGCCGCTTTCGAGGCAGCGCGGCCGTGGGCGCAGCATAAGCCGACCATGTGATTTGCGCAGGTGAGGCCGCCATTTTCGACCCGGCGACATCGTTAGGGTGACGTGCGCCGGACGCGTAAGCGTCCGGGCGCGGAAGCAAGCTAGGACGCTTTCCGGCGCGCCGTGCCCTATGCCCGGGAACGCTGTCAAGATTGACAGGACCCCGAAGCCTCCCTACCCTCGTACTGCTGGACGCGTGAATCCCGGGAGAAAATCATGACGCGTGCGACGCTTCGCACGACTCGCACAGCGCTTCTGCTCGCGGTGGTGGCTGCATCACTGTCGTCGGCCGCCTTCGCGCAGTCGGACCAGCGCAAGCTGGTCAGCGCAGCCACGTTTACCCTTGCCGGGTTCTTGAACGACCCCGACATGCGTTGGTTGAAAAACAATTTCAACCGCGCCAAGGCAGTCCTGATCGCGCCTCAGATCGCCAAGGCCGGATTCATCATCGGCGGCTCCGGCGGCCGCGCCCTGGTGCTGGCGCGCAACGAAAAGACGGGCAAGTGGACGGGGCCGGCGTTCTACGTTCTGGCGACCGGGAGCGTGGGCTTTCAAGCCGGTGTTTCCGTGTCCGAAACGGTGAGCCTGGTCATGACCGAAAAGGGCCTCGACTCGCTGCTTTCAAGCTCGTTCAAGTTCGGCGGCGACGTTTCAGTTGCCGCGGGGCCGATCGGCACCGGCGCTCAGTCGGACCTGGTCGCCGACTTCGTCTCGTTCAGCCGCTCCAAGGGCATCTACGGGGGCTTGAGCCTCGACGGCACGGTTGCCACGACGGCAGACTCCTGGAATCGCCAGTACTACGGACACGCCGTGAGCGTGCCGGATATCCTGATCCGGGAATCGGTCCATCAGAAGCAATCCAACGAACTGATCAACGTGGTCGCGGCCGCGGCAAAAAAATCGTGAAACGGTGCGCAATTGTCAGAGGTCCAAGGGCGTTCCCATGAGCGATGAAAACAAGATTTGTCCCGTTTGCGGCGAAACGATCAAGGCGGCCGCGATCAAGTGCCGCTTTTGCAACACCGACCTGGTCGCGTTCGCGGCATCACGCGACGCCGAGGTGGAAAAACCGCTTTTCAACGGACACCCGGCCATTATTTACAACGCGTGGCAGTGGTTGGCGGTGGTGCTGACGCTCGGGATCGCGTTTCTCGTCTACTGGATCCGGCGCTTGTCGATCGACTACGAAATCACTACCCAGCGCGTCAGGGTGGAACGCGGATTATTCTCCAAAAACAAGGACAGCCTGGAGCTCTTTCGCGTCGATCACTTCGATCTGCTCAAACCGCTCGGGATGAGGCTGGTCGGATACTGCCTGCTGCACTTACGTTCGTCGGACGCGGGTTTCCCGACGGTGATAATTTATGGCGTGCCGGGACTCGAAGCGCTAGCCGACACGCTGCGCGAATGCTCTTTGCGCGAGCGGGCGAGGCGGCGGATCACAACGTTCGTTCAGGCGTAAGCGCTCGCCCTATTCTCGAGGCGTCTCGCCCCGGACCGCCGGGATCAATGCGGTAAGCAGGTCGATCGGCAGCGGAAAAACAATGGTCGTGGACTTGTCGCCGGCGATGTTGGCGAGCGTCTGCATATAGCGCAGCTGCATCGCCTGCGGC
>JADGRP010000097.1 GCA_017880805.1 Burkholderiales bacterium
CTTCGGACAGGCGATGCGTCTCCCGGTGATCGAGCGCCTGTCTGGAAACACGCAGATAGCCCGCGATATCGATGGCCGGATTGGCGACCGCCTCCGAGTCCGCCGCATTGGCGAGGGGCATGACAACAAGCGCGCAAAGCGCCACAATCACACTCCAGCATCGCATGGCGACATTCCGTTCATAAGCCGGCTCTCGGAGCCTTTCGCGCGTCTGAAGCTCCCGGGCCGGGCCGTTCATCAACGCTTGCGAAGCCGTTGCAGTTGACCTAAGTTGACCTGCGTGGCGGACCGATCCGAGACCGTTTGACCGGCCGCGCGACTCGAGGAACGAAGACCATGTTCGACCGGTTCGAACGAAGCTGGGATTTGGCGGGCGCCTGCATGGGACTTCTGTGGGAGGATAAGAGCCTGCTCATCTTTCCGCTGATGTCGTCGATCGCCATGGCTTTGATCGTGGCCAGCTTTGCCCTGCCGCTTTTTCCGCTGGTCACTGTCATGTCGGCGCACGGTTACACGCACAGCCCGGACTGGCTGGCTTATGTGGGGCTGTTTCTCTTCTATTGGATTCAATTCACCATCGTCACCTTCTTCAACACGGCGCTGGTGGAAGTCGCCATGGACCGCCTCGACGGCCAAGAGGCGTCGACCGGCGACGGATTGCGGCGGGCGTGGGCGCGCTTTCCGATCATCCTTGCGTATGCCGCCATTGGTGCCACCGTCGGAACGGTTCTGCGGGCGATCGGGCATCGCGTGGGGTTCATCGGCAGAATCGTCGTCGGCTTGGTCGGTTTCGCCTGGGCCGTCGCTACCTCGCTGGTCGTTCCGGTGCTGGCAGCCGAGGACGTGGGGCCGCTCGAGGCCGTTCAGAGAAGCGTCGAGCTGATCAAGAAGGCCTGGGGAGAGGACCTGATCGGCAACGCCGGCATTGGACTCGTGTTCGGCGTAGTCATGGTTATGCTGACGTTCTGCGGCGTGCTGCTTTTCATCGCGGCACTAATCGCCCATGCAACGGCACTCGCGATCCTGGTGCCGGTCGTTCTAGTCCTGACGCTATGCGCTCTCGCTCTCGTCCACGCAACATTGGCGGCGCTGTACTCGGCGGCATTGTATCGCTACGCTTCGGGCGAAACCAAGACCGGCGATATCGACCCATCGCTCTTGGAAAGTGCGTTTCGGGCGCGGACCTGAAGCCGGCCTTCTGAGCCAGAACCAGGGTATCGCCGCCTCGGAGGCGCGACGTCCACGGTCGTGGCGGCGGGCCGGTTCAGGTCTCGGGAAAGCGCCTTCGGGGCAGGCGCAGTTTCTTCCCACGGCCGTGCAGTGGTATCTTACGGGCACGCGGACTAGCGATGGGAAGCACGCACCGCGCAATTCCACGCCAAAGGAGACTTTCAAATGCATACCTTGCCTCAAACCCACAAACGTATCGTTGCCGTCGTATGGTCGAGCGCGCTGGCGGTCATCGCCGCCTGCGCATCGATGGCCGCGATGTCGGAAACGCTCACCCTAGCAGGGAGTAACGAAGTTCCGCCGGTCACGACCACGGCGACGGGCACTGCCATGGTCACGATCGGTGCCGATCGCAGCGTCAAGGCGACGGTCACGGCAAAAGACATGACTGCGACCGCTTCGCACATTCACATGGGCGCGGCCGGCACCAACGGCCCGGTGATCGTTCCATTCACCAAGACCGGCGACAACGCGTTCGGTGCAGCCGCGGATGCGAAGTTGACCGAGGAACAGTACGCGGCTTACAAGGCGGGCACTCTGTACGTCAACGTTCACAGCGCCAAGAGCCCCGGCGGCGAGATTCGCGCTCAGCTCAAGGGTAGTTGACCCGCAGGTCGATCCCGCGATCGGATTGAGACACTGAATCCGAATCGCACGGGGTTGAAATCCCTCCGCGCGCGCGACGCCACTGATTCCGGCGTCGCCGCGCGGCCACGCGCTTTTGCCAGTGATGGCGCATGAGCTTTCCATCGCCAGGCGCGTTGTTCGCGTCGCTGCTATTTGGCGCGATCGGAATGGGAGCGCTCGTGTACGCCAAGAAAATGTCGGCGTTCAAGCCGGCGATCATCGGCGTGGCGCTCATGGCCTATCCGTACTTTGTCTCGGACAACCTGCTGCTCTGGGGGATCGGGATCGTGCTGACAATCTCGCTGTTCGTATTCAACGGCTGAGCTTGTCGCTTGCGGCCCCATGCGCGAGCGCGCCGGCGCGCACCGCATTCAGTTCGTTCTCGAGCGCTTCGATCCTCTCGACGAAGCCGAGAAGTACCGAGACAGCATGCGCGTCGAGCTCGAAGTCACCGCGGAGCCGTCGTGCCTTGCGCGCCACGACCACGCAATAGGACGTGAACATCCACGAGCTCGCGTCCGGATCGACGGGCGTCAGCGCGCCGTGATCCACAAGTTCGCGCAAATCGTCGTCGGACAGCCCGGAGAGCACGAGCAATTGGGAATACGAAACCTGGCTATGCTCATCCAGGCGCAGCGCCTCGGCGGTGTCGATGTTCATGCTGGGGCTCCCTGCTTGAAGTGGGCTCGAGGATCGAAGTTCGACGTTTCCGCGAGCTGGCGAAAGAGCGAGCGCTCCCGTTCGTCGACCACCGTCGGCACGACGATGGCGACGATCGCGAAGAGATCGCCTGACGTAGCACCCGGACGCGACAGTCCGCGGCCCGCCAACCGAAGCTGCTGGCCGGCTCGCGTGCCCGCGGGCACCTTGAGCGCCACCGCGCCCGCCGGCGTAGGCAATTCCACGCTGGTGCCGAGCACCGCTTCCCATGGCGCGAGAGGAAGGTCGACGTAAAGGTCATGTCCGCTGGTGCGAAACAGCGCATGGGTCTGGACCTGGATATCCAGATAAAGGTCGCCGGACGGAGCGCCTTGCGTACCCTTGCCACCCTTGCCCGGCACGCGCAGCTTCTGGCCATCGGTGACCCCTTTGGGAATGCGCACCTTGACCCGATGGGGTACGCGGTGGGCGAGACCACGCTCATCGTATTCCGTTACGCTTAAGGAGAGGTCGATCTCGGTGCCATGAAATGCCTGCTCGAGCGTGATGCGCACCATCGCTTCGTAGTCCCGCCCGGGGATCGGTCCTTCCCTGCCACCCGTTCGTCCGCCAGCACGTCCACGAGCGCGTCCGCCAGTGAGGCCGGCCAGCAAATCGGCAAGATCGATGTCGTCGAACGCGTTCTGCCCGGGTTGATCGAACGGACTCCCGGACGCAAAGTGCTGGCCCCAGTCGGGCGGCGGCCGAAATTCCTGGCCCGCGGCGTGGCTGCCGAGCTGATCGAAAGCGGCGCGCTTTTCGGGGTCTTTCAGCGTCTCGTAGGCCTCTGCCATCTCCTTGAACATCTCCTCGGCGTTCTTCTCCTTGGACACGTCGGGATGGTATTTCCGCGCCAGTTTGCGGTAGGCCTTCTTGATGTCGTTAGCGCTGGCGTCGCGCGCCACGCCGAGAATCTTGTAATAGTCTTTGTATTTCATGATGGGGTCGCAGAGAGTCGAAGTGGATCATCGGCAAACGAACCGATCGCAGGCGTGCTAGCTGCATGAGTCTAGCAGCGAAGCGGAATCGCGAGTATCGAACCGCGCCGGCAATTGATTCCTCGATACGATAGCCGAATACCGAGGTTCCAGCTTGTTCGTCACGTGGCGATAGGGGTATGCTGCTTTGGTTCCTTTTTCGTGTTCCTTGCCGGAGCGGCAACGCATCCGTCTCGGCCGCAAAGCGATTTCCCGTCGACGTGCGATGCGCTACGCCGATGATCGGCAGGTAACGTGCGAGACAACCCGGTAAAACAAACTCTTTCTGCTGGCGGCCGCGCGCGCGGCGCCATGGTCTTCGAATGCTTCTCGCCGGGAATGCCGCAGATCGTCAAGAATGCCGGCGCCGAGTTCGTGCTCTACGACATGGAGCACACGGGGCTCGAATTCGAAACACTGAAAACGCAGCTCGCGTTGTGTCGCGGCTTGGAACTCGTGCCGATGGTTCGCGTGCCGCGTGGCGACTATCATTTCATCGCCAGGGCGCTGGACATCGGCGCCTTCGGGGTGATGGTGCCGATGGTAGGAACCCGCGCCGAGGCGGAGTTTCAGGTTGCGTGCACGCGCTACCCGCCGCAGGGCCGAAGAGGCGCCGC
>JADGRP010000098.1 GCA_017880805.1 Burkholderiales bacterium
AGATGCCTCCTTATTTTGACCCGCTGAACAAGGGCTCAACAGGTCCATATTAACGCTCATCGACCAACGCCGGTTGTCAGCGGTTGACCGAAACACATGTAGGACTTAGGACCACGGCGACGAGGATGCGGCCATGAGCAGACCGTGCTCGGGCATCGTGCGACGAATTATAGGCGGAGCTGCTATTCCTCGCTTGAGGTGATTTCCGATCCATCCGTCACGACTTCGAAGTGCCAAGGATTCCGGACCGTATTGCCGGTACGTTGACAGTGCGGACGCCGCTTGACACGATCCTTCCGTGTCCAATATCGAACGTGTTGCAAATCACGTTCGCCTGACCTCTATCAGAAAGGAAACGACGCATCGTGAAATCCATGAACATATTGGCATCGGCAGTCCTGCTCGGAGTGGTTTTCGCGGGCGCGCTCAATGCGGGGAACGCGCAGGCTGCGAACCCCTCCGACCTGTACGCGCGCGCCAAGCGCGCGATTGCCTCCGGTAATGTGGTCCCGGAGCGCGATCTCGCGCCGCTCGTCGCGGTGCTGCGTGGACCGTCGTCTGAGGAGGATCTGCGCAGCGCGATCGACAAGATCGAAACGCTGGCCGATGCCAGCGGCTCGAGCCCGGCGGAGGTCAAGCACTATTTGCTCGAGCAATCGACGCCGCTGCTGTTGAAGATCGCCGCCACGGGTCCTTCGGTGTTCGCGCGTGGCGACGCGGTGACCGCGTTGCGCGAGATGGGCGCCTCTCGCGCGGTGCTGGATCAGGCAGCGACGATTGCCGAGCACGACCGTGACGATTACGTGCGCAGCCGCGGCGAGATTCTGCGCAACTTCATCAAGTCGATGCCGGCGGCAGGCGCGGCAGCCGACATCAAATCCGGCGGCGGTCAGCGCGAGCAGCAGGCGATCGTCGCGCTGAAAGCGCGCAAGCTCGGTGTATCCGCGGATCAGCTGCGGCGTTCGTCGCTCGAAGGCAACGCCATCGACGTCCAATCGCTGCTCGACGCAGGTGTCAACGTCAACAGCGGTGCCGGTCTGTCCGACAGCGCCCTCTACTTCGCCGTGTTCTCCGGCTGCGGCGGCAAACAGGGCGAGACCGAGGGCCTGGTCAACACTGTCAATGTATTGATCGCCGCGGGTGCCGACGTCAAGCGCAAGGACGACAACGGCAACAACATATTGATGAGCGCCGCGCAGATGTGCGGGCCGAGGATCGTCACCGCGCTGATCGCCGCGGGCGCCGACGTCAAGGTCACCAACGGCAGCGGGATGACGCCGCTATCGATGGCCTTGCTCATGCGTCACCCGGATGCGGCCGAAGTCCTGGTCGGCAAGGGCGCGCGGCTGAACGCGAGCCAGGTGCAAATGCTCAACGCATCGGTGACCGATCCGCGCGCCAAGGCGATCCTTCAGCGCGCGGCCGGGAAGTAAACCGCGCCGCGCGCTGGAGGATGCTGGACCGCGGATCGGGGAAGCGCAGCGTAGGACCGGTCGCCTGCCGCCGGAGTTACTTGATGGCGGCTCGCAGCTTCTTGATCGTGTCAGGGTCTACCGCGCCGCTCGGGTTGAGCTTGTTGTCGCCCTGATATTTCTTGAGCGCATCGACCGTTCTCGGCCCCATCACCCCGTCGACGGTACCGACCTTGTAACCCAGTTCGTTCAATCGTTCCTGCAATTCGAACACCGTCATTCCCTCCGCGTTGCTCCCTCCTGAATCGGGTTGCGAAGTGCGAGGCTGCGGCGCCGGCGCCGGCTGCGGACGAGAAGGCGGCGGCGGCGTGGCTCGGGGTGCGTCGCTGCTGGTTTCCGGGGCACCCGCGCACCCGGCAAGGAACAAGGCGCTTAAAACCAACACTCCCAGTGACTTATGCAAATGTCTCATGATTGGCTCGCTCTTTAAGTGGCGGAAGGAGACGGGGGCTGATTCTACACCCAAACTAAATGGACTCGAAGCTCCCTATCCAGGCGCCGAGCGGCGCCACTTTGGACTCCGATCGCGGCCGATCGGGAACGATGCGTGAGACTTAACCAATGTCGTTTCAGACCTATTTCACAAGTTGATGCTCGATCCGCGGGTCGGGTATGAGCCACATGATGGCGACCAGGACATATTTAGATGATGGCGAGCGACGGTCTGGCGCGCGCACCTCGTGCTGTTGCATACTCCGCCGTTGACGCAGCACCGGCGCTAGCCGCGCAGTCTCGCGCCGCCATGATTTTCTCCGACTCCTGCGCCAATCCAGGATCGCACCCATGATCACGATATATCACCTCGACACGTCCCGCTCCGAGCGTATCGTCTGGCTGATGGAGGAACTCGGTCTCGACTACAAGCTGGAGTTGTTTCAGCGAAACGCCAACGGCTCGGCCCCGGACACGATGAAGCAGATTCACGCGCTTGGCAAGGCGCCAGTGATCCGCGACGGCGACACGGTGTTGGCCGAATCCGGCGCCATCGTCGACTATATCGTTCACCGCCATGCGGGCGATCGTCTTACCGTGGCGCCGGCGGCTGCGGAATACGCGCGGTACATTTATTGGTTTCATTTCGCAGAAGGAAGCTTGATGTCGCTGCTGATACTGGCGCTGGTGCTGGGGCGGGTGCCGGAAGCCGACGCAAGTCCGGTGCGGACGCGGGTGCTGGAGCGGATGAAGCAGACGCTCTCCTTCATCGACTCGGAGCTTGCTCAGGCGACTTACTTTGCCGGCGCAGCATTCACCGCGGCGGACATCATGATGACCTTCCCTTTTACGACCATGCGACATTTCCTGAACTACGAGCTCGCGCCGTACGCCAATATCCTCGCCTACCTGCAACGCATCGAGTCACGTCCGGCGTACCAGAAGGCCATGGCGCTGGCCGGCTCGAAGGACTAGTAGCATCGGCGCCGCGGCCGGTTTTCGATAATGAAAACCGGCGCTACAGCTGTACGGTACGCCCGGATTCTGACGACTCTCGCACCGCATCGAGAATTTGCTGACAGCGCAGCCCGTCGGTGAAATTGGGGGCCGGCGAGCTGCCTAGCTCGACTCCTTTCGTGAAATCGCGGACCAGCAGCCGAAATGCCATCAGACGGTGATCGCGGACGTCGGTGAACGGCGTGTACTGCGCCGGCGTCTTGAGCTCCTGCAATGGCGCGCCGTCGCGGCTTGCGACGACGATTCCGTCTTCCAGTGGGTTGGGGCCGGGCTGCTCGGCGATCAGCGTGCCCCGGTCGCCCATGACCGCGATCCTCGCTCCGCGCGCCGGCGTGACCGCAAACGACGCAGTCATCGTCGCCATGCCGCCGTTTTTGAAAGTCATCGTGAACGAGAACGTGTCGTCGGTTTCGGTTTTGATGATTTTTCCCGTCGCCGCGTCGACCACGTCCGGACGCAACGCGGCCAACCAACCGGTCACGGAAGCAAGCTCGCCAAACCAGAATCGCAGGCCGTCGATGTAGTGCGAGCCAAGCGCGCCGAGCAGGCCGCCTCCTTCGGATTTGTACGCGTTCCAGGTGAGCGCACGCGGCTGCGCCGAAACGTAGCGGTCGAGGAAAAGCTCCATGGTGCAAAGCTGGAATTTGCCGATGTAGCCATCGTCGACGAGCTGTTTGATATAGGCGCGCTGAGGCGTGTGGCGAAACTCATGCGCGATCATCGCCGTTCGCCCGGACTTTTCGGCGGCGGCGCGCATCTCCTCGGCTTGCTTCGCGTCCATGGCGAAGGGCTTCTCGCAAAGGACATGCTTGCCCGCGTTGAGCGCGGCGATGGCAAGCGCGTGGTGTGCGCCTGGAGGCGTGATGATCGCGACCGCGGCGAGGTCGTCCCGGCGAATAAGCTCCATGGGGTTGGTGTAGACGCTTGCAATGCCGGCCTCGGCGGCGGCTTTCTGCGCCTTTTCACGATTGCGGCTGCAGATGGCGGCGACATCCCAGCCTTCGGAGCGGAACCCCGGGACGTGGACTTGCGCGCCAAACCCGACGCCGATGATGCCGATGGTTTTCGTCGATGGGGCCATGACGTTCTCCGTATACGGTCAACCGACCGCCCGAGCAGATACTACCGGAGACAAACGGCCCCGGTATATGCTTCACAATCATTGATCCGAAAATCCGAAAAGGGACCCGACATGCACCTTGAACAGCGTGTACACGTTCTGCTGGCTGCAGTTGCAGCGACCATTTTCTTCATCAGTCTTCCCACGCATGCCGCGGCACCGATGGCGAAGACGCAGGCGCCCGGGTACTACCACATGATGCTGGGCGATTTCGAAGTCACCGCGCTCTCCGACGGCACGGTTCCGCTGGCGGTGGACACGCTACTCACCAACACCTCGCCCGCCAAGGTGAAAAAGGCGCTCGACCGCTGGTACCTCAAGGAGCCGGTCGATACTTCCGTGAATGGCTACCTCATCAACACCGGCACCAGGCTGATCCTGATCGACACCGGTGCCGGCGTTCTGTTCGGCCCGACGCTCGGCAAGCTCGCTCATAGTCTGCGAGCGGCGGGATACCGGCCCGATCAGGTGGACGAGATCTACATCACCCACATGCACCCGGACCACGTCGGCGGTCTGATGGCCGGCGACACGCTCGCCTTTCCCAACGCTACCGTGCGCGCCGACAAGCACGACGCCGACTACTGGCTGAGCCAGGCGAATATGGATGCGGCGCCCAAGGACGCCAAGGATTCCTTCAAAGGGGCCATGGCCATGATCAAGCCCTATGTCGCTGCCGGGAAATTCAAACCTTTCGACGGCGATACCGAGCTCGTGCCGGGCTTCAAGGCAATGGCCACTCGAGGCCATACACCCGGCCACAGCACCTACATCGTCGAAAGCAAAGGCGCGAAGCTCGTGCTGTGGGGCGACCTGATGCACGTTGCGGCAGTGCAGTTCGCTGAGCCGGCAGTCACCATCAAGTTCGACAGCGATCCCAAATCCGCGGCAGTGCAACGCAAGCTTGCTTACGCCGATGCGGCCAAGCAAGGCTACTGGGTGGCCGCGGCGCACCTTGCTTTCCCGGGCATCGGGCACATCCGCGCCGATGGTAATGGTTACGCATGGGTGCCGGCGAACTATGTGTCGCTTCCCTGAGCATTCCTCATGGATACCGCTGCGACACCTTTGCAGGTCGCGTCGCTCATCGCGCGCAATCTCGTGCCGGTCGCGGGCGTACTCTTCCTCGGCTGGTCGGCGCCGGACTTGCTCGTGCTCTATTTCGTCGATACCGTCCTCTCCATTTCCGCGCTGTTGTTGCTCGTCGCCGTCTACCTGACCGGCATTGGCAGTCTCAAGCGTAGGCAGCCATTCAGCGGCGGGCTGCAGTGGGTTCGCGTCGCCGCGTTCAGCTTGTTGGGAGGCGTGTTGATCGGGCTTCCTTTCGGCGTGCCGCTGTACATCCTGCTGGCAGATTTCAATTGGTCCCCCGTCGCCGCGTTTGCCAACCAATCTTTCGTCTACGGATTGGCGATGCAGGCATTCATTTCCGGGATGGATTGCATTCGGGGATATCGGGAGCTTGCCGGCCGCGACGACGTCAATCAATTGCTGATGCGTCGGACCGGCTTCGTGTTCGCGCGATGGATGGTGGTCCTGATCGCGGCAATGACCGGATTGCCGGGCACGTTCGGGCCGAAGATTGGCGGAATCGTGGTGTTGCTGGTCTACGCCGGCGCGACGGTGTACTTCGAAATCTTTCCAAACCGGGCGTTGGCGTGGCTGAATCCAAAGGCGGTGCGCGAGGAGCGTGGGGCGAGTGAGGCGCGCGAGTCCCGCAGACCGCCCGGCGCGTAGCGTCGAAGCGTTGCATACGTCCCGACCGGGAACGCCGTTGCCCCGCCCGAAAGCGAAGACCTGTTCATGACCCATCCCTGGCCCTCCCTTCCCTTCGAGGCGTGGAAAGACACCTGCGCGACGCTCCACATGTGGACGCAGATCGTAGGCAAGATCCGGCTGGTCCAGACACCATGGGTGAATCACTCATGGCACGTTCCGCTCTACGTCACAGTGCGAGGTCTGACCACTTCTCCGATCCGGTACAACTCGCGCGTATTTGAGATCGATTTCGACTTCATCGACCACCGGCTTCTGATCCGGACCGGCGACGGGCAGATAAAGACGATGGCGCTGCAGCCGCGCTCGGTCGCCGACTTCTATCAGAACATTTTTGCGCAGCTCGCCGAGCTGGATATCGACGTGAAGATCAACACCACGCCGAACGAGTTGGTCGATGGCATTCCGTTCGAACGCGACCAGCAGCATCGCTCGTACGACGCCGAATATGCCAACCGATTCTGGCGCGCGCTGCTGCGGGCCGACTGCGTCATGAAGGAATTTCGCGCCCGCTTCAAGGGCAAGTGCAGTCCGGTGCATTTTTTCTGGGGCAGCTTCGACCTGGCGGTGACGCGCTTTTCGGGCCGCCCTGCGCCGGAGCATCCCGGCGGCGTACCGCACCTGCCGGACTGGGTCGCGCGCGAGGCATACTCGCATGAAGTCAGCAGCTGCGGCTTCTGGCCAGGCAACGAGGCCGTGCCTTACCCGGCGTTCTACAGCTACGCCTATCCCGAGCCGGCGGGATTCGACACGGCAAAGTTGCGTCCCGCGGCTGCGCTCTATCATTCCGGATTGCACGAGTTCATTCTGCCCTATGAAAACGTGCGGGAAGCGCCCTCGCCCGATGCAATGCTGCTCGAGTTCCTGCAAAGCAGCTATGAAGCTGCCGCCGATTTGAGCAAGTGGGATCGCGCGGCACTGGAATAATCGTTGCTGTTCGTCGAGGATAGACAGAAGGCAAAAAAAAAGACCATGCTGCGTGGCACTGTTTTAGAAGGGCGACGGAATACAAATGTTCCTGTAGGACAGCGGACGGCATAGACTTGTCCGATCATTCTCGAGTGCCACCGGTGAAACCAGCAACGTCCGCGTGGCAACACCTTCGCAAGCTCTGTCTGTCGGCCTGCCTGGTCGCATGTATTGCGTCGTGCGCCAATCGGCCGACACCGAACGTCGCGTCAACGCTGGCGATCGTCGGCGGAACCGTCATTCATCCGCAGCGCGACGCCGCTCGTGCCACCACTCCGAACAGCGTGATCGTCATCACCGACGGCCGCATCAGCGCCGTCGGGTCCGCCGACATGGTGCCGATCCCTGCGGGTGCGACGGTCGTCGATGCTCGCGGCAAATGGATCGTGCCCGGCCTCATCGATGCGCACGTTCACTTCTTCCAATCGGGGAATCTCTACACGCGGCCGGATGCGGCCGACCTCCGGGCGGCAATGCCTTACGCCCGCGAAGTCACCCGAAACAAGGCACGGCTGCCCGCCACTTTCAAGGTGTATCTCGCGAGCGGCGTAACGAGCGTCGTCGACATCGGCGGCCCGTTCTGGAACTTCGACGTACGCGATGCGGCGCAACGCTCGCCGGCAGCGCCGCGAGTGAGTGTCGCCGGACCCTTGATCTCCACCGTCGACGATCCGCCGCTCGATCTGGGCGATCCGCCCATCATCAAGATCACCACCGCTGACGAAGCACGGGCACTGGTCAAGCGCGAGCTAGCGCGCCAGCCGGACTACATCAAGGTCTGGTTCATCTATCGCTCCGACGCCGAGCTCCCGGCGCAGGAAATCATTGTCAAGGCCGCGGCAGACGAGGCACACGCCGCTGGAACTCCGCTCGCCGTGCATGCGACACAGCTTGCCGTCGCCAAGGCAGCGCTGCGTGCCGGCGCCGATTACCTGGTGCATTCGGTCGATGACGCATCTGTCGACGACGAGTTCCTGCGACTCGCCATCGCGCGGCGCATCGTGTACTGCCCGACACTGTTCGTCACCAGCGGCTATCGCCTGGCCCTCTCGAACACCTGGAAGCCGACCGCCGCCGAGTTGCGTCTTGCCGACCCTGAGATTCTGGCAGCCATGGGCGATCTGAGCCGCATCCCGCGCGAGCTCGTCCCCGATGGCGTGCTGAAGTTGATGGCCGATCCACCGCCTGCGCAGCCTTCGGACTTTGCGATGAAGAATCTGCGCAAGGTCTGGGACGCCGGCATTCCGGTCGCGATGGGTACCGACGCGGGCAACATCGGCACCTTGCATGGTGCCTCGGTATTCCGGGAGATGGCGCTTATGCAGCAAGCAGGATTGACGCCTCTGGAAGTCCTCCGCTCGGCAACCGTCTACGGCGCCAGGGCCGCGCGGCACGAAAGCGACGTCGGCATCATCGACACCGGCCGCTTCGCGGATATGGTGTTGCTGGACGCCGATCCCCTGATCGACGTCGAGAATCTGAGCCACATCTACCGGGTAATCAAGGGCGGCACGGTGTTCGACCCGGACGAGCTGATCCGATCCATCCGTTGACCGGGATGTACACCGCGTGACGGTAACGGCCGTCGCGGTCGCACCGCGGCCCCGCCGCTGCCTCCGGTCATCGCCACAGGATCGCCGCGAAGACGAGCCCTATCGTCGCGAATGCAAATAGGATGGCATAAACGACCAAGACGAAGAACCCGCGTAATGCGGCGCCCCAGTACGGGCCGCGATAGATCTCATGCTTGGCGCGCAGAAGGTAATACACGACCCACGCCGCGAGCAGCCAGTTCAGCCACGCCCACGGCGCCAATATCGCGACCATTACCGTCAGGAATAGAAACGTGTGTATGTGCGCCGCATACACGAGGTGCTCGACGTACCGCCGCGGACGCCCCGGATAGCGCCGTCCCCTGCCGAGGTATGAGATTTGCTGCAGCCACGCAAACGCCGGCAGCAGCACGAACATCGCATACGGTCCGTAGCGAAGCATTCCAGCGGAAATTTGTTCTCCCTTTTCCACTTTCGGCAGGTGGTTGAACCGATCGAGCCGGGCGCGGAGCTGGTCGGCGAACAGGTTGCGCGATCCGCTCACGACGAAGTTCAAGTCCTTATCGATGCTGATGCCAAATCGTTCGCCGCTCGAAGCTTCCACGGATGGGGAACCTACAGTCGATGCGCTCGTGGCATCGGCCGGGATGCCGCGGGGTCTCGGCACGGTCGGGGAACGGTTCGCCTTGGCGGGCTCATCGGCGATAATCGTTCTCTCGTCGAACGGAATTGTCCCCGCCGTCAGCCGCAGCACCGCGAAAAGGATCACCGACATGGCGAGAAAGAGGCGCGTGGGACGGACGTAGCGCCTGCGACGACCGTCGAAATATTCGCGCGTAAGGAATCCCGGCTTGGCGACCAGCGCGAAGAGCGTGCGCCGCAGCCGCCCATCCCAAGAGATCAGCCGCCCGGTCGCGTCGCGCATGAATTGCCGCAGCGTCGGCAATCTGGTGTCGGTCTCCTGCCCGCAGGATGGACAAAAGGCGCCTGGCGCGGGCGCGCCGCAGTTGCGGCAGAGGTTGGCGTCGGCAGGAAGCGTGGCGGCGGACATCGGCAAATTATAAGCGGCGGCACGCGCTCGGGCGCACCCCGATCATCCCTGCCCACATGCTGCGAGCCACCGCACAAACCAAAGCCGCAGCGCCGTGCGGTCGTTGCCACTCTCGATGAGGCTTGCGTTGAAGCGTCAGTGCTTGCGAATTGCGATCACTCCCATTGGGCGATGATGACCTCGGATGGCGGTCTACTTCCTCCTGAGTTTTCGGTAAGATAGTCGCCACCCGGGACATGAACCTCGCGTCGGGAGAATAAAGTCCGGGCCGAGGCTGTTTGCATGACGCGCTCGAGCGGCACCATCCGCCACCAACAACTTAAGGAGGAACACCATGCTGTCGAAATCCGTGTTACGCGTCGCCGTGCTCGGCCCCGCGTTGCTCGCGGCGACATTGAGCTGCGCGCAGGCGCCTGCGCCTGCGCCCGCGCCGAATCCGCTGGATACCGTGCCGGACAAGATTCCGTTCGATATTCCGTATGGCGCGCCGATCGGTCTCGATCGCGCGCAAGCGCTCATCGCGGCGACGGTGGCGGAAGCCAAGAAGCACGACTGGAAGTTCTGCATCGCCGTCGTCGATTCAGGCGGCAACTTGGTCGCCTTTCAGCGCATGGACGGCGCCCAGCTCGCGTCGATCCAGATTTCCGAGCACAAGGCGCGCTTTTCTGCGACCTACCGTCGCGAATCCAAAGTTTACGAGAACGGCGTTCAGCTCAACAACCTCAACTATCTGATGACTCTGGACGGCGCTATTGCTTCGCGAGGCGGCATTCCTCTGGTCGAAGGGGGCAAGCTGATCGGTGCGATTGGCTGCTCCGGCGGCACGGGCTCGCAGGATGAGGTCGCCTGCAAGGCCGGCGCCGCAATGGTCAAGTAGGAAACCCGGATCTCGGAACGTGGGCGCGGCGCGCCCACGCTTCGTTTCGGTCACGCGCACGTTCGCGCGACGACACGCCATCCTGCCGTCACCCGACGGCACACCGCGGCTCGGCCCGGATAAGACTTAAGCAATAAGTCCGGTTAGCCCGAATTCTGCGAAAATCGAGCCGTCTCGGTCCGGCCACCGCTCTGTCTTCCGGGATTGAAGCGGCAGCCGCCACTCATCCCGATGGGCCACGATGCTCTCGAATTTCCCTCGTCCGATCGAGGTGCTGCGCGATACCTTTGGCTACGCCGCGTTCCGCGATGCGCAGGGCGACGTCGTCGACCACGTCGTGGCCGGAGGCGACGCGCTCGTGCTCATGCCCACCGGCGGGGGCAAGTCCTTGTGCTATCAGATTCCCTCGCTAGTGCGGCCGGGCACCGGCATTGTCGTCTCGCCGCTGATCGCCCTGATGCAGGATCAGGTCGCGGCGCTGACCCAGCTGGGCGTGCGCGCTGCGTTCCTCAACTCGACGCTCGACGCCGGGACAGCGCGGGCGACGGAACGCGCGCTTCTCGCCGGCGAGCTCGACCTCCTGTACGTCGCGCCCGAGCGGCTGACCACCTCGCGCTGCCTCGATTTGCTGGACCGCGCGCAGCTTGCGCTGTTCGCGATCGACGAAGCGCACTGCGTTTCGCAATGGGGCCACGATTTCCGCCCCGAATATCTGCAATTGTCGCTGCTGCACGAGCGCTACCCGCACATCCCGCGCATCGCGCTGACCGCGACCGCCGATCCGCAAACGCGCACCGAGATCATCGCCCGCCTGGGGCTCGCCGGCGCGCGTGTGTTTACCTCGAGCTTCGATCGCCCGAACATTCGCTACACCATCGTCGACAAGGACGATGCGCGCGCGCAACTGCTGCGCTTCATCGAAGAGGAGCATCGGGAAGAAGCCGGCATCGTGTACTGCCTGTCGCGACGCAAGGTCGACGAAACCGCGGCGTGGCTCGTGTCCAAGGGCGTGTCCGCCCTTCCCTATCACGCCGGCATGGATACCGCATCCCGCACCGCGCACCAGGCGCGCTTTCAGCGCGAGGAAGGGCTGGTGATGGTCGCGACGATCGCGTTCGGCATGGGCATCGACAAGCCGGACGTGCGCTTTGTCGCGCATCTCGACCTGCCCAAGAGCGTCGAGGGGTATTACCAGGAGACGGGGCGAGCCGGACGCGACGGAGCGCTGGCTGACGCCTGGATGACTTACGGTCTTGCCGACGTCGTGCAGCAGCGGCGCTTGATCGACATGTCGGATGCCAGCGAAGAGTACAAGCGCGTGTCCGCCGCGAAGCTCGATGCGCTGCTGGGCCTCTGCGAGACGGCGGGCTGTCGCCGCGTCCGCCTTCTCGATTATTTCGGTGAGGCGAGCACGCCCTGCGGCAATTGCGATACCTGCCTCGCGCCGCCTGAGACCTACGACGCGACATCGGCCGCGCAAAAGGCGTTGTCGGCGATCTATCGCACCGGACAGCGCTTCGGCGCGGTGCACCTGATCGACGTGCTGCGCGGCAAAGCCGGCGAGCGCGTCACCCGCTGGGACCACGACAAGCTGTCGGTGTTCGGTATCGGCGAAGACATCGACGAGACGGCGTGGCGCGGAGTGTTCCGGCAACTGGTGGCGCTCGGCTTCGCGCGCGTCGACCACGAGGCCCATGGCGCGTTGCGGCTCACCGAGGCGAGTCGACCGGTATTGAAAGGTGCGCAGCAGGTTTC
>JADGRP010000099.1 GCA_017880805.1 Burkholderiales bacterium
AAGGGTTTCACGGCGCTGTCGCTCACGCACGACAGAACACCCGACAAAACACCGTCTGGCGCAAGAGGCCGGTAAGAGCTAAAATTCGCATGCATTTGAGATACATCGGCCCGTTGGGGCCTGAAGGATCAAGTTGAATAATCTGCTCAAGAACGTTGGCATATGGCTGGTCATCGGCCTGGTGGTGTTGACGGTCGTCAAGCAATTCGACGCCCGCCAGACGACGCGCGACGCCGTTTCCTATTCCGAATTCATGGACCAGGCCAAGCAAGGCAAGGTCGATTCCGCATCGATCGAGGGCCGGACCATCAAGTGGGTCGGCACCGACAAGAAGACCAACATCACGTACAGCCCGGGCGACTTGTGGATGGTCGGCGACCTGGTCAAGGACGGGGTCAAGGTTCAGGCCAAGCCCGAAGAGGAGCAAAGCTTTCTGGCACAGGTCTTCATCTCCTGGTTCCCGATGCTGCTACTGATCGGCGTGTGGATTTTCTTCATGCGCCAGATGCAGGGTGGCGGCCGCGGCGGCGCGTTCTCGTTCGGCAAGAGCAAGGCGCGCATGCTCGACGAGGCCAACAACACGGTGACCTTCGCCGACGTCGCCGGCTGTGACGAAGCCAAAGAAGAAGTTGCGGAGCTGGTCGAGTTTCTGCGCGATCCGTCCAAGTTCCAGAAGCTGGGCGGGCGCATTCCGCGTGGCGTCTTGATGGTCGGCAACCCCGGCACCGGCAAGACGCTGCTCGCGAAGGCCATCGCCGGCGAAGCCAAAGTGCCATTCTTCTCGATCTCGGGCTCCGACTTCGTCGAAATGTTCGTCGGCGTCGGCGCGGCACGCGTGCGCGACATGTTCGAGCAGGCGAAGAAAAGCGCGCCGTGCATCGTGTTCATCGACGAAATCGACGCCGTTGGCCGCCAGCGCGGCGCGGGTCTGGGCGGTGGCAACGACGAGCGCGAGCAGACGCTCAATCAACTGCTCGTGGAGATGGACGGCTTCGAGGGCAACTCGGGCGTCATTGTCATCGCTGCCACCAACCGGCCCGACGGGCTCGATCCGGCGCTGATGCGCCCGGGCCGATTCGACCGCCAAGTGGTCGTGCCGCTGCCGGATATCCGCGGCCGCGAGCAGATTCTACTTGTGCACATGCGCAAAGTCCCGCTCGCCACCGACGTCAAGGCCGAGGTGATCGCTCGCGGTACGCCGGGCTTTTCCGGAGCGGACCTCGCCAATCTGGTCAACGAGGCGGCGCTGTTCGCCGCGCGCAGGAGCAAGCGTCTCGTCGACATGGAAGACTTCGAGATGGCCAAGGACAAGATCATGATGGGCGCCGAGCGCAAATCGATGGTGATGTCCGAGGAAGAGAAGCGCAACACCGCGTACCACGAGTCGGGACATACGGTGGTGGCCAAGCTGCTGCCCAAGACCGACCCGGTGCACAAGGTGACCATCATTCCGCGTGGGCGCGCGTTGGGCGTGACCATGCAGCTTCCCGAGGCTGACCGCTATTCCTTCGATCGCGACTACCTGCTGCAGCGCATCGCCGTGCTCTTCGGCGGCCGCATCTCGGAGGAGATCTTCATGCATCAGATGACCACGGGCGCCAGTAACGACTTCGAGCGCGCGACGCAGATGGCGCGCGACATGGTCACCCGCTACGGTATGTCGGATACGCTGGGCCCGATGGTCTATGCCGAAAACGAGGGCGAAGTCTTCCTCGGCCGCTCGATCGCGACCCAGAAAAACGTATCCGAGGCGACGATGCAAAAAGTGGATCTCGAGATCCGGCGCATTATCGACGAGCAGTACGGGTTGGCGCGCAAACTGATCGAAGGAAACCGCGACAAGGTGGAAATGATGGCGAAGACCTTGCTCGAGTGGGAAACGCTCGACAGCGAGCAAGTCGAGGACATCATGCAGGGTCGGCCACCGCGGCCACCCAAGCCTTCGACGTCAACGGCGGGCACCACTTTCGGTCCTGACGCCGGTCCCGACGCCGCGCCATCCGCGACCCCGGCGTAACGCGACATCCGCGTCGTACCCGGTCACGTGGCGAGGACCGGAATGGAGGGGAAGATGATGGCCGCGTCGTCCAACGCGCTGATTTGCGGCCGCCATCGCATCGTCCTCGACCGCCCGTTGGTCATGGGCGTGCTCAACGTCACCCCGGACTCGTTTGCGGACGGCGGCGCCTTTCTCGATCTGCGTGACGCGACCGATCGCGTTCGGCAAATGCTTGGCGAGGGCGCCGACATTGTCGATATCGGCGGCGAGTCGACCCGGCCCGGCGCGGCGCCGACCTCGGAAGCCGACGAGCTCGAGCGCGTCATTCCCTTGCTGGAGAAAATTCGCCTGTCGTGCGACGCGCGCGGCGTGCCGATCTCGGTCGACACGCGCAAACCTGTAGTGATGCGCGCGGCGATCGCGGCAGGCGCCAGCATGATCAACGACATCAACGCGCTGCGTGCGCCCGGCGCGATGGACGCTGTGTCGGAGAGCGGCGCCGCGGTCTGCCTGATGCACATGCGAGGCGAGCCGGCGACGATGCAGCACGCCGCCATTTACGACGACGTTGTCACCGACGTGGCGGCGTTTCTCGCGGAGCGCGCCGCGGCGTGTGTGGCCGCCGACATCGGCCGGGACCGGATCGTGCTGGATCCCGGCTTTGGCTTCGGCAAGACTGTGGAACACAATCTAGCCTTGTTACGGCGGCTGGCCGAGATTGCCGCACTTGGATATCCGCTGCTCGCGGGCCTGTCGCGAAAGTCGACCATCGGTGTTCTGACCGGCCGCAACGTCGATGATCGGATGGCGGGCAGCGTCGCCGCGGCGCTGGCGGCTGTTGCGCGCGGTGCCGCGATCGTTCGCGTGCACGATGTTCGTGAGACGGCAGACGCGCTCAAGGTCTGGCGCGCGGTGCAAGGCGAGTAACCGCGACTGTACTGATGGCTACAATTTGTTATTCCCTCGAGTAGCGGGAATCGAATGTCGATCCAATTCGTGTACTTTCGTACCTTTGCGACTCCGCTTCGAGAACAATGAGCAAAAAATATTTCGGAACCGACGGCGTTCGCGGTCGCGTGGGCGAGCCACCGATCACACCCGAGCTCGTGCTGCGTCTGGGCTACGCGGCCGGTCGCGTGCTGGCGGCAGAATCCGCGGGGCGCGCAGGCGAGACGCCCGCGGTGCTGATCGGCAAGGACACGCGCATCTCCGGCTATCTGCTGGAGGCCGCGCTGGAAGCGGGCCTCTCCGCTGCCGGCGTCGACGTCTATCTATCCGGCCCATTGCCCACGCCTGCGGTCGCGTACCTGACGCGTGCGTTGCGGCTTTCGGCCGGCATCGTCATCAGCGCCTCGCACAATCCGTTCGAGGACAACGGCATCAAGTTCTTTTCGGCGACGGGCACCAAGCTGCCGGACTCGGTCGAGCACGCGATCGAGCGCAGCATGAGCGAGCCTCTCGCCTGCGTTTCGTCGGCCGAGCTCGGCAAGGCGTTTCGTGTCAACGATGCCGCGGGTCGCTACATCGAATTCTGCAAGGCGACCTTTCCCAACGAGCTCGATCTGAAGGGCGTAAAGCTGGTGGTCGATTGCGCACACGGCGCCGGCTATCACGTCGCGCCGCCGGTGTTTCACGAGCTCGGCGCTGAGGTGATCGCCATCGGCAACGATCCCGACGGTCTCAACATAAACGCCGGCGTCGGCGCGATGCATCCAGAGTACTTGCAGGCGGCGGTCAAAGAGCACGGCGCCGATCTCGGCCTTGCGCTGGACGGTGACGGTGACCGCCTGGTGATGGTCGATGCCGAAGGGCGGTTGTACGACGGCGACCAGTTGCTCTATGTGATCGCGCTCGACTATCTGCGTCGAGGCGCGATGGCGGGAGGAGTCGTCGGCACGCATATGAGCAATCTCGGCTTCGAGCAGGCGTTGTCGCGAAGCAGGATCCCGTTCGCGCGTGCGCCGGTCGGCGACCGTTACGTGCTGGAAACGATGCAGCAGAAGGGCTGGATCCTTGGCGGCGAAAACTCCGGGCACATCATCTGCCTCGACAAGCACACGACCGGCGACTCCATCGTCGCCGCGCTCGCGGTGCTGCGCGCACTGTGCGAGCAGAAGACGACGCTGGCCGCGGCCACCGCCGACGCAGCGTTGTTTCCGCAACGGCTGATCAACGTGCCGATTCGCAATGGCTTCGACTGGCGCGCGAGCGACGCGATCCGCCGCGCCGAGCAGGACGCGGTCGTCATGCTCGATGGAACCGGCCGCGTTCTGCTGCGTCCGTCCGGAACCGAGCCAGTGCTGCGGGTCATGGTCGAAGCGCGCGAAGCGTACGTCGCCGACCGCTGCGCTCAGGATATCGCGGTCGTGGTGGCAAAAGCCGCGGCGTAAAGGCGTCGTCCCAACGCCGCCCGCGATCTAGACTGCTGCCGAACGGTGCTGGCTAGCGCTTGAATCCCCGCCTGCCTCCGACGAGCAGCAATCCTGAAAGCAGGACCAACATCGCCGCCAAGACCGTGGCCGTCATCGACAAGGTCGGCACTTCCGAAGTCGCCGCCGGAGCTGGCGTGCTAAACCCCTGCACTTCGATCACTTGATTCGAGCCGCCGAAGGTCGAAAAGAAGAAGTCGCCGGTGACGGGGTCGATGGCCGCACTTTCAGCGCCGGCGAGACCCGAGATGAAAGTCTGCCGCGACGCCAGCACCGGATTGCCGTTCGCGTCGATCGTATAGGTTGCGATGTTGTTGGCCGTGTACTCGGATACCAGCATGCTTTGGGTGGGGAAGAGCGTCGAGCCTTGCGGGACGTACACGAAACCTTCGGGGCCGCCGGGAAGCGTTACCTCAAGCGCGGCACTGGTGAGGTTGTAGGTACCGCTTCCATCCGGCGTCAGGCTGACGGTGTAGAACTGCCCACCCGGCCAGCTGGACACCTTGAACTGGCCCGCACCGTTGTAACCGGCGGGAACGAAGTTGAGCGCTCCCGTGGAAACCGGAATGCTGAGCGGGCCGAGCGCTACGGTCTTGTTGTCGCTGTTGGAGCCGGGCTTTACCTCTCCGACATTGTTGACGATGTATTCCGAGTAGAACAGCACGCCACCGGGACCATACGCGATGCCGCCGTCATTGTTGATGCCAAAGCCGAGCGCAGTCGCTGGGCCCAGCGCGACGATGTGGTTGCCCGCACCGCGCGTCACGGCGACCGAATAGAACAGGCCGCCGGAGTTGTTGGCAGATCCACCGAGCAGGATGGTGTTCGGGTCCCCGGCCTTGAAGATCAGGCCTCCGTAGTTCGTCGGGACACCGGCAACCGAACCCAGGTTGATAAGCGAATAGGTCCCGGAGTAGAACGGATCGACCGTCTGGGAACAGACCACCGGAGCGACACATGCAAGCAGAAGCGCGCATATGGCTGGGCTTTGTTTGATTTTCATGGCGCCTCCCTTTATTGGCGCCAGCAATCGTACACGTTTGCGATGTTGATGGAAAGCTGAGCTTCCAAGGGCCCATCTCGGTCCCGCGCACGGCAGGTCAACCACGTTGGGGTCGGGCCGCGCACTTTAGTGCGTGGGGATCGCGCGTGGCGAATCTGCGCTCGCGGCCGACACGCGACGATTCGCATGGTCAGCCAATGCAAAGAGGCAGCGGCGTAGGCCCGCGGATATTGCGATCCACCGGCCTAGGATGACGTCTCCAACCGGCGGATGAGGAGGTCGATGAGGTCTTTGCCTTCCGAAGACTTGAGGTTTCTGGATTTATTGTCAGTCGACGATGCTTTCGACTTAGGGCATCTCCCGGCGCGAAGGACGTCCCAAGGGCGTTCCATGCCGACCCGCGCCGGTATAATTCCCCTCATGGTTGCCGTCCTGCATTCCGCGCCCGAGGTCGCAGCGCCCGAGGCGCTCGCCGCATGGACCGAACGCGTGAGCGAGGGTTTTACGCCCGACGAGCGCGTTGCGCTGCTCGCGACGCTGGACGCTGCACGTGCGCTCTACACTGATCGATGCGCGCCCGACGGCGAGCCATGGCTCGATCGCGCGCTCGGCACCGCGGCGATCGTCGCCGGCCTCAAGCTCGACGTCGATTCGGTTCGCGCCGCCATGATGATCGGCGCGCCGCATGCCAACGAGTTCGACGCCGAGGCGTTCGGCGCGCGCTTCGGTGCGGAAGTCGCGCAATTGGTCAACGGTGTTACACGCATGGGCGCGATCCAGGCGATCCGGGAAGGCGCGCCCGCGCACGATCGCGACGCGCACTCGGAAGGCCTGCGCAAGATGCTGTTGGCGATGGTCGGCGACATCCGCGTGGTGCTGATCAAGCTCGCGGAGCGTACGCAGGCGCTGCGCTTTCTGGTTTCACACAAGGTTGAGGCGGGTGTGCAAGCCGCGCGCGAAACGCAGGATTTGTTCGCGCCGCTCGCCAACCGGCTCGGCGTGTGGCAGCTCAAATGGGAGCTGGAGGATCTCAGTCTGCGGGCGCTCGAGCCGGAGACCTACAAGCAGATCGCCAAGCTCCTCGACGAGCGCCGCCTCGACCGCCAGCAATACATCGAAGAGGTCAAGGCGACGCTCAAGCGCGAACTTGCTGCCGCAGACGTCGCCGCCGACATTTCCGGCCGGCCGAAGCATATCCACAGCATCTGGACCAAGATGCGCCGCAAGCAGGCCGGCATCGACGAGTTGTACGACATCCGCGCGGTGCGCATCCTGGTCGACGAAGTCAAGGATTGCTACACGGCACTTGGGCTGGTGCACAACCTGTGGACGCCAATGGCAAAGGAATTCGACGACTACATCGCCAAGCCCAAGGCCAACAACTACCGCTCGCTGCACACCGCTGTCATCGGCCCCGAGGGCAAGCCGCTCGAGGTGCAGATTCGAACCCACGAGATGCACCGGCATTCGGAATACGGCGTTGCCGCGCATTGGCGCTACAAGGAAGGTGCGCGCGGCGGTCGCAGCGACCCGGGCTACGACGAAAAAATCGCGTGGCTGAGGCAGGTGCTCGACTGGAAGGATGCGGTCGCCGACGCAGGCGAATGGCTGCAGCAGTTCAAGTCGAGCCTGTTCACGGACACCATCTACGTGCTGACGCCGCAGGGAAAAGTGGTCGATCTGCCGCGGGGATCGACGCCGGTCGACTTCGCGTACGCGTTGCATACGAGCCTGGGGCATCGATGCCGCGGCGCTCGCATCGACGGCGCGATGGTGCCGCTCAACACGCCGCTCCAGAGCGGACAGCGGGTCGAGATCGTCGCGCTCAAGCAGGGCGGCTCCTCGGTGGGCCCGAGCCGCGACTGGCTCAATCCGGAGCTCGGTTATGTGCACAGCCATCGTGCGCGCACCAAGGTCCGGCAGTGGTTCAACGCGCAGCAGCTCGAGGAGACGATTGCCAATGGACGTTCCATGGTCGAGCGCGAGCTGCAGCGGTCGCGAATGACGGCGGTCAATCTCGAAGCGGTCGCCGACAAGGCCGGCATCGCCAAGCTGGACGATTTTTTCGCGGCGGTCGCGCGCGCGGAGCTCAACACGCGCCAGTTGCAACAGGCGATACACGCCGCGGCCAAGCCTGACGAAGCGGTGCCCTCGCGCGCCGAAGAAGTAGGGGTCGTTACGCACGGCAGCAAGGCGGCGGGCGCCGGCAGCGGAATACTCATCGTCGGCGTCGACCGGCTGATGACCGGCCTCGCGCGCTGCTGCAAGCCGGCGCCGCCGGACGCGATCGTCGGTTTTGTCACCCGCGGCAAGGGGATCACGATTCATCGTCAGAGCTGCGGCAACATCGCGCGCATGAAAGAGAAGCAACCCGAGCGATTGATCAGCGCCGATTGGGGCACGCCGCGCGACGAGGTCTTCCCGGTCGACGTAATCGTCGAGGCGATGGACCGCCAGGCGCTCCTGCGCGACATTTCGGAAGTTTTTTCGCGCGAGAAAATCAACGTCACCGCGGTCAACACGTTGTCGCGCAACCTTCAGGCGCGCATGTCGTTCACGCTCGAGGTGAAGAGCCTCGATCAGCTCAAAACCGCGCTCGCGCTGGTGCAGGACGTGTCCGGAGTGCTCTCGGCGGGTCGGCGCTGACGCCGATTTCCCTTAATCGTTATTCTCGAGAAAGCGGGAATCCATCGGCTCTTGAAGGTCAAAATGGATCCCCGCCTTCGCGGGGATGACGTTGATTTTTGTTCGCGGCTGCACCATTTAGGCATCGCCCCAGTAATTGATGCCTTGCAACAATGGCTTGCGCGTCCATAAGCATCGCTGATGACGTTGATCTGAAGTCACTATTTGCATTCACGCGCGAGCGACATCATAGTCTCATTGTGCAATGCATCATCCGTGCCTTGCCCGCAACGAGCGCCCACCAGGCGATCAGGAGCACACAATGAGAAGCAACAGCCCAGCTCTTTACGACAACAGCCTCGCCGGCATTCTGGCCAGGCTCACCCACGGCATCCTCCAGGACGCAAACGAGCGTGCGCAGGAAAAGAGCGGACCGCCCAGCGCAGCCGGCAACGCATCTGCCAGCTCATCTGCCGGCTCATCTGCCAGCTCACTCGGCTGGCTGGACCGCCTCGACACGTGGTTCTGGAAGCAAGAAATGAAGAGCCGCGACGCGTTTCTGGCCCAGTCGACCGACATCTTCGACCTCGAGCGGCGCATGCGTTGCCTCGAGCGCGGGGACACATGGCTGGGAACCAATAGCGCGGACCCGGCGAAGCGCCACTAAACGAGGCCTTCCAGCAACTGCACGTCGACCAGCTCGCCGGCGGCGACGTTGCCCGTGTCGCTGCCGAGGATGATGAAGCAGTTTGCCTGTGACATCGAAGACAGGATGCCCGAGCCCTGGTCGCCCGTGGTGCGAACCGTCCATGCTCCATCCGAGTTCGCAGTCATGATTCCTCGCTGAAACTCGGTGCGTCCCGGCACTTTCCTGATCGGTGCGGAAAGCGGCACCTTGAACGTCGGCAAGGGTGCGACGTCGCGTTGCCCCTGAAGAATCAACAGCGCGTCGCGCACGAACTGGTAGAAGGTGACCATCACCGAAACAGGATTGCCCGGCAATCCGAAGAAATGCGCGCCGCCGATTTTGCCGTAGGCGAGCGGGCGCCCGGGCTTCATGGCGATCTTCCAGAACAGCACTTCGCCCAGCTTGTCGAGAAGCTGCTTGACGTAATCCGCCTCACCGACCGAAACGCCGCCAGAAGTGATCACCACGTCCGCTGCCGCGGCGGCGGCCGCGAACGCATGTTCGAGCTTCTCTGGAACGTCCTCGACCACGCCCATATCGATCACGTCGCAATCGAGCCGCGTCAGCATGCCATGCAGCGTGTAGCGATTGCTGTCGTAGATTTCGCCCGCGGCGAGCGGCGTGCCGACGGATCTGAGCTCGTCGCCGGTCGAAAAAAAAGCTACCCGAAGCTTGCGAAAGACGCTGATCTCGCCGATGCCTAGCGATGCAATCATCCCAAGCTCGGCGGGATGAATGCGCTGACCGGAGCGGAACACGACCTGCCCGGCCTTCAAATCCTCACCCGCAAAGCGCCGGTTCTGGCCCGATTTCGCCACCGCGCCAGGCGCAACGCGAACGCCATTCGCATCCTCGACGGCGCGCTCCTGCATCACGACACTGTCGGCACCGCGCGGCATGACGCCGCCGGTGAAAATGCGCACGCATTCGCCCGCACCGATCGCACCCGGCCACGGCTTGCCCGCGAACGACTCGCCGACGCGCTTCAGCACCGTTTCCTCGTTCGCTTCCAGATCGGCGAAGCGCACCGCGTAGCCGTCCATCGCCGAATTGTCGTGGCCCGGCACCGCGATCGGCGACACCACGTCTTCCGCGAGCACGCGCCCAAGCGCGCTACGGACATGGACGCGCTCGATTGCGGTCATCGGTGCGAGAAAGCCGCGAATCAGCTCGCGCGCCTTCGCCACCGGCATCGAGTTGGGATCGTAGTCGTCGGCGCAGGAAGCTTCGCGCAAGGTCCGGGGTGCGCTGCTCATATTGGCCGCATCATTGCTCTGCGCCGATGTCGAGCTGCTTGAGCTCATCGATCGTGTTGATGTTGCGAAAGGCGTCGGCTTCATCGTCGAACGCTACTTCGGTGGTCTTGAGCGTAGCGTACCAGGCATCGATCTTGCGG
Source organism: Burkholderiales bacterium (assembly GCA_017880805.1). Classification (GTDB taxonomy): domain Bacteria; phylum Pseudomonadota; class Gammaproteobacteria; order Burkholderiales; family Casimicrobiaceae; genus PALSA-1003. Next base: position 10,141 of record JADGRP010000099.1, read on the forward strand.
CCTCCCCCTTCGAGATATCTCGTCAGATGCGGCAGCACCGAACGGCGCACAAGGGCGAACACCGGGTGAGGTTGATCGAAAGTGCGCGCGACCGCGAGCTCGGCGCCCATGGCTTGCAACGCACCAAGAAGCCGCTCGACCAGATCCGCCGGGAGAAATGGCGAATCGCATGGAACGGTGGCGACCAGCGGTTGCGCCGCATGCGTTAGGCCGACGTGCAGACCCGCAAGAGGGCCCGCGAAGTCGCCGATCGCATCAGGAATGACGGGAAAGCCGAGCGCCGCATATTGATCGAGATGCTGGTTAGCGTTGATCAGAACATCGTCGACCTGCGGCGCGAACCGGTCGAGCACGTGTCGCACCATCGGTCGGCCGTGAAGTAGCACCAGCCCCTTGTCGACGCTGCCCATGCGGCGGCCCTGGCCGCCGGCAAGCACCACGCCGCTGACTCCGCGCGCAGAAGATAAGGTCAAGCGTCGGCCCGAAACCGCTCGCCGCCGGCGAACAACAGGAAGTGCTTATTGGTCGCGCGGCCGATCATGGTGATGCCCACCTTCTGCGCGATCTCGTAGCCCATCTGCGTCAATCCCGAGCGCGACACCAGGAACGGAATCCCCATCTGCGCCGCCTTGATCACCATTTCGGACGTAAGCCGTCCGGTGGTGTAGAAAATCTTGTCGCCGCCGTCGACACGGTCGAGCCACATCAGCCCCGCGATGGCATCGACCGCGTTGTGCCGGCCGACGTCCTCGACAAAATAGAGAATCTCGCTCGCGCCGTTTTCGTTCGTGGCAAGCGCGCAGCCGTGAACGGCGCCGGACTGCTTGTAAATCGTATCGTGCCCGCGCACCCGGTCGAGCAGCGCGTACAGCGTGGCGCGGGTGAGGACCGCGTCGGTGTGAAGCTTCACCGAGTCGATTTCTTCCATCAGATCGCCGAAGACCGTGCCCTGACCGCAGCCGCTGGTGGTGGTCCGCTTGCCGAGCTTCGCGTCGAGGTCCTTGAGGCCGTGCCGGGTGTTGACCACGACCGCGTTGACGTCCCAGTCGACCTGAACGGACACGATCTCGTCGAGTGAGCCGAGCAGGCGCTGATTGCGCAGGTAGCCGATCGCCAGCGCCTCGGGCGCGGCGCCCAGGGTCATCAGGGTGAGGATTTCGCGCTTGTCGACATAGAGCGTCAGCGGATGTTCGCCGGCAATCGGCGTGTCATGCGCTTCGCCGTGCTCGTCGATGGCGCTCACGGTAAAGGTCGACGGCCGCGCGGCGTCGGTCAGGATCGGGCGATAGGCAATGTCGGGCGCGTTCATTTGCGACCCTCGGCAGCGGTGGCGATTCGCAACCACTCCATCAACGGCAACAGATCGCGAAAGTCGTCGGCGAGATCGCCGGCAAGATCCTTGGGCGGATGCCTTTTCACATTGACCTCGACCATTGCGAAAAAATGTCGGAGCTTGATCGCATCGATATGCGGCGCATCGGCGCTGAAGCCCTTGGGCGGCCGCGTCAATGCATCCTCTTCGGTAAATCCGCCATAGGATTTCTTGAAGCGGGGATTGCGCAGCATCCTGGTCAGGGTCTCGGGCTTGGCCGCGATGTACTGCCGGATGCGTTTCAGTATGTCCGGCTCCGGCCGGTAGATTCCACCGCCAACCAGCAGCATGCCCTGGTGATCGATGTGGAAGTAGTAGCCCGGCTCCAGGCCGCGCTTCGAACGGTCCCGGATCGCCGCGCTGAAATGCGTCTTGTACGGCGTTCTGTCTTTGGAAAAGCGCGTGTCGCGGTAGATACGGAACATCGCTTTCTTGGGATCGACGGGCCCGAGCGCGCGGTCGAATTTCTGCACGCGCGCCGTGACGTCGGCCACCAGATGCTCGAACTCCTCGCGCAGGACGTCATACGCCGGCTTGTTCCACGCAAACCAGGGCCGGTTGTTGTTCTGCTCCAGTCCGCTCAGGAACTCGAAAAGTGCTTTGAGATGCATGCCGCGATTGGCGAAGAGCCTGTTGACCGACTGCTGGACTCAGTTGGCCTCAGTAGGCCTCCGTTGAGCTCAGTTGAGTTCAGCCGCCGATATAACTCATCTCGATCTTGGGCAGCGCCGCAGTCCTTTCCGAGCGGATCTCGGAATAGCGGTCGGCGCGCTGCGACCAGATCGTAGCAAGATAGTTGCCGATCTGATCGTCCGCGCTCCCGCCGCGCAACAGGGTGCGAAGATCGTAACCGTGAGTCGCAAACAGGCACGTATAAAGCTGGCCGTCGGTCGCGAGGCGGGCGCGCGTGCAGTCCTTGCAAAATGCCTGCGTCACCGAGGAGATAAGCCCGATCTCTCCTGCGTCGGCGCCTTCGGCATCGACGTAGCGCCACCGTTCGGCAACCTCCCCCGGATAATTCGCGCCGATCGGCTCGAGCGGAAATTCACGTCCGATGATGCGGATGACTTCGGCCGACGGCACGACATCGTCCATGCGCCAGCCGTTGGTGTGGCCGACGTCCATGTATTCGACGAAACGCAGGATGTGTCCGCTGTTCCTGAAATGCCGCGCCATCGGCAGGATCTCGGAATCGTTGACGCCGCGCTTGATGACCATGTTGATCTTGACCGGATTGAGGCCGGCTGCCGCCGCGGCATCAATCCCGTCGAGCACTCGGGAGACGGGAAAATCGACGTCGTTCATGGCGCGGAAAACGCCGTCGTCGAGCGCATCGAGGCTGACAGTGACGCGGTTGAGCCCCGCATCCTTGAGGTCGCGCGCCTTCTTTGTAAGCAGCGCCCCGTTGGTCGTCAGGGTCAAATCGAGCCCGCCAATGTCCGACAGCATCGCGACCAGGCGCTCCAGGTTCTTGCGCAGCAGCGGCTCGCCGCCGGTCAGGCGGATCTTTTCGACGCCGTGCGCCTTGAAGATACGTGCGAGCCGGGCGATCTCCTCGAACGTCAGCAGCTCGGCGTGCGGGAGGAACGGATAGTCGTGGCCGTACACGTCCTTCGGCATGCAATACACGCACCGGAAATTGCAGCGGTCGGTGACCGAGACGCGCAGGTCGCGCAGCATGCGTCCACGCGTGTCGGGAAGGGTGCCGGTCGGCGTGAACGGTGCCGCCGCGTGTGGCACCGCGACGGCCGTGCCGCGAACGACGCGGGCATCGGCGAGGGGAATGATTCTGGCCATGGACGTGCTCTATGAATATGCTCGATCTTAGCAGACGAAGCGGGCACCTGCAGCGCTATAGTATGATGATCAGTTAACCCGAAATGTCGATACGAAAGTCCATGCTCTTCGCACGGTTTCCCGTCGCAGTCGTGATCGAGCGAGTCGCGCTTTCCAACCGCTGGGCCAGCGTGCAATGGCATGTCGCCGCGGTCGAACGTGACGACAGTCCGCGCCACCCACCGGTCAGAATGTTTCACGACCAGACACGCACCCGCTGGCGCTTCACCGGACTGTCGATGGAGCTGCACGTCTCGGAAAGCGAAGGCTATCACCTCAACATCACCTCTCCGGATCCGAAGGTCTTCGTGATGTGGCGCATGGCCGAGAGTGTCGCCGCCGACGAAGAGCATCCGGGCGCGTTTCCGGTGGTGGTCACGGTCAGCTACAACGAAGCGGCAAGATTCCTGGACGGCGGCGAGCAGGTCGACGCCACGCCGCTGTCGCCGGAAATGCTGGCGTGGATGCAGCCGTTCGTGGACGCCAATTATCGTCCCGAGCCAAAACGCAAAGTCCGGCGCAACGAGCTCTACGAGCGCGACCCGGTCGGCGACCGCAAAGCAAACGGCAAGCGGGTGCCATGACTTCCAAGCCCGCTCAGGATGGCCGCTTTTCGCTGCGTCGCTGGTCGCAGCGCAAACTCGAGGCTGCGCGGGCCGAAGTACAGGCTCCGGCGCAGGTACCACCGCCGCCAACCGATTCCACCGCGGTCGCTCAAACTCCTGCGGGAGCAACGCACGACGCGCTCAAGCCAATGGCTGTCACCTTGCCTGCCAATTTGGAGCTACCTCCGATCGAATCGTTAACGATCGATTCCGACTTCGCACCCTTCTTCAAACCTCAGGTCGACGAGTCGATCAAACGCGCAGCGCTCAAACAGCTTTTCCGGGACCCGCGTTTCAACATCATGGACGGCCTCGACACCTACATCGACGACTACACGCAGCCCGATCCGATTCCGTCGGCGATGCTCGAGGAGCTCATGCATCGCCGCGTCGTTTTTTCGCTGCCGGCGGCGGAGACGGATCCCGGCAAGCGTGTCGTTGATGAACCCGCGGGCGATCATGTTGCGTCATCCGCCGAAGCGATCGCGCTGCCACCACCGGTCGTGCAGGTCGCGCCGACTGTGTCAGTGGACGCGGTACCAGCCGCGGCTGCCTCGACGCCGGGACCCGGCGGCGACGCCAAAGCCGACAAGCCATGAGCGCACAAAACGCTCAGCGCAATATTCATCTTTGCAATTGCAACGGCACGATGACGCTCGATGCCGCCGTTCTCGAACGCGCGCTCGAGCTTGCCGGACCGTTGCCTATTCATACGCAGCTTTGCCAAAAGGAGCTGGCGGCCTTCGCCGATCACGCGGGTGGCGACGTTCTTGTCGCGTGCACCCAGGAGGCAAGACTTTTTGGCGACGTCGCGGACGACGCCGGCAAGACGCAGTCGATACGCTTCGTCAATATTCGCGAGAGCGCGGGATGGTCGCGCGAAGGCGCGAGCGCGGTACCCAAGATCGCGGCCCTGATCGCCGCCGCCGCACTGCCCGATCCGCAACCGGTGCCGCGCGTCACCTTCCATTCGGGTGGACAGTTGTTGATCATCGGTCCCGCAGCCGCCGCGCTGTCGTGGGCCGAGCGCTTGCGTACGCACCTTGCCGTGACGGTGCTCATTACCGGCCGTGGGAGCGGGAACGAGCTGCCGCAGGAACGCGCCTATCCGGTTTTTTCCGGCAATGTGGAATCGATCCGCGGCTGGCTGGGAGCATTCGACATCGCGTGGGCGCAGGAAAATCCGATCGATCTCGATGTTTGCACCCGCTGCAACGCCTGCATCAAGGTCTGTCCCGAAAACGCGATCGACTGGAGCTATCAGATCGACCTCGATCGCTGCAAGGATCACCGACTATGCGTGGAGGCCTGCGGCGCGATAGGCGCCATCGATTTCAACCGCACCGGGAAGGCGCGTAGCGAGCACTTCGATCTCGTGCTCGATCTCGACGAGCTGCCGCGCTTTGCCATGCATCAGCCTCCCCAAGGGTACTGGCACCCCGGCCCGGATACTGGCGCCCAAGCCGATGCTGTTGCCGACATTGCCGGCGCGGTCGGTGAGTTCGAGAAACCGAAATTTTTCGAGTACAAGGCCTCGATCTGCGCCCATAGCAGATCGCAGCAACCGGGTTGCAACCAGTGCATCGACATCTGCTCGACCGCGGCTATCCGGGCAGACGGCGATCACATCGTCGTCGAGCCGCATTTGTGCATGGGTTGCGGCGCCTGCACCACGGTCTGCCCATCGGGCGCGCTTGGCTACACGGTTCCCAGCGTCGCCGAGCTGGGGACGCGCATCAGGACGATGCTTGCGACCTATCGCGCCGCGGGCGGGCGCGACCCCTGCATCCTGTTCCACGACGCGGCAGGAAACGCGTTGATCAACACGATGGGCCGCCGCGGCCCGGGACTTCCCGCGCGTGTGATCCCGGTCGCGCTGCACCACATGGCGGCTACCGGTATCGACGTCTGGCTCGCCGCCCTGGCTTCGGGAGCAAGCAATGTCGTCGTGCTGGCGACCGGCGCCGAAGCGCCTCAGTACGCGGATGCGCTCGAGCGTCAGATGGCGATTGCCGAAAGCATCGCTCAGGCGCTCGGGTATCAGGGCCCGCATTTCAGGTTGCTGCGTGCCAAAGACGCCTCGGCGCTGGCGACGCAAACATGGGCGCTCGAGCCGGCACTTGCGGTGCGCGCGCCTTCGGCATTTCACTGGACGACCGACAAGCGCACCACGGCCTTCCTTGCGATCGAGCACCTTCTGGCGCACGCCCCCGTGCCCACGACCGAGATCGCGTTGCCGAAAGGTGCTCCGTTCGGAACGATCGCAGTCAATCGCGATACGTGCACGATGTGCCTCGCTTGCGTCGGTGCGTGCCCCGAAGGCGCGATCATCGACAATGCCGAAACGCCGCAGCTTCGGTTCATCGAATCGAAGTGCGTGCAGTGCGGCATTTGCGCCAACACCTGCCCGGAAGACGCCATCACGCTCGCCAGCCGCCTCCTGCTCACGCTCGTGGCGAAGCAGCCGCGTGTATTGAACGAAGCCGCGATTTTCAAATGCATCCGCTGCGACAAGCCGTTGGGGACCGAAAAACTGATCGGCAACATGCTCACACGGCTCGCCGGGCATTCGATGTTCTCCGAGCCGGGCGCGCTCGACCGGCTGAAAATGTGCGCCGACTGCCGCGTGATCGACATGATGAAAAGCAATCTCCAGCCCACGAGCGCTCCAGGCGGCTCGGTGCCGTCTCGCTGAGGGTAAGCGATGCCGGAAACGCGCGAAGGCGTAGCGAATTTTTCGATAGCGCCCGAAGACCAGGCGCGCGCGGACTTCTATGCCTTGCTCGCGCGGCTTTACGCCTCGGCGCCGGACGCGGCGCTGCTCTCGTCGATCGCCGCTTGCGGCGAGCTGACCGCTGACGCAGAGAGCGAGGGTGGACGCGCGCTTGCCGACGCCTGGCGGAAGTTGATCGCTGCGAGCACGGCGATGGATCCGGCTGCGGCGGCCGACGAATATCAGACTTTGTTCGTCGGCGTCGGGAAGAGCGAGGTCAGCGCGCATGGATCCGCCTACGCAAAATCTCCGGGCAGCAGTCCGCTGATCGAAGTCCGCTCGACGCTGGCTCGGCTGGGTCTCGCACGCCAGAGCGGCGTAAGTATCTACGAAGATCATTTGGCGGCGGTCTGCGAGACGATGCGCGTATTGATCACCGGGGCCGGCGAGGGGGAACCCTTTGCTTTTGCACAGCAACGTGAATTCTTCGAGGCCCATGTGAAGCCCTGGGTATTCGATTGCTGCACCGCAATACAAAATTCTTCTATTGCCAACTACTACCGTCGAGTCGCAGAATTCACGCAATTGTTCATGGCAATCGAACGTGACTCGTTTGCCATCGAGTAGTCGACTGCGGTTCATAACGTCACGAATTCATTTGCGGAGGCTGCACGATGCGCTCGAAACATCCTCGCGATCATTCCGGCGCGCGCGAAGCTGCGCTGAGCGCCGCCCCTCAAACTCGTCCGCAACGAAGAAATTTCCTGCTCGCTCTAGGCGCCGGTGGAGCGGGCGCTGCGATCGTCGCCGCGCGCGCGCTCACCACGGGATCGGTCGCGCCCGATGCTGCGCAGGAATCGTCGCCTGATGGCAAGGGATACGCACTGACCGATCACGTCCGGCGCTATTACCGGACCGCGAAAATCTAGTAGGAGGAGGAAGGACCATGCTGCTAACCAAAACGCAAGACGGCGTCTCAGAACACGCCGGCGCAGCTCGTCCACGTCTCCGCCGTCTTGCCGGAGCTACGCCTCCGACAATGGATCGGCGGGCGTTTCTGAAGCGTTCGGGCCTCGTTGCCGGGGCCGGGGCGTTCGCCAGCCAGTTGCCGTTCAACCTCGTGGGCAAGGCCGAGGCGGCAAAGGAAGACGAAGCTGCGCAAACCGTCGTCAAGCGCACGGTGTGCACCCATTGCTCGGTCGGCTGCTCGATCGACGCCGTGGTCCAGAACGGCGTCTGGATTCGTCAGGAGCCGGTGTTCGATTCGCCGCTCAATCTCGGCGCGCATTGCGCCAAGGGCGCGTCGGTGCGCGAGCACGGCATGCACGAGAACTCGCATCGGCTGAAGTCACCGATGAAGCTCGTCAACGGCAAGTGGCAGAAGATTCCCTGGGATCAGGCGATCAGCGAGGTCGGCGACCGCTTGCTCGCGATCAAGAAGGAATCGGGACCCGACGCGGTGTTCTGGGTCGGCAGCTCGAAGCACAACAACGAGCAGGCGTATCTGATGCGCAAGTTCGTGTCGTTCTTCGGCACCAACAACATGGATCACCAGGCGCGCATCTGCCACTCGACGACTGTCGCCGGCGTGGCCAACACGTGGGGGTATGGTGCGATGACCAACTCCTACAACGACATGCAGAACACGCGCTGCGCGTTGTACATCGGCTCGAACGCGGCCGAGGCGCATCCGGTGTCGATGCTGCACATGCTGCACGCCAAGGAAACCGGCGCGAAGATGATCGTGGTCGATCCGCGATTCACCCGCACCGCGGCCAAGGCGGACGTTTTTGTCCGCATCCGCTCGGGAACCGACATCCCGTTCCTGTTCGGGATGCTGTATCACGTGTTCAAGAACGGATGGGAAGACAAGCAATACCTGCACGACCGCGTCTACGGCATGGACAAGGTCCGTGACGAAATCCTCACGAAGTGGACGCCGGACAAGGTCGAGGAAGTGACCGGAATTCCGGAGGCGCAGGTGTATCAGGTGGCCGAGATGATGGCCAAGAATCGGCCTTCGACGCTGGTGTGGTGCATGGGCCAGACCCAGCACACCATCGGCAACGCGATCGTTCGCGCGTCGTGCATTGTCCAGCTTGCGCTCGGCAACGTGGGGGTGTCCGGCGGCGGCGCCAATATCTTCCGCGGGCACGATAACGTTCAGGGCGCGACCGACGTTGGCCCCAATCCGGATTCGCTGCCTGGTTATTACGGCTTGGCCGCGGGATCGTGGAAGCATTTCGCGGCCGCATGGGGCGTTGATTACGAGTGGATCAAGAAACAGTTCGCGTCGCAGACCATGATGGAAAAGCCGGGCATGACGGTGTCGCGCTGGATCGACGGCGTCATGGAAAAAAACGAGTTGATCGACCAGGACAGCAACTTGCGGGCGATGGTGTTCTGGGGCCACGCGCCCAACAGCCAATCGCGCGGTATGGAGATGCAGGCGGCGCTGCAGGTGCTCGATACGTTGGTGATTGTCGACCCGTATCCGTCGGCGACCGCGGCGATGGCGGCGATGCCGCCGGACGAACGGGCCATGGCGATTTTGACCAAGGCGGGGCTCAAGCCGAATCCCAATCGCGCGGTGTACCTGCTTCCTGCGTGCACGCAATTCGAGACTTCGGGTTCGGTCACCGCGTCGAACCGATCGTTGCAGTGGCGCGAGAAGGTCATCGAGCCGCTGTTCGAATCCAAGCCCGATCACACGTTGATGCTTGCGTTCGCCAAAAAGTTCGGCTTCGGCGATCAGCTCGTCGGCAAGCAGGCGGACGGCTCGCAGAAAATCAAGGTGGTCAAGGACAAGGATGGCTGGGATGAGCCGATGCCAGAGGAGATCTTGAGAGAGATCAACCGCAGCATGTGGACGATCGGCTACACCGGCCAGTCGCCCGAGCGTTTGAAGCTGCACATGAAGAATATGAACACCTTCGACGTGAAGACGTTGCGTGCCAAGGGTGGACCGTGCGACGGCGACTACTATGGTCTGCCGTGGCCGTGCTATGGAACTCCGGAGATCAAGCACCCGGGCTCGCCCAACCTGTACGACCAGTCGCGTCACGTGATGGATGGAGGCGGCTGCTTCCGGGCCAACTTCGGCATCGAGCGCGACGGCGTCAATCTCCTCGCCGAGGACGGCTCGTTCCCCAAGGGCTCCGAGCTTTCGACCGGGTATCCTGAGTTCGATCACGTGTTGCTGAAAAAGCTTGGCTGGTGGGACGATCTAACTGACGTGGAGAAGATAGCCGCCGAAGGCAAGAACTGGAAGACCGATCTTTCCGGCGGCATTCAGCGTGTCGCGATGAAGCACGGTTGCCATCCCTTCGGCAACGCGAAGGCGCGCGCCATCGTCTGGAATTTCCCCGACGGCATTCCGCAGCATCGCGAACCGCTATATTCACCGCGGCCGGACATGGTCGCGAAATATCCAACGCACGACGACAAGAAAGCATTCTGGCGCCTGCCGACGCTCTACAAGTCGGTGCAGCAGGACAACATCGCCAAGAACGTCGCCACCAACTTTCCGCTGGTGCTGACCTCGGGCCGCCTGGTCGAGTACGAGGGCGGCGGCGAGGAAACGCGGTCGAACCGATGGCTGGCGGAGTTGCAGCAGGAGAACTTCGTCGAGATCAA
>JADGRP010000100.1 GCA_017880805.1 Burkholderiales bacterium
CCAACGTGCGCTCGCAGGCGGAAGCGTGGTACCAGGCGTTGCTCGCGGCGCGGCCGCACTGGGCGGGACAGATCGCGCTCCACCACGGCTCGCTCGAGCGCGAGGTGCGCGACTGGGTGGAAGACGGCTTGCGCAACCGTCGCTTGCGCGCCGTGGTCTGCACCTCGAGCCTCGATCTCGGCGTCGACTTCACGCCCGTGGACCAGGTCTTGCAAATCGGCAGCCCCAAGGGCGTCGCACGGTTGCTGCAGCGCGCCGGGCGCAGTGGGCATCAGCCTGGCGCGACTTCGCGCGTCACCGTCGTGCCGACGCACGCGCTGGAGCTCGTCGAGGCCGCGGCTGCACGCAGCGCCGCCGACGCGCGCAAGCTCGAGGCCCGCACGCCCATCTCGTGCGCCAACATGCCGCCGCTGGACGCGTTGACGCAGCATCTCGTGACCTGCGCACTGGGAGGAGGGTTCCGGCCGGAACAGTTGCTGCCGGAAATCCGCTCGACGCACGCCTATGCGGACTTGAGCGACGAGCAGTGGCGCTGGGCGCTCGACTTCGTCGTCCATGGCGGCGCGAGCCTTGCAGCGTATCCCGAATATCACCGCGTCGTGCCGGACGAGGAAGGCGTGCTGCGCGTCCCCGATCGCGCCATCGCCCACCGTCACCGCCTCAATATCGGCACCATCGTCAGCGATGCCTCGATCACCGTGCAGTTCAAGCACGGCAAGCGGCTGGGGCACGTCGAGGAATCGTTCATCGCCCGTCTGGTCGCCGGCGACTGCTTCGTGTTCGCCGGCCGCGTGCTGGAATTCATCCGTGTGCGCGAGATGACCGCGTGGGTCAAGCCTGCGGCGTCGAGGTCCGCGGTGGTGCCGCGCTGGATGGGCAACAAGATGCCGCTGTCGACGCAACTGGCGGCAGAGACGCGAAAGCTGATCGCCGACGCGCGCAACGGCATTTACGCCTCGCCCGAGCTCGAGCGCTGCCGGCCATTGCTGCGCCTGCAGGCGCGATGGTCGGCGCTGCCGGGGACGCGCGAGTGGCTGATCGAGCGTCTCGTCACGCGCGACGGCCACCATCTGTTCTTCTATCCGTTCGAGGGACGGCTGGTTCACCTCGGATTGGCGACACTGTTCTCGTATCGGCTGTCGGGCGAAACTGGGCGCAGCTTTTCCATCTCGGTCAACGACTACGGATTCGGCCTGCTTTCGCCGGCGCCGCTGGAGCTGTCGATCAGCGATCTGGGCCGCCTCCTCGCCGCGCCGGATGTCGAGCACGACATCCTGGCGGGTCTCAACGCATCGGAGCTCACGCGGCGGCAGTTCCGCGAAGTCGCGCGCGTCGCGGGACTCATCTTTCAGGGCTACCCGGGCCAAGGCAAGTCGGCGCGGCAACTGCAGGCAACGAGCGGGCTCTTGTTCGACGTCTTTCGTGAATACGATCCGAAGAACATGCTGCTCGTGCAAGCTGTGCGAGAAGTGCTGGAGCGCCAGCTCGAGGCGTCCCGCCTGCACGATGCGCTGGCGCGCATGCGCGGCGCGCAGGCGGTGATTACGCGTCCTCACAAACCGACGCCGTTCGCATTCCCACTGATGGTCGAAGTCTTTCGCGACAAGCTCAGCACCGAAGCATTGGCGACGCGCGTCGAGCGCATGGTTACCGCGCTGGAGCAGGCGGCGGGCGACACTTAAGCTTCTTGATGCTTGCGTCGACGCAAGTGCGACTTCACTCACCGTCATTCAAGCTCATTTTGTTAACTGAGCGGAGTGCCACGATTGCTCAAGGTCAAAATGGATTCCCGCTCAGTTACCAAAATGCGGGATCGACGCGTCCGTTTTCGGTGATTGACACCGGTTGCTAACGCGTCCAATACTTGCGCCCCTTCGGGACGCATCGGTTTCAGATGCGTCGCGGCACCAAAATCACATCCCTACCCACCTGCGAGGCGAGCATGCAGCAACCCTTCGATCTTTCCGGCAAGGTCGCGCTGGTCACCGGCGCGTACCGCGGTCTCGGTTTCGCAATCGCCAAAGGCCTCGGGCGCGCTGGCGCGAAAGTGGTTCTAAACGGACGCCGGCAGGATGCGCTCGACGCTGCGGCGGAGACACTTCGAGGCGAACAGCTCGAAGTCTCGACGTCAGTGTTCGATGTCACCGATCGCGATGCCATCGGCGCCGGCGTGGCCGCGATCGAATCCCGCGTCGGGCCGGTCGACATTCTGTTCAACAACGCCGGCATCCAGCGTCGCGGCGCCTTTGCGGACTTCCCGCAGGCGCAGTGGGACGAGATCATCGCCACCAACCTCACTGCGCCGTTTGCCGTTTCGCAGGCGGTGCTTCCGCAAATGATCGCGAAAAAACGCGGCAAGATCATTCACATCGCATCGCTCATGAGCGATCTGGCGCGGCCAAGCGTCGTGCCTTATACCGCAGCGAAGGGTGGAGTGCGACAGTTGACCCGCGGCATGGCAGTCGAACTCGCCCCACACAACATTCAGGTCAACGCCATTGCACCGGGCTACTTCGCCACGGAGATGAATCGCGCGCTGATCGACAACGCCGAGTTCAATGCGTGGGTATCCAAACGCACGCCGGCCGGCCGCTGGGGCCAACCAGAAGAACTCGCCGGCCTCGCCGTGTTTCTCGCCTCGAGCGCGTCGAACTACATGACCGGGCAGATGCTCGTCATCGATGGCGGAATGAGCGTAGCGCTGTGAGCAGCGAGCCAGGTCCCGCTCGCGAAGCGAGTGGGGTGCGAGCGCCCGCGAATC
>JADGRP010000101.1 GCA_017880805.1 Burkholderiales bacterium
CTGTGGATTCAACCGATCGATGCAACAGTTTGGTGGAATCGTTCGGCAGGTGTTTCGTAGTTTAGTGTTTTTCTTGGGCGCTCATTCAATCTCCTTGCCACTGCGTTGAGCTTCGCTTGTGAGTAGCCCGACAGGTCGGTTCCCTTTCGAAAAGTCCGGCTCGCTTCGTTGTGCGAAATTTGCATCAAGTAATGCATCGGTTGGAGGTCCGCTTTTGGCCGGCGTACGCGCCCGAAGTGAAGAGTGCTGCCATTGCTGCGCTCGTATCGCATGTCGTCCCGGTAGAAAGCAGCAAGCACGTCGAGCGCAGCAATCTCGACGCAACTTTCTGGTCGGAGATTGCTGTAGCTGGATTATTCGTCCGCGTAGTTGTCCTCTTCGTTTTCCCAGGTATAACGAACGCGTGGCGGTATATCCAGATGCCGCAGCGCGATGGCCAGCACGATGCCGATCAGCGCCGCCGCAAGATGTGTTTCCCAAGAAACCCCGGGCTGGATCGGTAGTACTCCCCAGACCAGCGCGCCATACATGAAGCAAACTAAAAGCGACGCAGCGATAGCGCGCTTGTCCCGTCGGATCAGGCCGGCCACGAAGATATAGCTGACCAAGCCGTAGATCAGTCCGCTGGCACCGACATGGGCGGATCCTCTGGCAAATAGCCAGACCGCGACGCCGGTTCCGAGGTAGACCGCCGGCAACACTCTAAGAGCCGCGCTCGGATAGAGGTACAACATTGCCGTGCCCAGTACCAGCAATGGCAGGGAGTTAGCGATGAGGTGGGCGAAGCCGCCGTGCACCAGAGGTGCGAAAAGAATGCCGGGCAATCCCGCCAACTGGCGCGGCCGCACGCCGAAATCCGCGGGCCCTAGATCCAACGCCCAGTTCAACAACTGGACGAGCCAGATCAGGGCGACGAAGCCGAGCGCCATCTTTACCGCAAGCCGGAAGTTAGCGCGGGCCCGCTCGGAGCCAGTGTGAGCCGGATCGGGTATATGAATCTGCATCACGGCACAGAATACCAGTCAGCGGCTTAGGCTAAGGGCGCGGGAACCGGCGTCACATACGCCGCCTATCGGCGCTATTGGTGGCCAATCGCAGGCCGGTGTCTGAACGAAGGGCTGTTGGTGGCCGCACTGAGACATTCGCCAACGGCTGGAATCGCCCGAGGCTGTGTGAAAACCCAATTCCGGTCCGTTTTCGGGAGTACCAAAACCCCTCCCGTCACCAAAAGAATCGAATACAGTGTGTTCTAAGGGGTCGCCCTTGCCGAGACCTCGTTTCGCGCGGAATTTTCACACAGCCTCACCCCAAAGCGGCCGTTGGGCCTCGCCAAGGCACTGGAACGGCATTCGACTGATGCGGCTACGTACGAGCTTGACGTCCGCGCGCGGTGGGAAATGGCCCATCTTGCTCGACTGTTCGCCGACGTTGATGTCGCGCGCGACGGGATCGTCCGGAGACCGTTCGCCGCTTCACTCCCCGAAGTTGCAAAAGTGTAGGCGCTGCTATTCGTAACAGCACAACTGCTCGCTTCCCGCATGCCCAAGAACGCGATCGACGGGGATAGGAACACGTCGTCATCCGCGCGGCTGCCGCATCCGCGCGCTGCGCCGTTGCAGCCAGCCGACCGCGATCATCAGCATCAGCGAGATTGCGATCAGCATCGTCGCGGCGGCCGCGATGGTCAGGCTGATGTTGTCGTTGATACCGGCGAACATCTGTCGTGGCAACGTGCGCTGGCCGGGTCCCGCCATCAGGAGTACGACGACGACTTCGTCGAAAGACGCCGCGAACGCAAACACTGCGCCTGAGGCCACGCCCGGCAGGATCAGCGGCAGCGTAACGCGGCGGAATGTAGCGATTTGGGAAGCACCCAGACTTTCCGCGGCGCGGATCAGCGTGCGGTCGAAACCCGAGAGCGTCGCCAGGACGGTAATTACCACGAACGGCACGCCCAGCGTGGTGTGCGCCAAGATCAGACCCAGGTAACCGTCGGTGAGCCCGAGCGGCGCGAACGCGAAATAGACGCCGACCGCCACGATGATCACCGGCACGACCATCGGCGAGATAAGGATTGCCAATATCAGCGCCTGCGCCGGAAAGCGCGCGCGCCAGATGCCCAGTGCGGCAAGTGTGCCTAACCCGGTGGCAAGGACCGTCGCGGAGATGCCGATGATCAAGCTGTTTTTCAGCGAGGGCAGCCAGAACGACGACGTGAAGAAATCCTGATACCACCGTAGGCTGAAACCCGGCAGCGGGTACATGAAAAACGACCCCGAGGAAAACGACAGCGGCACGATCGTCAGAATAGGGGCGATCAGAAATATCAGCACAGCTCCGGTCAGCACCGTGAGGCCGATACCGGTGATACGTTCTCCGATGGTCGTGGTGCCGGTTCGCATCGGGTCAGCCCAGTCGCATCCGCTCGACGCCGACCATCCGGTTGTACACCGCGTACAGCGCCAGCGTGGCCGCCAGAAGCATCATTGACAAAGCGGCGGCCATGCCCCAGTTGACCGTCTTGCTGGCGTAGAAGGCGATGAAGTAGCTGATCATCTGGTCGTCGGCACCGCCCACCAAGGCAGGCGTTATGTAATAGCCCAGTGCCTGGATGAAAACCATCAGGCAACCCGCGCCGATCCCCGGCAACGTTTGCGGCAAGTAGACCCGCCGGAAGGCGGTCAGTGGCCGTGCACCCAGCGATGAGGCCGCCCGGACATACGAGGGCGGAATGCTGCGCATCACGCTGTAGAGCGGTAGCACCATGAACGGCAGCAGCACATGCACCATTGCCACATACACGGCGAAGCGGTTGAAAATCATCTTCAGTGGCTCATGCACGATCCCCAGCGACAGGAACAGGCTGTTAAGGACTCCTTCCTTCTGCAACAGCACCACCCAGGCAACGGTACGCACCAGGAGTGATGTCCAGAACGGCAGCAGCACCAGGAACAGAAGCATACCCGCGCGTCCAGGCGGCTGCGCGGCGATCACATACGCGACCGGATATCCCAATACGAGGCAGATCAACGTCACCATTGCGGAGATCCACAGCGTGCGTCCCAACACGCCGCGAAACACCCGCTGCTCGGGTGGTGCGCCGGTAATGGAACCGTCGGCATCGCGCCGCAAGTCGAGCGCGCCCAACAGGTAAAAATCCGTAATGGGCCCCCCGGCGCGGTGAATTGCGGCCCATGTTCCGCGCTCGCCCCACTTGGGATCGATGCCGATAAGCGCATCGCGTGCCGATCCGGACAGTTCCGCTGGTAACTGGTGTCCGGTCGTGAAAAGCAGCGTGCGGAACCCGGGAACGTCGTAGTTCAGGCGCGTCGCGGCACTGGCAAGCGTCCCCGCTTCACGTGCCACGCCAATGTCAGCGATCAGCGCCGCGTATGCGGACTCCGGCGGCAGGTCGCGCCCGTCCCAAGTTTTCAGTGCATCGGTTACCGCTGGCAGCGTGTGCGCGATGTCGGTGTCGATCACCCCGCGCGAGAGCATCACACCGATCGGCAGCACAAAGCATGCAGCGAGGAAGAGGAAGAGCGGCAGCACCAGTGCCGCCGCCCGCAGCTGCTCGCCGCGGCGGCTCTTCTTAAGCGCACGGCGCAGGCCGACGGCGGCGTCGTCAACGTTGGCCAGCGCCGCATGAAGTGACGCCGCCGCACCGCGTTGCATCCCTCCCCCTCGCGTTGCGTTTCAGCTGTCTACTTGGCGACCCAGGCGTTGAAGCGCTGGGACAGCTTGTCCAGGTTCTCCAGCCAGAATTTGTCGTTGATGTACACCGCCGAGGCGATGTTCTGCGGCGCGGTCGCGAGGTTCGGCAGCACGCTCTTGTCGATCAGTGCCGTCGCAGCTTTGGTCGTCGGGCCGTACGGGATCTTTGGCGGCAGGTTCTTCTGGTTTTGCGGATCGTTGACGAATTGCAGGAACGTCTCGGCCTGCGCCTTGTTCGGGGAGCCCTTCATGATGATCCAGGAGTCGATCGTATAGAGGTTGTTGTTCCACACAATCTTGAAGTTCTTCTTATCCTTTTCGTTCGCCGCGGCGATGCGGCCATTGTAGGCATCGGTCATCGCGACTTCGCCGGAGGCCAGGAGTTGCGGCGGTTGCGAACCTTTTTCCCACCACACGAAGTTCGGTTTCAACTGATCGAGCTTTTTGAATGCGCGCTCGACGCCCGCGTCGGTGGCCAGCTGTTTGTATACGTCCTTGGGTGCGACGCCGTCGGCCAAAAGAGCGATTTCCAACGTCGTCTTCGGCCCTTTGCGAAGTGCACGCTTGCCCGGCCATTTCTGCACGTTCCAGAAATCGGCCCAGGATTTGGGCGCGTCTCCTTTGATCTTGTCGCCATCGTAGGCGAGGATGAAGCTGTACACGATGGCTCCAACACCACAGTCGTTCACTGCATCCGGCAGGAACTTGTCCTTACCGCCCAGCTTGGCCCAGTCCATTTTTTCGTAAAGTCCTTCTTCGCATCCCAGCAGAAGCTCTTCCGACTCGACCTGAACCACGTCCCAATTGTTGTTGCCCCCCTGGATCTTGGCCCGCAACGTGCCAACGCCCCCATCCCAGTTCTCTTCGGTCATCGGAATCTTGGTTTTTTCCATGAACGGCTTGAAATAGACATCGCGCTGTGCATCCTGGTACGCCCCGCCCCACGATACGACCGCGAGATCTCGCGCAAGCGCCGGCGCGGACAGCACCATCGCCGCCGCGGCAAGCGCCGAAATCCAATTTCTCCTGTTATGCATATTGACCTCCGCTGATAAGACGTTGAGATGGCGCCACTAGCTTTCCTGCGCAAACGCGCGGCAATGTTCGGGCGTCCAGAAGACCTCCACCGCCGCACCGATGCGCGGCAAGGTGTGTGCCTCGGAAATCGGGCGCTTCACCATGAACTCCTCGTTGCCGGTCAGTGCGACCCGCGCGCGCACGTGGTCGCCGAGATAAATGATCTCGCGCAGCAACCCCGCCATACGGCAGCCGGGATGCCCACCGATTGTATGCCCCGCGGCGCAAACTTGCACCCGCTCCGGCCGCAGCGAAACGGTCACCGCGCCACCGTTTCGCACCGGCTCGACCAGCGTACCGTCGATGCAGGTGTCTCCGGCAGCGATGCGAATCGTGCAGCGGCCGTCCGTCACCGCCTCCAGGCGGCCATCGAGACGGTTGTTCTCACCGATGAAGCGAGCGACGAATGCGTTCTTCGGGTGCTCATACAGCTGTTCCGGGGTGTCGAGCTGCTCGATCTTGCCGCGATGAAACACGGCGATGCGATCCGACATTGTGAGCGCTTCCGCCTGATCGTGGGTGACGTAGGTCATGGTCACGCCGAGCCGCTGATGCAGCCGCCGGATCTCGAGTTGCATCTGCTCGCGCAGCTGCTTGTCCAGCGCGCCCAGTGGTTCATCCATCAAGATGAGCTTAGGCTCGAACACCAGCGCGCGGGCCACCGCGACGCGCTGCTGCTGGCCGCCGGAGAGCTGCGCCGGCCGCCGCTGGCCGAAGCCGCCGAGCTGCACCATGTCAAGCGCGCGCTCGACCCGCTTGGCGCGCTCGGCCGCACGCACGCCGCGCACCGACAGCGGGAAGGCAATGTTTTCCGCAATGGTCATGTGGGGGAACAGCGCGTAGTTTTGGAACACCATGCCGATGTTCCGCTGATACGGTGGAACACGTGACAGCGGCCTGCCCTCGACCAGGATCTCGCCGGCGGTGGGTGTTTCGAAGCCGGCAAGCAGCATCAGTGTCGTCGTCTTTCCCGATCCGGAAGGCCCGAGCAACGTCAGGAACTCACCGCGCCTGATGTCGAGATGAAGATCGTCGACGATGCGGGTCACGCCGTCGTAAGTCTTGCCGATGCCGACGAAGCGAACGATGGGGTCGCTATCGCTCACGCGTGCTGTCCCCCATTGATCGGAATCTCCGCCCCGGTGATATAGGTCGCTTGGTGTGAACAGAGGAACCAGATCAAGTCCGCCACCTCCTCGATCGTCCCGAGGCGGCGCATCGGGATGTCGCGTTCAACAATCTCCGGCGTTCCCGGCGACAGTATTGTGGTATCGATCTCCCCGGGCGCGATTGCGTTGACACGAACGTCGACTGCCGCGAGGTCGTACGCCATTTCACGCGTGAGGGCGGCGAGCGCAGCCTTCGACGTCGCGTAGGCGGATCCGGCGAAACGGTGCACGCGCGAGCCGGCGATCGACGTGAGGTTTACCACCGCACCGCGGGCCCGGGATAACTCCGCGACAAAGCCGCGCGTCAGGAGCAATGGCGCGTAAAAGTTGGTGTTGTACATCGACTGCCAGGTGTCGATGTCGGTCTCAAGCGAATTTAATCGTGATCCGTCCGGACCTTTGGGTGAAATGCCGGCATTGTTGACCAAGGCATGCAGCTCTCCGTCGACGAGCATGCCGCGCATGATTTCGACGCAATGGACAATGTCGTCAAGGTTGGACAGGTCGAGCAGGATGTGCGAGCGGCCCTCGCTCCACGGGCATTCCCCCGGCGGCGAATGACGCGACACGGTAATGACACGCCAGCCTTCGCGGTGAAACCGCAACGCCGTCGCGTGCCCGATGCCGCGGGAGGCGCCGGTGACGATGATCGTTCTTGGCGCTGCCACGGTTCAACGTTCCGCAGTCGGCCGCGCGGAATCCTCGCACACGTTCACGCGAGGCCCTTTTCCCTCACCATCGCCCACGTGTCATCGAGTGCCTTGCCGAAGCAACTCATCATCTCATCAATCTCCGCCTCGCTAATGATCAGCGGCGGACTGAAAGCGACGATGTCCCCGGGCATGTTGCGCAGGATCGCCCCGTGGTGCTGTGCGCGGCGCACGAGATACGCGGCCACCCCGGCTTTCGGATCGAAGCTCTGTTTGGTCGCCTTGTCGCGGACGAGCTCCACCGCGCCGATCAACCCGAGGCCGCGCGCGTCGCCGATCAGCGGGTGCGCGCCAAAACTGCGGATTCCCGCTTGCAGGCGAGGGCCGACGCGCCGCACCATGCCAACGATATCGCGCTCTTCGTAGATCTTGAGGGTCTCGAGCGCGACAGCCGCGGGGACCGGGTGCGATGAATACGTGTAGCCGTGGCCAAAGATGCCGAGTTTGTCGCTCTGCGTAACCAGGATGTCGTAAAGCGCGTTCGAAACCAGCGTGCCCGAGATCGGCAGATAGCCCGCCGACAACGCCTTGGCGACGGTGATGATGTCCGGTCGCAGGTTGAACGTATGCGAGCCGAACATGTTTCCCGTCCGGCCGAAGCCGCAGATCACCTCATCCACAACGAAAAGGATGTCGTATTTTTTGAGGATCGGCTGGATCCGCTCGAAATATGTCGGCGGCGGGACAATGACACCACCCGCCCCCATCACCGGCTCTGCAAAAAACGCGGCAATGGTGTCAGGGCCCTCGCGCAGAATCAGTTGTTCCAGGTCGCCGGCGAGTCGCGCCGCGAACGCTTGCTCGCTCTCGCCCGGCTGCGCGCCGCGGTAGTAATGCGGGCAATCCGTATGCAAGATGCGCGCAATCGGCAGGTCGAAATCTTCGTGCGCGAAGGCGAGTCCGGTCAGACTGGCGGTTGCGACAGTCACGCCATGGTATGCGCGCTGTCGCGAAATGATCTTTTTCTTCTGCGGCCGGCGGAGCGCATTGTTGATGTACCACGCCAGCTTGATTGCCGTGTCGTTCGCCTCTGAACCTGAGTTCGCGAACAATACCTTGCCCATTCCCGACGGCGCCATGCGGATGAGACGCTCGGCGAGTTCAGTACTGATCGCCGGCACCTTCCCTGCAAAGCTGTGGTAGAACGGCAACTCGCACATCTGTCGGTACGCCGCGTCTGCCAGCCGCCGCTCGGAAAACCCGAGGGAAGCGCACCACAGCCCGGCCATGCCCTCGAGATAGCGCCGACCCTCGTCGTCGTACACGTAAACGCCCTCTCCCCGCGTGATGACGAGCGGGCCCTCTGTCTGCACGGTCCGCAGGTTGGTCGAAGGATGCAGGTGAAAGGACTGATCGCGGCGCGCAGCCAGTGTAGTCAGCGACATTCGGTTATTTCCTCGCGGGTTGGGCCCAGCCGGCGCCTCGCCGACCAGGGATTGTTTCGGACGGTAGCAGTCGCGTCATTGTGGTCGAGCATGGAGCTCTGCAAACCCGTTCGTCTTGTTCTGCCGGTTCTCTCTATTGCGCATACCGGGTTGATCAGCTCAGTTCGTTGATCGCGTCTTTTATGGCCTCCTCTACACGTTTTCGGTCAGCATCTGTGTCGGCCATGATGGCTTCCCATTGCAGCCTCACATAGGCAGACCTGTTCTTGCTTTTCAGGACCAGCGTTTGCAGGCCCCGTTTGTCGCCAAATGCGTAATCCGTCGCATAGCCAAGAAGGTCATGCACACCACGCTGCCAAATTCCGGTTTGGACGGCTTCGATGATCGCGGCCATGCGTCGGTGGAATTCCCGAGGCACTTCGACCATGAGCGGATCTTGGTCCATAGTAGGGGCACCGCGGTGTAACAGTTCATTATGGCCCCGTGACATTGGCGCCGCAACGGTTGGTACCGTTCTGTACTTGCCGATGCTCTAGCGGCGCCGCCATCGTCCCGCTGCGCGTGAAGCTCGCCGAAACGTAGTGGTACGCGGGACTGCGCAAGGCGGGTATCCGGGAGAATTAGACGCGTCGCTCAACATGGGCGGGTATGGGGACGGTCGCAGTACGACCCA
>JADGRP010000011.1 GCA_017880805.1 Burkholderiales bacterium
AGGTTGTTGTTGAGCGCCGGGAGGCTGATGCGAAAAGCCAGCGGGAACACGATGAACAGGAACGTCCGCAGGCGGCTGAATCCCAGCGATTCGGCAGCCTCGATCGTCGTTCGGGGTACGGCCTCGATGCCGGAGCGAAAAATCTCCACGTTGAACGCTCCGGCGAAGAAGGACAGCGACACGATTGCCCAAGCCACGTTGCTCACCATCGGACCCGAAGTACCGGACACGCCGCGGGTGGACAGCAGACTGCCAATGCCGAAATAGAAGAAATAGAGCTGGACCAGCGGCGGGGTATTGCGAAAGAACTGGATGTACCAGTAGACGACGTGGCGCGTGAAGCGCAGACGCGAACGCTGGAGCCAGGCGCCGACGATTCCGATCAGCACGCTCAGCACGATGCAGACCGCGGAGAGCTCCACGGTCATCAGGAGCCCGCTGGCAAAGCGGCCGCGATCAAACGGGTCGTAGAGGATCGTGAGGTTGATGCCGGTTGCATCGTGCAACCAGCGGAACCAGGCCCAGAAGGACTCCATCAGCCGTCCCGATAGACAAGCGTAAGCGGTCGCGCAGGGTGGTCTTCACAACCGTCCTGCGCGATCGCTGCCGCAGCCTTCGTTATTTGTACTTGTCGCGCGATTCCTGCGCAAACTTGGTGGGCTTGATGCCCCACTTCGTTTCGAGCCCCTGGATGAAACCCGTCTTGTGCCATTCGGTGACGGTCTTCGACAACATGTCGGCGAGGCCCTTCTCGCCCTGCTTGACCGCGAGACCCCACGGAACGAAGAGGATCGAGTCGAGCGGCATCTCGTAGGCGCTCCATTCGGGTTTTTGCATCTCGCCGACGATGGCAGTGTCGTCATACGCGAAGGCGACGCAGTTGCCGTTCTTGAGCGCGGCAAAGGTTTCCGCGGTGCCCGGGAAGGCAACGCCATCGACGCCGTATTTCTCCTGCAGTTCCTTGTTGTAGAACGCGCCTTGAATAAGGCACACCTTCTTGCCGCGAAGCGCTTCCCAGGTCTTGAGGCCCGCCGACTTCGGCGCCAGGATATTGGTGCCCGAGCCGTAGTAGCTCGGGTCCACGATGTCGACGATCTTGCGGCGTTCCGGCGTGTCACTCATCGTCGCGATCATGATGTCGATCTTGCCTTGCTGCAGGAACTGAATGCGGTTGGAGGCAACGACCGGCAGCAACTCCAGTTTGACGCCGAGCCGCTTGGCCACGTCGGCGGCGAGGTCGGGCTCGAATCCGACGATCTTGCCCGACGGGTCAAGAAAGCCGAACGGCCGGTAGTCCGCCTTGGTGCCGACGGTCAGAGTGCCCTTCTTCTTGATGTCGTCCAGCACGTCGGCACGTGCGAGAGTGGCGCCCAGCATGCCCAGCACCACACTGGCGATTGCGATCGAAAAATATTTGTTGCGCATGTTTTCTAGTCCTCGACTCGATTGGGGATTGACATAAAAAGCCGGTGACGGCTCTTCGCAATGCTGCGCCGCACACGCCTGTTCCGTCAACGTCTTGCTGGGTGGGCGCGCGCAAGGTCTGGACGCGGCTCAAGCCGCCCGTTGCGCCGGCGCCTTGCCCGTTGCCGATTGCCGCGCCAATACATCGCGCGAATCCGCCAGCGCCTGGTCGAAAATGGTCATGGCGAGATCGATGTCGGCGGTGGTGACCGTCAGAGGCGGCGCGATTCGCCACACCGAACCGCGTTCCGGCCGGCGGCGGATGTTCATGCTGAGGCCCAGCTCCAGGCAGCGCTGCGTGGTCAACGCGCCCAGCTCGTGGTGGGGCTCGCGCGTTTCGCGGTCGCGGACGAGCTCGATGCCCCGGAGGAGGCCCATGCCACGGACATCGCCTATCTCCTGGAAACGGCTTTGCAGCTCGGCAAGCCGCGCCGCGAGATACGCGCCCATTTCCTCGCTGCGCCGGAGCAGGTTTTCCTCCTCGATCGTTTGCAGGACGGCGAGACCCACCGTTGCCGGCAGCGGATCGGACACGTGCGAGGTATAGAAGGAAAAGCCGCGCTGATGACAACGTTCCTCGATCTCGTCGGTGGTGATGACACCTGCGAGCGGCATGCCGCCGCCCAGCGTTTTCGACACGGTAATGATGTCCGGCGTCACTTGCAGATGCGACGCCGCGAACCAGTGACCGAGGCGCCCAAACGCCGTTTGCGCCTCGTCGAAGATCAGCAGCATCCCGCGCTTGCGGGCCTCCGCCTGCAGCGCATCGAAGTACCCGGCGGGCGGGACGATGATGCCGCCGGCGCTGATCACCGGCTCGGCGATGATGGCCGCCGGCGCGCCCGCCGACTGCATGTCGTACATCTCGAATCCGATTTGCATGCAGGTGCGATCGCAATGGTCGCGGCAATGCTTCACGGGACAGCGATACGCATTGGGCTCCGGAATGACGAACGACCCCGGCATCGGCGGTCCGTAACCCTTGCGGTCGCTCGCGAACGACACCGCGCCGGCATTGGCGGTTACACCGTGCCACGAGCCGCCGAGCCCGATCACTTCGAAGCCACCCGTGTAGAGCTTGGCCATCTTGATCGCGGCTTCGTTGCTTTCGCTGCCCGTGCTCAGCAGCAGCGATTTGCGCAGCGGCCTGGGGACGATCTTCGCCAGCTTGTCCGCCAGTTGCACGACGCTGCGCGGAATCATGCCCGAAAAGAGATGCAGCGCGGTGTCGCAGCTCTTCTTGATGGCCGCCACGATGTTCGGATGACTGTGCCCGACGGTGGCACACATCTGGCCGGACGTGAAATCGAGGATTCTCTTTCCGGTGGCATCCCAGACGTAGCATCCTTGCGCGCGCTCCACGATTTCCGGATAGACGTCGCCGCCATAGCGAATCAGGTTCTCGCGAAAATCCGCCGGCTTGGTGCCGCTTTGGTCCATGCCTGTCTCCTTGATATTGAATCCGCGCTGTCGGTTTTCCCTGGCTCGAGGTCAAGGATCCACCCATAACCGAACACGTTGTGCGCCAACGCCGAAGGACTATTAAGTCTATACATCTTTGTCGCGCGCTCCGGGTTTTCCAAGTTCTCATCTGGACGGGTCACCACGCCCAGCGCCAGTATTCCGTCCTGCTGGTAGACTCTCAAGGCACGGCGACGCGAGGCGTCCGCGAGGGAGATCAGCACCACTCTGTGCCGTAACGCAAGGAGATTCAGATGGCCACGTCAGCCCCAAAAGCAAGCCCCGCCAGGCGCCTGCGCACCCTCATCGCTGCCCCCGGGATCCTCGTCCTCCCCGGCGTATTCGACGGCTTCAGTACGCGGCTCGTGCGCAAGCTCGGATACGCCGCGGCGTTCATCACCGGCAGCGGCGTGAGCGAATCCCGTCTGGGCCAGCCTGATGTCGGACTGATGGGGCTCGACGAGAACGTCGCGGCGGCCCGCGCGATGGCGGCATGCTCGGATTTGCTGTTGCTCGCCGACGGCGATACGGGATACGGCAACGCGCTCAATGCGTATCACACCGTGCGCGCGTTCGAGCGCGCGGGCGTTGCGGGATTGATGCTTGAAGACCAGGTTTGGCCCAAGCGCTGCGGCCACATGAAGGGCAAGGAGGTGATCTCCGCGGAGGAAATGGTGCAGAAGATTCGCGCCGCAGCGTCAGCGCGTGTCGATCCCGATTTCGTCATCAAATCGCGCACCGACGTGCTGGCAACGCACGGCGTCGCGGAAGCCATCCGGCGCCTGAACCTCTACGCCGAAGCCGGCGCGGACTTGCTTTTCGCCGACGCGGCAATGTCGGCCGACGACATCGGCACCATCGCGAAGAACGTGAGCAAGCCGCTATCGGTGAACATGGGCTTCGGCATCCGGCAGCGGTCGACGACGCCGCTCCTCTCCGCCAAACAGTTGCAGGATCTCGGCGTGGCCGTCGTGATCTATCCACGCATGCTCACGGCCTGCGCACTGATGGGCATGAAGCGCGGGCTCGAGCTGCTGCGGCAGTCGCTCGATAGCGGCAAGGTCGTCGATCGTCCCGACGCGCTCGTCTCGTTCGAGGAGCTGCACGACATCATGGGCATGGAGGAGATCGAGAGTCTGGAGCAGCGCTTCCTCACCTCTGCCCAGCTCGCGACCAAGTATGGGCAGGGACGCCAGGCGGCCATCATGCCCGATGTCGACGAGACGGCAGCGTCGAAGCAGATGGTCTGAACGTGGGAACGGTCGCAGTGGGCTCCGTCGACTCGCACGCACACGTGTTGCGTCGCGACGCGCCGCTCGCGCCCGATCGGCATTCGGTACCGAAGCGCGACTGCACGGTCGAGGAGTATTTGAGCGTGCTCGATGCGCACGGAATCTCGCATGGCGTGCTGACCGCGCCGAGCTTTTACGGCACCGATAATTCATTGCTGCTCGATGCGCTCGACCGCGCTGCCGGCCGGCTGCGCGGCACCGTTATCGTCGCGCCCGATATCGAGCGCGAAGCGCTGGCAGCGATGAGCGAGCGTGGTGCGGTCGGCGTTCGACTCAACTGGTTTCGGCGTTCGTCGCTTCCGGACGTTGCGTCCACGGATTATCAGCGCCTCTTTGCGTCGCTGCGCGACCTCGGCTGGCATGTCGAGATCTACGTGGAAGGCCCTTTGCTCGCCGACCTGCTTCCAAAGATTCGCGAAAGCGGCGTTCACGTGGTCGTCGACCATTTCGGGAGCCCCGATCCGGCACGCGGCGTCGCGTGCGCTGGTTTCAGTGAAGTGTTGAACGCCGTGCGCGCCGGCGATACCTGGGTCAAGCTCTCGGCGCCCTATCGTCAGGGTGGCGCCGACGTGCAGCGCTACGTCGACGCACTGCTCGACGCGGGCGGGCCGCAGCAGCTCGTGTGGGCGAGCGACTGGCCCTTCGTTTCGCACGAAGATGAGGTCACGTATCGCGATTGCGTCGATTGGCTGGTCGAATGGGTGCCCGACGAGACGACGAGGCACGCAATCCTCGCCGACACGCCGGTTGAATTGTTTGGTTTCGAAACGACAAAGAATACGGAGGAGGCTTTCCCATGAGACTTTGGCGCACCCTTGCCGCGCTATTGCTGTTTTGCGCCACGTCCATCGCGCTCGCGGAACCGATCAAGCTTATCGTCCCGACCGCGGCGGGCGGCGGCACGGACGGGTTCTTTCGCGTGCTCGCCAAGGAGGCGACGCCGTTCTTCAAGGATCCGATCGTCGTCATCAACGTTCCCGGCGCAGGGGGGACGATCGGCGTCGCGCAGATGGTGCACTCGTCACCCGACGGGCAGACGCTTGCCGCCGTCTGGCTCGGCCCGGTAACGGTGTCGCCGCATACGATGAAGGTGGCGTACACGCCGAACGATTACATTCCCGTGATTCAGCTCACCAGCGCGCCGTACGTCTTTTGCGTGCATCCCGATTTTGCGGCAACCGAAGGCAAGAGCTTCATCGAGGAGCTGCGCAAGAACCCGGACAAGTACACCTACGGCGACGACGGCGCCGGCGGCCCGGGCCAGCTCGCCGCCGAACGAATCTTTCGCGCGATGAAAGTCAAGGCGCGCGACATACCGTACAAGGGCGCGGGCGAAACGCTGACAGGCTTCCTCGGCAAACACATCGACATTTACGTGGGATCGGTGCCGCCGATATTGCAGTACGCGCAAACCGGCAGGGCAAACTGCGTTCTGCTGAGTTCCGCGGACAAGATCGCCTCGCTGCCGTCGGCATCGGGCTTGCGCGAACTCGGCATTCCCGACGAAGAGTTGATCCTCTGGCGCGGAGTGCTCGCGCCCAAGGGCACGCCGCCGGGGAAGATCGCCGAGCTGGAAGTCGGTTTCGAAAAAGCCGCGAGCGCGCCGGCCACGCGCAAATTCCTGGACGACGCCGGCGAACAGCTCTTGATCCGCAAGGGAGCGGCGCTGCGTCAGTACATCGACAAGGAGTACGAGGCGCTGGGTAAGCTCGCGAACGCGCTGAATTTGACGCCGCAATAGCGCGCTGCGTTAAGATTACGATCTTTTCCCTGTTCATCATCCTACGTGAGGAGGTCGCATGTGTCGTCTAGCGTTTTCTGCAACTTTGTTCGCAGTGTGGTCGCTTGCCGCCGCGCAAGCGCCGAACTTTACCGAAATCAAGGCCCAAAATCCCGTTCAGCTCAGCGCCGATGACCTGAAGCAACTGATACCAGGAGCGAAAGTAGTCAGCCGTACCAACGCCGGCAGCACGCGGATGTGGACGAACAAACCCGATGGCACATTTTCCGCGTCTTCCGACGGTCGCGGCAGCACCGGCGGGAGAGGCTATTCCAGCTCGGCCGAAGGTACGTGGCGCATAGACGAACAAGGCCGATGGTGCGTGAAAATCCAGTGGACGGGAGCCGTGGACGATTGGTGCCGTTACATGTTCAAGGCCGGAAGCAAGTACTACGGTTATAGCCAATTGAAAGACAACGCGGTGGGATCCGAGTTCGAGATTTCCCATTAGTAACCGCTCTTGCCGACGCGCAATGTCGCCGCAGCGATGCTAGGCTATCGACACAACGACGTTGCCGAAATGAACGCAAGGAGTGCCCACGCCCAACCTGACGCTCGCGCCATCGACGCCCACTACCTGGCCTGGATTTCAATGGATGTGGCCGTTTACCGGAGCGTTCGGGGCCAACGTTCCGGCGGCGCCCATTAAGGACTACACTCGCGCGCTGACGACCGGAACCATCCATACCGCGTACCCGTGCGGGTCGCGAATGTTGCCGATCATCTGATCGAAGTACGCCAGCGCGGATTCGCGCGCGACAGGCGTCAACTCGCCGATCGGTTCCGCGTGCCCATCGCGCCACGCTTCGAGGATCGCCGCGAAGGTCTCGCGCGGCACCCGCAGGGTGTCGACAACGATGTAGCCGATGGTGATTTCCTCGAAGCGCAGCGCGGCAAGAATGCTGAAGATGTTGCGACCGATGAACAGATCGGTCCCGGTTGCAACAGCATCGACCTGATCATGATTCTTGGAAAGTAGTCGGCGTCTGTAATGGAGACTTCGGGCATCTGATGGCGGATTCGCAGAAAAAGAAAAAAACGCCGGGAAAGCGCATGGCGCCGCCGCGCGTGCGGAAACCTAGCATGTCGACAAAACGGGCCAGCGACCTGGCGTCGGCCGGCCGGCATGCGCAGCCGATCAAGAAGACCGCGGCGGCGCGCGCCACGTCCGGCGTCGCCTTGGAAAACGCGCGCCTGCATGACGAGATCCAACGGCTGCTGAAAGAGACGACGCAGCGTAACGCCGAACTGGCAATCATCAACAGCGTGCAGGAAGGCCTAGCCGCGCAGTTGGACTTTCAGGCGATCATCGATCTGGTCGGCGACAAGATCCGCGAGATCTTTGCCACTGGCGATATGTCGATCGCGCTGTACGACCGGAAGAACGGCCTGGTGAGGATGCCGTATTACCTCGAGCACGGGGAAC
>JADGRP010000102.1 GCA_017880805.1 Burkholderiales bacterium
CCGATCGTTTCGAGAATGTTGGCGGCGGGCATGGAATCCTCGTGGCGGTTAGGTTCGATGAAACCGAAGCGTTAGCGTGCGGTGGTTCGGTGCGAATTGCAAGGCTGGCGTGGCCGACCGAAGTCGGCCCTTCAACGGCCCTCATAGTCGTTCCAGCCGGCCTTACACCGTCGGTCGCTGCGTTTTTGCGTTAACATCGCAGGCAGATTCACGCCACCTCTGGAGGAGAAATGCGCGTTCATCATCGCACCACGGTCAATGCACGGCTGCTCGCCGTTTCGGTACTCGCGCTATCGTCTTTTTTTGCGCTGCTGTCGCTTTCGGCTCGCGCGGAAGTCACCGAGATCACGGTGTCCAAGGAATACGGTATCGGCTATTTGCCCTACATGATCATGGAGCACGAAAAGCTCGTCGAAAAGCACGCCAAGGCGAGCGGGCTCGGCGAGCTGAAAGTAATCTGGCAGACGTTCGGCGGCTCGGGGCTCACTCAGGGCGCCATTCTCGCCGGAAGGCTCGACTTTGCATCGAGCGGCGTGCCCTGGTTCCTCACCTTGTGGGACAAGACCAACGGCGAAGTGAAATCGCTGGGCGCGATGGATTCGATGCCGCTGTACCTCAACACGCGCAACGCAGCCGTGAAGTCGCTCAAGGACTTTACCGAAAAGGACCGCATTGCGCTGCCCGCGACCAAGTCTTCGATCCAGGCGATGACCTTGCAGATGGCCGCGGTGCAGGCCTTCGGGCCCGGCAACGCGACGAAGCTGGATAACCTCACGGTGTCGCTCAGCCATCCGGACGCCATGTTGGCGTTGCTCTCGGGCATCAGCGAGATCGACAGCCACTTCACCTCGCCGCCGTTTCAGGATCTCGAGCTCAAGGACTCGCGGATCCACAAGGTGGCGAACTCCTACGATATCCTCGGCGGCGCGGCGACGTTCATCATCGCGTCGACCACGACCAAGTTCTACCAGGCGAATCCGAAGACCTATCAGGCCTTTGTCGATGCGCTGGCCGAGTCCGAGACGTTCATCGGCAAGAATCAGCGCGAAGCCGCCGTCATCTACCTCGCGATGTCGGGCGAAAAGCGCCTTACCGCCGACGAGCTCACCAAGATGCTGGGGAGCCCGGAGTATCGCTTCACCATGACGCCGGAGAACGTCCTCAAGTACGCCTCGTTCATGCAAAGCATCGGCGCGATGAAGACCAAGCCGGCGTCGTGGAAGGACCTGTTTTTCCCCAACGTGCACTCGCTGCCCGGAAGCTGACGTTCGCTGCGGTTGGATCACGGGCGCTAGCACACCTCGCGCCGTTGATCCGCGCCCTTATTCCGCGCATTTATTCCGATGTAAACGGTGGCGGCGGGAGCCGCCTCTCGGCTTCGTAGCGCACCAGCGCTGCGAAGCGGTAGATGGCGTGCACGAACTTGCCATACGGCATGGTGAGAAAAAGGCCCATCACCACCGCCAGGTGCGCGGCGAGCAGCACACCCATCGCCGCGTTCTCGCGCAGCGCCAGCAGCAACAAGCCGCTCGCGCCGCTCGCCAGCAGCAGCACGATAAACGCCACGTCCATGCCGGTCTGCGCGTCGTCGACGAGCGCGGGATCGGATTTCGCGCGCAGCCACAGCAAGCCCAGGGGACCTGCGATGAGCCCGAGGCCTCCGATCGTGCCGAGCGCGACCGGCACGCTCCAGAACGGATACGGCGCTCTCCACCCGAAGCCGTAGTGATAGAGCGTGGCCACGCACGTGGCAGCGAAGCACAGCATGAAACCGTAGAAGGTCAGATGATGAAACCGGCGTCGCGCCACGGACGAGCGCGATGTCGGGTAGGTGCACCCATCGCCGCCGCCGTCAAGATACTTGAGCCGCATCGCATCCCAAACGGCACGGCCGAACGCGTTGCCGTTGCCGAAAAATCGCAGATCCTCGCAGCCGTCGCGCCAGAATCTCCGGAAACCTGCGACCATCGCAAGCACTACGACGAGCGCGACCACGCCGAACGTGCCCGCCATGACGCCGTGCGGAAGGAGCGCATAGAACGAGCCTTCGCGATCGGGGTGCCGCGCGAAGATATCGGCCGCGCCGCCGGCCGGCAACATAAGGAGAAGCAACAGGACGAGACCGGCAGCGCTCGCGAGGCCGGCCGCGAGCGCGTTGTGCCCGAACGCCACAGCCAGCGATCGCGGCCACGCATACTTGCGATAGCTTTGCCGGCGGATCTCGGCCAGGGTCTTCGGAAAATCGAGATGGAACTCGTGCGGGGGCGCGTACTGGCAGGCGTAGTAGCAGGCGTCGCATTGATGACACAGGTTGGCGAGGTAGGTGAGATCGCCCTCGTTGAACTCCAGCCGCCGCTCGAGCGCGGGAAACACCGCGCAGTAGCCTTCGCAGTAGCGGCAGGCGTTGCAGATGCTCATCACGCGCTGGCCCTCGGCGACGAGCTCGATGGGGATGCCTTCAGCCGGCAACATGGCGCGCGGCTTCCTCTCCGGCGATGCGCCCGAACGCGGTGCCGATGCTCATGCCGATGCCGGCGAGGTAGCCCTTGCCAAGTATGTTGCCGGTCATGATCTCTCCGGCTGCGAAAATGTTTGCGGCCGGCCGGTCGTCCTGCATGATCACTCGCGCGTGCTCGTTCACCGCGACGCCGAGATAAGTGAAGGTGATGCCGGGCCGCAACGGATACGCGAAGTAAGGCGGCGTGTCGAGCGCACGCGCCCAGTGCGTTTTGGCCGGCGTCAATCCTGCCGTCGCGCAATCGTCCAGAATTGTATGATCGAATGTCCCCGGCCGGACGGCGCCGTTGAATGTCGCGACCGTCGATTCCAGCGCCAGGCGATCGAGTTCCAGCGCGGTGGCGAGCTCGCCGATCGATGCGGCGCGGATCGGCGGAAAAACCGGCGGGATGAACTTGCCCATCGGCTTGGCGTCGATGATGGCGAACGCGATCTGATCGGGTTGCGCGGCGACCAGGCGGCCCCAAATCGCATATCGTTTGGGCCAGAAATCCTCGCCCTCGTCGTAGAAGCGCTCGGCCAGGCGATTGACCACGATGCCGAGCGACACGCAGTCCACCCTCGTCACGATCCCGCCGTCGAACTTCGGCGCGCGCGCGTCGATGGCGACGGCGTGGCATTGCTTTACGTCGCCGACCGGCTTGACGTGCCGATCGATCAAGGCGCGCAGCACGCGGCCGGTATTGTAGGGCGTGCCGCGAATGAGGAAATTATCGGCCGCCGGTCCCCACGCTTCCTTGAGCCACGCGATGTTGGCTTCGAATCCGCCCGCGGCCGCGACGACGGCTTTCGCCCGCACGTCGAACGTGCGGCCCTCACGCGCGATGGACGCCGAAACGAAATGGCCGTCGCGAATATCCAGATCCTGGACCTCGGTGTCGTAGGCGATATCCACGCCCAGCGCTTCGGCCGCGCTGTAGTACGCGTTGACCAAGGCTTTGCCGCCGCCGAGAAAAAAAGCGTTCGTGCGCGAAAGGTGCAGCGTGCCGCCGAGCGAGGGCTGGAAACGCACGCCATGCGCTTTCATCCAGTCGCGGCAGGTGGCGGTGTGACGTATGGCCAATCGGGCGAGTCGCTCGTCGGTCGTTCCGCCCGTGACCTTCAGCAGGTCCTGCCAGTACTCTTCTTCGCCGTAGGCCTCGGTCAGAACGTCTGCCGGCGCGTCGTGCATGCAGCGCAGATTGCGCGTGTGGCGGCTGTTGCCGCCGCGGAAATGCGCCGGCGCGGACTCCAGGAGCAGAACGCTGGCACCGAGGTGGCGCGCGGTGAGGGCGGCACACAGCGCGGCGTTGCCGCCGCCCAGCACCAGCACGTCATAGAATCGGGTGAAATCCAACGGCGTCGTCAACGGGCGCGGCGAGAACGGGCGTGTCATGAATTTTGTGGGCAAGCCGCGGGGTGAAATCACGCAAGTGTCGTCACGGACCCTTCTTCGAACTTTACGGCAGAGTCGATCGATCCCATTGTAGATGAGGCGATCGTCGCCTGGGAACGCGTCGGCCGCGCTGTTTTTTCAAAAGACGGAGACGCACATGGTCGCCGGCCTTCGCAAGGCTGGGATACCCGAGCAGTAGTCGACGGACTGACGACGTTGCGCGTTACTTCGGCGCGACTGAATCGATCCGCGCGCGCTTCCAGCCGCGGCAACCGTTCAGGAAAAGATTGACGACGTCGCGCGCCCAGGTCTCCAGCTCGGCGGAGCTCATGGGGATCCCCAGCCCCATGGCGCGACGCTGCGGCAGCGCGATGACCATGTACAGGAATTGCTGCGCGGCGAACGTCGAGTTGTCGAGAGCGAGATTCCCCGCGCGCGCTTCGCGCTCGAGCACGCCCGCAATCAGCCGGACGGCTTCTTCGCTCGCGCCCTGGTTGGTGACCACCGCCGCCAGTTTCGGGAAGCGTCTCGATTCCGCGACGATCAAGCGATGCAATGCGATCGCCGGCGGAGACAAGGCCGCGC
>JADGRP010000103.1 GCA_017880805.1 Burkholderiales bacterium
CACTTGGCAACGGAGATTCTCCTCAAAAGCGCCGGCCTGCCATCGAACGCGGCCGAACAGATCGGCTACAAGGGCGGGGGCGAGGCAACAACGGCGATCCTCACCGGGACGGTCCAATTTCTGTGCAATAACCTGCCGACGCTCGGCGGCCAGCTCAAGGCCGGCACCATGCGCGGGCTGCTGACAAC
Organism: Burkholderiales bacterium; assembly: GCA_017880805.1. Classification (GTDB taxonomy): domain Bacteria; phylum Pseudomonadota; class Gammaproteobacteria; order Burkholderiales; family Casimicrobiaceae; genus PALSA-1003. Next base: position 189 of record JADGRP010000103.1, read on the forward strand.
GACCACCGAGCGTCTGAAGGAGTATCCCGACATCCCGACGGCGCGCGAACTCGATCTGGCGCCGATGGAGGACGTGATGGGCTGGAGCGGGTTGTGGGGCCCGCCTGGCCTGCCGGCCGAGGTCGTCAACAAGTGGGTCGAGGTCCTCAAGCGCGTCGCGCAGGATCCGGACTGGATTCGCGGCAACGCCTCATTCGGCGGCATTCCCGCCATTCGAACCCCCGCGGAAACAGAAAAGTTCGCGCGCGAGCAGTTCGAGCTTTACGAGAGGCTTGGCACGACGCTCGGGTTGCGCAAGTAGCCTTACTCTTCCCTATGGCGCGGAACTGGTCCCCGAAATCGGTGCAACAGCCGCTGTTTCGCCCGCAGCCCATCAACCATTCGGGGTCAGCAACCATTCGGGGTCAGAGTAACCATTCCAGACGGCTGCGTGGGCTAAGAAGTAGAGCGGTTGCGAGCGCAAGGACGAACATACACTGGTTGGCGAGCAGGTCGATCTGTTTTGAAAAGTACCCTTACTCTGACCCCGAATGTTCTATGATGGCAATCAAGGATGTTGGACCCGAATCAAGGAGTACGAAAATGAAAACCCTGTTCCGATCAACCGCCGTCGTTGTCGTCGGCTTGCTCGCCTCGCACTCGATGTTTGCACGGTCCGTGGTTCAGCCGGCTGCCACGGTGGATCATGGCGTTTTACATCTGTATTCATCGGCGCCGGCCGAAGAGGTTGCCACACCCGCGGTCGGTAGTCACGGCATCCTGCTTGCACAGACGGCGGTTGCGCCACCCTTGAATGGCGAACCTGCCAATCAAGGGCTCTCCGGCGGTCAGGTCAGCCCGGCGCTCTCTGGAGGGCCCGGCAGCGTTGCGCTTTCGGGCGGACCCGGCAGTGTCGCGCTTTCAGGCGGACTCGTTCCACTCAATGGCAGCGCGATACCGGGACCGTTGCCGCAACTCTCGGCGCGGCCAACGCCCCTTCCCGGGTCGCTCGCGCCGCTCAGACCGGGTCTGACCCCACTGCCGGGCGCGGTCCCGGGTTTGCCGGGCTCGGCTCCAGGATTGACGCCGACGCGCCCCGGCCTTACTCCCTTGCAACCCACACCGCTCCCCGATCCGGTGCCGCCGGTTGCACCGGGAATGTAAGGATTGCGAATCCGCGCCGCCTTCCTGCCGACACGCGGCTCCCGCTTCGGCCATGGCCTGCGCGGCCTCTGGTCGCTCGACCCGGCGATCCATTTCCTCAATCACGGCTCCTACGGCGCCGCGCCGCGCCATGTCCTCGCCGAAGAATCGCGCTGGCGCGATGCGTTGGAACGGGAACCGGTGCGCTTCATGGTCGACGAGTTGCCCGCTGCGCTGCGCGCGGCCGGTGCGCGGCTGGCCGGCTTTCTAGGTGCATCGCCTTCGCGCCTGGCCTTTGTCGACAACGCCACTGCGGGCGCCAATGCGGTACTGCGTTCGATTCGATGGCGCGCGGGCGATCGGATCGTCATCGCCAACCACGCCTATCCGGCGCTGAAGAACACGGCGCGCTTCCTGGCCGACAGGCACGGCCTGACCGTGGTGGAAGCGCGCGTGCCCTGGCCGCTGCCGGGGCCGGACGCGCTGGTTGCCGCTTACGCGAAGGCGCTCGCGGGCGGCGCGCGGCTGGCGATCATCGATCACATTTTTTCGCCGCTGGCGGTGGTGGCGCCCATCGATGCGATCGTGCCGTTGTGCCGCGAACGCGGCGCGTCCGTGCTGGTCGATGGTGCGCATGCCCCCGGACTCCTGCCGCTCGCGCTGGACGCGTTGGGCGACACAGGCGTCGATTGGTATGTCGGCAATTGCCACAAGTGGTTGTGCGCGCCCAAGGGCTGCGGCTTTATCGTCGCCACGCCCGAAGGCCAGCGCGACCTGCACCCGGCGGTGATTTCCAACTTCTACGGCGAAGGCTTCGAAAGAGAATTCGCCTGGACCGGCACCGGCAATCCCGGTGCGCGCCTGGCGGTGACGGCGGCGCTGGAGTTCATCGAGGCGCTGGGCGTTGAGCGCTATCGGACTGCGTTGCGCGACCAGGCGCGCGAGGCGTCGGCCCTGATCGCCGATGCGTGGGGCGTCGAAGCGGGGGCGCCGGCGCAGATGTTTGCCGGCATGGTCACCTTGCCGCTGCCCAGCGCTGAGCCCGCCACGCCCGAATCGGTCGCGAACTGGCGCCTGAAGCTTCTGCGGGAACACCGGATCGAAGTCCCGATCATCGCCATCGATGGCCATCCGTGGGTGCGTATCTCGGCGCAGGTGTACAACGAGTTGTCGGATTACGAGGCGCTGGGGCGGGCATTGGCGTGAGGGTGGGGGCAGAAACCATTCGGGGCCAGAGTAACCATTCCAGACCGCTGCGCAGGCTAAGAAGTAGGGCGGTTGCGAGCGCAAGGACGAGCGTCAGCAAAATGACCTCACCTGCTGCCTCACGCAATGCGCAAGACCAAGCTCTTGCCGCATGCCGTAGCGTACTTACGAAGCGTTGCGATAGACAGTGAGTGCCTTCCAGTGGCAAGGGATCGCTCGATCCGCGCGACGGCAGGCGCCTGCGTACCCCTCGTTCTGCTACCTGCGCCTGGGTCAAACCTGCCTTCTGCCGCGCCTTGTGAACCTTAAAGGGGCCGTGGTTGAGTTGTTCTCGGATCGCGAAAAATATTCGACCACGGCCCCTTTAATTGACCAGGCTCAGCACTGCGATCAGCGCCATCCATTTGAGGGAAACCTCAGGGACAGGCTCGATTTTGTTTTAGCGATGCTTCAAGCCGGTTCAGCGTGCAGCCGCACGCCGAGCGCGCGTGCAACTTTGAGGACGGTTGCGAAACTTGGGTTGCCGTTCTCGCTGAGAGCCTTGTACAGACTCTCACGGCTTAGCCCTGCATCGCGCGCAACCTGCGACATTCCGCGTGCGCGAGCAATGTCTCCCAGGGCGCGTGCAATGCCAGTCGCGTCGTCTGGCGCCTCTGCGAGCCATGCATCGAGATAAGCGGCCATCTCTTTGGGTGTACGCAGTTGTTCCGCCACGTCGTATGGCACAGTCTTGGTTTTCGCGGAAGCCTTGGCTACATTCTTGGGCATTTGGTCTTGCTCCTACAGATTATTGGCGAGCGCAATGGCCGCCCTGATGTCTTGCTTCTGGGATGACTTGTCGCCGCCGGCCAGAAGCACTATGAACTCGCCGCCTCGCTTGGTGTAGTAAACGCGGTAGCCAGAACCGAAATCAATCTTCAACTCCGAAACGCCATCAGTGAGGTTCCGATGCTGCCCCGGATTGCCATGGACGAGTCGATCGACGCGAACTCGACTTGCGCCATCTTTGAGGGAATTGATCCAGTCTCGGTAGACCTCGGTCGTCAGTACGCGCATCTGCATAGTGTATCCTATGGGATACGCGCGTCAAGGGTTACGTGAAATAAAAGGGGCCGTGGTTGATTAATTTTCCCGGCTAAATCAAACCAGAGTACGTCCGCGCATTCAAAATGCGCGATTGCGCGAGCTACCGTGCCGGGAGTGGACTCAGCCCGGCTTTCGAGATCGCTGGCGCCGCGTCGGGCGATGCGAGGAAGCGGATAAGCGCACTGGCCGCCTCCGGCTGCTGCACCTTACTGGTGAGCGCACCCGCGAAGGAAAACCCCGGCTGGAGCTCGGCCGGAATCGTGCCGACGAAGGTAACCCCCGGGACGTGTATCAGCTCGCTGACCTGCTGGAAGCCGATCTCGGCCTCGCCACGCGCGACGACCGCGGCCACCGGCTCGCCGGACGGCGGCCCGCGCACCTTTCGACTCTTGCCCGCGATTTGATCCGCGATGCCGAGTTTCGGGAACAGCGTGGTCGAAAGAAAGGTGCCGCTGCCACTGTCCGAGTACGCGATAGACTTCGCTGCAAGCAGCGTGGTCCGGAATGCTTCGACGCTGCCGATGTCCGGCTTTTCGGCCCCGGCGCGCACCACCATGCCGACCATGGAGCGGGCGAACTCGACCTTGCTGTCGGGGCGCACCAATCCTCGCCGGCCAAGTTCATCGGCGGCCGCTCCATCCAGGATTACGACATCTGCGGTCTCGCCTCGCGCGAGGCGGGTGGGAATCGACTCAGGAGAGTCACCCATCGATGGACCCCGAGTCGTGACCAGGCGGTGGCCGGTCGCACGCTCGAAAGTCGGGCCCAGCTCGGAATAGACCCGGTAAAAGCCGGCCGAAATCATTACGTGCACATCGGCAGCCGATGCTGCACCCGCAATTAACAGGGCGGCGACACCAAGCCTTGATAGGCAGCGAGCTAGCGACTTTGGTTTCATAGGGCTCCTCCAGTCCGGGTCAGATACGTTGACGCGAAACGTCCAAATTCACGGGCGGCCGAAGACCGTCCCGTGGAACGTGAGGTTAGGCCGCACTCTATGCAACGGCCGCACGAACGCGGGCTTGACGTGGCTTGGCTCGCGGCGATGATAATTCCTCGCGAACTACCTGTCGTACCGCGTCGATGACTGAACGCTGCTGGATGAACCCAAGCAAAGCGTCGTTCATCAGTGTCTGATAGTTCCCGGCGCCAGCCCGTTCGACTTGGGCGCGAAAGTACTCGATCACCGCGTTGTCAATGCGGATCGAGATTTTTGTCTTTCCTGGTTCACTACGAATGACGGGACCACGCTTTGCGTTGGAGAAGTCAATATCGCGGTATGGTTCAGCGACGATTTTTTTCATACTGCTTCCTTTGCGGCTTGTTAGCCTTCCAAGATGAGACTAGTCGGTAGGTATCAGGTTCGCGATGGGTGTACACGACAACGAGTAGCGCGCCTGTTGCACTCATTCCAAGCGAAACGAAGCGCTGCTCACCAACAGAATCAGGGTCTTCTCGCGTGAGCGCATAGTCATCAACAAGGACGGTGGCCGCTTCGGGAAAGGCAACGCCATGCTCTCGGAGGTTGGCTTCGGCCTTCCTTGGATCTCAGTCGATGTCCACATTGGCTAATGTATGGACAAATGTCCCCCTTGTCAAGGGGCTCTGCGGACCTCTGCGGACCTCGTTCGGTCGAGAAGATGCTTGGTTCCGTGCGGCCTAGACAAAATGGCTTGACTTGAGGCGGCCCGTCTCCCGGACTATCGTGGATTGCGCGGACGCATCCGCGCCGCGGAAATCGGCTGCGCAGGCTCCAAGCCATTCGTCACGACTATGTTTCTTCACTCCGCAATGCGGGAAACTCAAGCCATTCCCGGCCGGGATCAAGACTGAGCGCCTTGTGCTGGGTGAGCAATTCCTCGAATGAATACTTGTGCG
>JADGRP010000104.1 GCA_017880805.1 Burkholderiales bacterium
CTGGAGATCAGGTTGAAAATCAACCAAATCACTCTTGGGACGTGACAACGCCACGGTTGATCCGGAATTTAGGTCACGGTCGGCGTGCACGGCGGGATTCGCGGTTGACCGCCACGATGCGAGCCAAAGAACGCGATACTGTGGAGGTGGCCGCTGTTCTTGCCGGGCTTGGCTCAGCCCCTGGCCGAACAGAGCGATGCCTATTTGTTCCGGTGATTTCCACGGGCTCCCGCCCTGAACCGTTCTGCCTCAATCGTGACGCGCCCGCTGCTCTTCCGGTCCAACGTGCAATCGCGCCGGAATAATTTTTTTCTAACAGCTCCGACATCGCGCCCGGTGTCGGTGCTTCGAAGACAATGGCGAGCGACACGTGCTCGCCCAGCGCTTCGCGCAATTGATTAACCAAGCGCAGACCCAAAAGTGAATGGCCGCCGAGGTCGAAGAAATTATCCATCGTCCCGACCCGCTCCACGCCAAGGACTCCCGCCCAGATGGCGGCAACTTTTTCTTCCACCGTCGTTCTCGGCGCAACAAAGCTGTCCGAAGGTTTTGCCGCGGACGGGTTGGGCGGCGGTAACGCGCTTCGGTCGAGCTTGCCATTCGATGTTCGCGGCAGCGCCGGAAGCGTGACAATCGCGGATGGCACCATGTAATCGGGCAACTGCTTCTTCAATTCGGCAAGATGGGCCGTTTGCGAGGAGGAGCCGCTGTCCCGGGTGACGAGGATTGTGTCATCGCGGAAGAGCCGCTCGTAAAACGGCGCGCTCTTGTAAGCGCGTTTATAGTGCCCCGAGTCGAAGGAGAACTGTACCTCTCCGCCGTCCATTCGCCGGACACGGCCGTCCATCCGGTAGTCGCGGTTGAGTCCGTTCTCCGCGAGCGTGCCGCGCACGGTGGCAATGATCTCGTCGCCCTCGCTGACGTCGAGCCCGGGATAAAATGCCGGCAGGTAAACGGGCAGCCACGTGTCATTGCGTCCGAGCGTCTCGAGGCTCTCGCCGGGCGCCGCTTCCAGATTCAGCCAGAGCAGGAATCCGTCGATCTTGGAGGTGTGCGTGATTTTCATCCGGACGTCGCGTTCGTAAGTGCTCGCCGGCATCTGCGTGAAGTCGAGATCCTCGAAGGCGTCGACGGTCGAACGCAACATCTCACGCGAGATGCCAGTTACGCAGAGACGCAAGTCGTACTTGTATCCGGCGCTCCGCCAGGATTGCTCAGCATGGTATGCGCCCAGTGCAGCGAAGGTCGGATCGCGCAAAAATTCTTCGGGCATCTGGATCGCGCCGACACGTGTCTGGCAACGATGCGGAATAAAAACTCCATCGGGCTTCATGAAGCGCCGCGCATCGTTCAGGAGGACGTCGCAACCTTCCGCGCCACCGATGTGCCCAACGTTTTCGGAAACGCAGACGTCCACTTTTTCCGGCAGCTCGATCTCCTGAGAGCGCCCGTGAATCACGACGATCTTATTCGTTAGGCCAAGACTTTCGATCAGCGCTTTTGCCTGCTGGGCCGGGCGTTCCAGCAGTTCAATCGCATAGACTTTTCGCGCCCCCGCCTCCACCGCCATGCGCGCGAGCAGTGCATCGCGGCCGGTGCCGATGTCGACCACCAGTTTGGCGCGGGCGATTTTGCGGAACGCGCGCTTATACAGATCGTGACGCGATTTGTCATAAGTCATCGCTGTATAAAGCACGTCGTCGTAAAACGGATCGCCACCGCTGCTGGGTGACGACGGCCACAACTCGACCGCCGCAGCTGGTTTGTGCACGACATAAGCGACGAGCCGTTTGTCGCCCGGCGCGTCTTCACGCACGGCGACCGCGGCGTCGAGCACATCAGCCTGTTGCCTGAGCGCGTTCTCGATTTCGCCCGATTCGATCCGGAAGCCACGCAATTTCACCTGAGAATCGACGCGTCCAAAAAATTCTATCGTGCCGTCATCGCGCCAGCGCGCCAGATCGCCGGTCTGGAAAAGCCGCGCGTCAGGTTCGCTGCTGAATGGGTCGCTGATAAATCTTTCCGCGGTGAGTTCCGGTTTCCGCCAGTAACCGCGGGCGAGTCCATCGCCGCCGATGAACAACTGGCCCGTGACGCCGATCGGCAGGGGCCGGAGTTTCGAGTCGAGAATGTAAGCCGTCGTATTCGCGATCGGCCTGCCGATGGGAACGGAACCGTCGAGCAGTGCATCGGGCTTAATGGTGTGGCAACAGGCGAAGGTCGTGCTTTCGGTCGGACCGTAGCCGTTAATGAGGCGGGTCTCGGTCAACTCGCGCAAAGCTTTGCGCACATGCGGAACCGAAAGTACATCACCGCCGGCGAGCAGCTGCCGCAGCGGACGCAGGTCGTGGAGACGCTCGTCGACCATGGCGTTAAACAATCCGGATGTGAGCCAAAGTGTGGTGACGCCATGTTTCCGAATAGCGCTCCCAATTTCTTCCAGGGACGGCTGCGCGGGTGGCATCACGACAAGTTTCCCGCCATTCAAGAGCGCGCCCCAAATCTCGAACGTCGATGCGTCGAAGGAAATCGACGCGAGTTGCAGGAATGTTTCGTCGGAAGAGAAGCAGGCGTAATTCGTTTCCTTCACGAGCCGAATAACAGCGCGATGCGGCACAGCGACGCCTTTCAGCGCCCCCGTCGAACCAGAGGTGTGCATTACGTACGCCAGATCGTCCGCGCGTACTTTGCTCACGAGATTCGTCTCCTTTTCGTCGGCGAAATCGCCCGCGTCGAGGCCAAGCAGTTGTCCCGCGAAATCTGGACAGTAGTTCTTCACGCGCGAATGCGTGAGAATCACTGACATGCCCGCGTCCCTAATCATCAACGCGAGCCGCTCTGCCGGATATGCGGGATCGAGCGGGACGTAAGCTCCGCCGGCTTTGAGGACGCCAAGAAGTGCGGTCACCATCTCCAGCGAGCGATCCATGCAAACGCCAACCGGAACGTCGCGCCCGGCGTTGAGTTTTTGCAACCGACGTGCGACCCGGTTCGCGCGCCGATTCAATTCCTCGTAACTCAGGTGCCTGCCTTCAAAAACGACCGCGACGGCCGTCGGTGTGCGCCGCGCTTGTTCCTCGAAGAGTTGGTGGATCGATGCTTCACGCGGGTAATTCGTGCGCGTGTCGTTCCAATCGACGAGCAGCTTCTTCCGTTCGTCGTCGCCGAACAACGGGAGTCGCTCGAGCGATTGCGCCGGGTCTGCAATGACAGCCTCGAGCAGATTGCGGAAATGTCCGAGCCAGCGTCGAATCGTCGCCGCATCAAAGAGATCGGTGTTGTAATTGCAAATAATCCGGAGGCCGTCAGCCGCTGTGTCGCAGTTGAGGCCGAGGTCGAATTGAAACGCGCTGCGCGGATTCGCTTCCAGCCGATGGACAAGGCCCGCGAAGTGGATGTCGCTCAGAGGTGGATCGAGATTGAACGTAACTGGAATCAACGGCACCCGGCCCGGCATGCGCGGCAGCGCGATATGTTGCAGCAGCCAGCCGAAGGTGGCGCGCCGATTCTCAAAAGCTTCGAGCACGGTGTCCTGTGTCTCTTTCAACAAGCACGCAAATGTTTGCGCGCTGTGGAGCTGTGCGCGCATCGGCAGCATGTTTACGCAGTGGCCGACAAGATGATCGCCATTTGGCGCATTGTTTTGTCCGGCGGAAGGCACGCCCACCGCGAAGTCGTTCTGGCCACTAAGCCGGAAGAGCAACGTCTCGTAAGCAGCGAGCAGCACGGAGAATAGTGTTGCGCCGTGTTGTGCGCCGACTCGGGCGAGCGCCGGCAGCATGTCATCTGGAAAAATCGCGATCTCACTCGCGCCGCGATAACTGCGTTGTGCCGGGTAAGCACGATCGCCCGGCAATTCGAGTGGAGTGGGCACGGTGCGATATTTTTCCAACCAGAATTCCGCTTCTCCGGCGAACTCTGGCGAACGCAGCATCTCAGTTTCCCATTGCTGGTAATCGCGCATTTGCATCGCTGCCGGCAGCGCATCCGCGCAGCCCTCGCGAGATGCCGAGTAAAGCGTCGCGAGTTCGTGCAGGAAGATGTCGCAAGACCATCCGTCGCAGGCGAGATGATGCGCGTTGAAGATCAGCGCATGCTCCTCAGCACCGAGCTTGACGATTTGCGGCGCCAGCATTGGACCGCTTGTGAGATCAAAAACTCGGTCGCCTTCCGCCGCGCGGATCGCGGCGAAGCGGGCGTCACGCTCCTCATCGGTGAGCGTTGAAAGATCGGTGAACGGCATCTCGAACTGTAGGGTGGGGGCGACCGTCACGGTTTCATCCGTTGCGCTGAAAGTGCTGCGCAAAGCGTCGTGGCGATCAACGATTGTTTGGATCCCCTGGCGCAACGCGGCGAGATCGAGCGAGCCATCGAGTTGCAGCGTCCATGTTTCGTTGCACGCCGAACTCGCGGTCGGATTTTGCTGGCAAACGAGCCAGACCTCCTGCTGAGATTCCGTCAGGGGCATCTCGTTTGAGACCGCCGTACTACCAGGAATGACGGCGGACACTTTCTTCCGCGAGAAAAATCCTGCGTCCTCCAACTCGGCAACACTTTCGGCGAATGCCGTTACAACTTTGTCGACATCCGTCTTGGTGTGCGCGGTCGAAAGAAAACACGGGCGGCCTTCCCAAAGATGAATGCCGCGATGGCGCAACAGTGCGAAGAGCAGCGCCGAATATTTGAACTCCGGCGCGGTGTGCAGCAGCCAGTTGGAGGCGAAGTGCTGCGCCAGGAAGGGCGAGCCGGTGAGTCCCTCATTGACGCGAGTGAGCATCTGCGTCGTCCGATCTGCGAGCGTTTGCTGGAGAGCGTTGCCGCTCTGCTTGAGATGCGTGAGCACGGCGCGCGCGGCTGCCAGCGCCAGCGGATGACGCACGAACGTACCGGCGAAAAATGTGACCGCGGCTTCCGGGAACGAACCGTCGCCGAAACTCCAATGGCCGCCATCGAATGCGTCCATAAAGCCCGCCCGTCCGGCAATTGCGCCGATCGGCAGCCCGCCGCCGATGACTTTGCCATACGTCGCGATGTCGGCCTTTACGCCGAAGTACTCTTGCGCGCCGCCGATGGCGCAGCGGAAGCCGGTGATGACCTCGTCGAAAATCAACGCGATACCTTGCCGCGCAGTCAGCGCGCGCAATTCGTGCAGAAACTCGCGCGGCTGAAACCCGGGCCGCCGGCTTTGCACGGGCTCGACGAGCACCGCCGCGATTTCGTTAGCGTGCGCAGCAATAATCTCGAGCGAACGCGGATCGCCGTAATCGAGGATGAGTGCATTTGACAACGCCTCCGACGGAATGCCAGGGGCGATCGGGACCACTCCGCTACCGGTCAGACGTCCCAACACTTCGTCAGCGATCCCATGGTAGCTTTCTCGGAAATAAACGATGCGCGATCTGCCCGTGACAGTTCGCGCGATCCGCAACGCGCCGGACATTGCTTCCGAGCCGGTGTTGCAGAAGGTTGCGCGCTCCATTCCTGTCAGCTCGCAAAGTAAGGCAGCGACTTCGCCGGCGAGCGGAGAGGTCGGGCCGATCTCCATGCCGCGCGCGAGTTGCGCTGTGATCGCTTCGACGACAAACGGCGGTTGATGGCCCAGCATCGCCGCGCCGAAGCTCAGCGTGATGTCGACCCATTCGTTGCCGTCGATGTCCCAGAGCTTCGCGCCGGCAGAGCGTTCGACCACGATCGGATAAACTATTTCTTTCCACGCCTGCTTGAACCCGGCCACCGCACGCGGATCGGCCAGGTGACGGCGGTGCTGTTGCGTGTAGCGCTTGGAGGCGGCGGTGCGCGCGTTGTATCGACTGATGAAGTCGTCGAGCCAACGCTGCTGGCGCTCCGTCAAGTTTGCGCCGAGCTCGCGTTGGACTGGCCTGAACGGACCATGAGCAACAATGATGTTAGAACCATTCGAGCTCGCCTTATTTTGTGCGAGCGCCGTCGGCGCGGCGGCAGTCTTTACCCGAGCTTTGCGACCGCCGGCGAGATGAGCTGCGAGCGCTTCCAGCGTGCCGAGGTCCTTGAGAAGTTGGCGAAATGTGATCTGCACACCGAACTTGCGCGAGAGCGTTAGGGCCGCTTGCGAAAGGATGAGCGAATCGAACCCCAGTTCGAGGATGCTCGCATTCACGGGTGCCGTTGCCAGGTCCGCACCTGACAAGTCGCCGAGAAGTTGGCGCAGTTCGGTGAGCGTGGAGTCGTTGTCACCGGCCGGCAATTCAATACTTTCCGATTGCGAACCGATGGGCGCTTCGGTGCGAGCCGGGGCGGCGGATGCTGCGATCTCTTCAACGGGCGGTTCACCATCCACTGCTGCCGTCGTGAGTGGCAAAAGCTGCCCGACCGGCAAGTCGGCAAAGTAGCGTTGACGCTCGAAGGGATAACTGGGCAGGGAAACGCGGCGGCGAACGCGGCCTAACGACATCGCTCGCCAGTCGATCGGAACGCCCGCGAGCCAGAGCCGGCCGAGCGCAGTTGCCAGTGCCTCATTCTCGTCTGTGTCTTCGGCGAGCGAATGGACGATCTCGTGGCGCGGCGTCTTTGCGGAATGTTGGCGCGCGAGTTGCGCGAGCGTCTGACCGGGGCCGACTTCAAGCAACGCGCACCCATCTTTCTCGAGGACGTGGCCGACTGCATCGACAAACCGCACCGTTGCGCGCAAGTGGTCCGCCCAGTATTGAGCGTCAGTCGCTTGCCTGGCGGTGAGGAAATCGCCGGTTACGCACGAAACGACCGGCAACGCGGGTGCGCGGAGCTTAACCGTGCGAACCATCTCCGCAAACCGACCGACGACCGGTTCAACCATCGCGGAATGGAAGGCATGCGACGTGTCGAGCCGGCGAGCGACGATATCGCGCTCAATGAAAATCGCTTCGACTTTCGCGATGGCATCGAATGAGCCCGAGAGCACGGAGAGGCGAGGGGAATTGGCCGCCGCCAGGGAAACCTGGTCGTTCAAAAACTCGGCTGCCTGCTCCGCGCTCAAACGCGCGGCGAGCATCGCGCCGCCGGGCAATTCTTGCACGAGGCGCGCACGCGCCGCGACAAGCTGCGTCGCGTCCGCGAGGGAGAAAACTCCGGCGAGCGTCGCTGCCACAAACTCGCCGACGCTGTGTCCAATGAGCACCGAGGGCTTCAACCCCCACGACATCCAGAGCCGCGCCAGCGAATAGCTGACGGAGAAAATCGCCGGCTGCGTAAAGCGCGTTTCGCGCAACCGCGCTTTGGCGTTTTCGTCCGTCGAGAAAAGAAGATCGCGCAGATCAAGCCGCAATTCCGGGCGGAGAAGCTCGGAGCATTCGGCGAGCGCATCGCGGAAAACCGGTTCGGATTCGTGAAGCTGCGCCCCCATGCGCGCGTACTGCGCGCCCTGTCCGGGAAAGAGAAAGGCCACGGGTGTATCCCGGCGCTCTTCGACGCGGTGGATTTTCGCGGGGCTGCGCAACACCGTAACCGCCTCGGCGCTTGTCGACGCAACGACCGCGCGCCGGTGCTGGAAAACTTGCCGTCCATTTTGCAATGTGAAAGCGACATCGGCCAGGGGCTGATCGGAATGGACTTCAAGATGATCGGAGAGATCCGCCGCTTTCTTCTCCAGCGCGGCGGCAGTTTTGGCTGAAAGGACAAGAACTTCAGCAGCGCGGCTTTCGCCCGTCGGCGGCATTTCGGGCGCCTCTTCCAGAACGACGTGGGCATTGGTCCCGCCGACACCAAACGAACTGACGCCCGCGCGGCGCGGTGTCTTCCCGCGCGGCCACGGACGCAATTCGGTATTTAGATAAAACGGACTTTCTTCAAGGTGCAGCGCGGGATTCGGCGTCTGGCAATGGATGCTCGGAGGGATCTGGCCATGGCGAAGTGCGAGCGCGGTTTTGATGAGACTTGCCACACCGGAAGCGGCGTCGAGATGTCCGATGTTTCCCTTTACCGAGCCAAGGGCGCAGAACTGCCGGTCGTCAGTCGTTGCGCGGAATGCTTGCGTGAGGCCGGCTACCTCGATCGGATCGCCGAGTGGCGTCGCAGTTCCGTGCGCCTCGATGTACGAAATCGTGTCGGCCGTAACGCCGGCGCTCGCTTGGGCGAGCGCGATAACCTCAGTATGCCCGCTCACGCTCGGCGCGGCGAAGCTGACTTTGGCGGAGCCGTCGTTGTTGAGCGCCTGACCCTTGATGACGGCATAGACTTGATCGCAATCGGCGATCGCATCCGCGAGCCGCTTGAGGACGACGACGCCGGCGCCGCTGGAAAAAACGGTGCCGCTCGCAGCCGCATCGAATGGACGGCACCAGCCATCCGGCGAGGTCATGCTGCCTTCCTGGTAAAAGTATCCACGATCTTGCGGAAACGTTAGTGAGACGCCGCCGGCCAGCGCGATGTCGCAACCGTGATCGAGCAAACTCTGGCAGGCGACGCAGACGGTGACCAGCGAAGTAGAGCAAGCGGTTTGAATGTTCAGCGCCGGTCCGCGCAGGCCCAGTTTGTAAGCGGCGCGGTTGGTGAGGAAATCCTTCTCGTTGGCAATGACGGCGCTAACGACGCCGACTGTTTCCATCAAGTCGCGGCGTTGCCGGACAAAATAAGGGTAATACGTACTGTTGCTCGTCCCGGCGAAGAGTCCGATGAGGCCGGGGTAAGTGGACGGGTCGCAGCCGGCATCTTCGAGCGCGGCCCAGGCGATTTCGAGAAAGACCCGGTGCTGCGGATCCATGACTTCCGCTTCTTTCGTCGGGACGCTGAAGAACGCCCGGTCAAACCACTCCGGTTTCTCCACCAACCCTCGTGCAGCGACGTAGCCGGGCAACGCTCGCAAAGCTTTCGGATCATATCCGGAGGCCGCGAGTTGCTCGTCGGTGAAACGCGTGATGCAGTCCTTGCCGTCGACGAGATTTCGCCAGAATTCCGCGGCATTTCGCGCCTCGGGAAAGCGACCCTCCAAACCAATGATGGCGATGCCATCGAGTAATGGTTCGGGACTGTTCATTTCCGGGTGCGCACGTCCTGCCGCTGTGCGCGAGCGACGCGCTGGCGGAGTGCGCGCTCGTTTATACCCGCAAAGTCTGTGCCAATGTTGCTCTTGGAGTCGAGAAAGGCCGACAACGTTTGGATGGTGGGATATTGGAAGAGTGCTGTCAGCGGAAATGAGTGGTTCACGGCGCGTTCCAGCCGGGCATGGACCTCGATGACCCGGAGCGAGTTTCCGCCTAGATCGAAGAAGTTTTCGTTCACACCGATCTCGTCCGGATGGCCGATGACTTCCCGCCAAAGCGCTGAGATCATGCGCTCGAGGTTGGTTTGCGGCGGAGCAGCTGTTGGTGCGTGCGGTTTCGCGGGGTTGGACAAAGCGCGCCGATCTACTTTGCCATTGCTAGTGAGCGGGAACACCTCGACGAGCACGTAATCGACCGGAACGGCCGCGTCCGGCAGGGTCCGTCGCAGAAATTCACGCAGCTCGTCCGCGGATGGGCCGGGATTTACCGCCGGGATCACGTAGGCGACAAATTCCTTGCTGCCCTGTTGCCGTTCCCGCACGGCGACCGCTGCGTCGCGTACCGCATCGTGTTGTCGAAGTAGCGTCTCAATCTCTCCCAGCTCGACGCGGTACCCGCTGACTTTGACCTGATCATCCGCGCGTCCGACAAATTCGACCACTCCGTCGGCACGCCAGCGACCCAGGTCACCGCTTTTGTAGAGCCGCGCTCCCGGTGTTTTACTGAAGGGATTACGCACAAAGTTTGCTGCTGTGAGCTCCGGCTGCCGCCAATACTCGCGGGCCAAACCGTCGCCGCCGATGTAAAGTTCGCTGGCAACCCCCACGGGAACAGGCGCCATCGCTTCGTCCAAAATGTAGACCGTTGTGTTTCCGATGGGCCGCCCGAGCGGCACCGCCTCGTGTCCTGTGTCCGTCCGATCAATCGCGTGACAACAGGTGAATGTCGTGTTTTCCGTGGGTCCGTATCCGTTAATGATTTTGCAATCCGGCAAAGCCTCGACCGCGCGACGGACGTGCGCCGGCGAGAGCACGTCACCTCCGGCGAGCAGTTGTCGCAAGCCGCGCAAATCGTCCGGGCGCTCATCGACCATCAAGTGAAACAGTCCCGCAGTAAGCCAGAGGGTTGTGACGGAATTTTGCCGAAGCGCGAGGCCCAACTCCTCCAGTGAGGGCGTCTGCGGCGGCATAACCACCAGACATCCGCCGTTAAGCAACGCTCCCCAGATTTCAAACGTCGATGCGTCGAAGCCCACCGGCGCCATCTGCAAAAAAATTTCGTCTTCGCTCATTTCTGCAAAACCGCCGGCCTTCACGAGGCGGACGACACCTCGATGGGGAATTGCGACTCCCTTCGGCACTCCGGTCGAGCCGGATGTGTAGCTGATGTAGGCCAGGTGATCGATGCCAGCGCCACTGCTGAAATTCTCATCCGATTGACGATCGATTTCGGTGCGTTCCTCTTCCAGATAGACGAACGTGCCTTTGTAATCGGGCAGGCCGTCCCTCAGCCGTTTTTCGGTCAACAGCAGCGGGACATCCGCATTTTCTAACATCATCGCGAGACGCTCTTGGCGATAGGTGGAATCGAGGGCGACGTAAGCTCCACCCGCCTTCAGGATGCCGAGGAGCGCGACAATCATTTCGACGGAACGCTCCAGGCAGAGACCGATCGGCATATCGGGAACCACGCCCCGCTTCTGCAGATAGTGCGCGAGGCGATTGGCGCGCCGATTCAACTCCGCGTAGCTGATCCGCTCCGCGCCAAACACTACCGCTACCGCTTCGGGCCGGCGTTGCGCTTCGGCTTCAAAAAGCTCGGTGACGTTTCGCTGCGGGTAATCCCGTGCCGTCGCGTTCCAACGCTCCAGCACCAGTGTTCGTTCGGCCTCGACCGTCATGTCGCCGGCTGGAAAGTTCGAAACCCGCGATAACTCAGGACCATGTTCAGCAAGAGATTCGGTCCGCTGGAGATCACGCCAAATATTAACACTGAGCGTACGTTCGAAAAATCGGTGTAGGGAATAAGCGCGATTTGGGTCGCAAGGGTAAGAGGGATGTAAAGCCAGGCGCCGGCGACCCACGCCTTCGACGCGTTCAGGAACCAGAGTGTCCCAGTGAGCACATTCATAACCGTGCCTGCAACCATGAGAAGAAG
>JADGRP010000105.1 GCA_017880805.1 Burkholderiales bacterium
CAAGCCGCATGCGTTGCCGCGCGCCTTCGTCAAGTCCGGCGAGGCTCCTGGCGGTCGATTGCGCGCTGATCCGTTTCGCGGTCAGGTATTCCTCCTGCGCTGCCACCCAATCGGGAACGTAGAGCTCAGCCAACGGCTGGCCCTTGCGCACCGGGTCGAGCGGCGCGCGAACATAGAGTCGTTCCAGGAAACCGTTGCTTCGTGCTTGCACGACCGCAACATCGCGTTCGTTGTATGCCACGCTGCCCACCGCCTCGACTGGCGACGTCAGCGAACCAAACTTCACTTCCGCGACGCGCACGCCGAGGTTCTGCTGGACACGCGAGTTGATGGCCACCGTGCCCTCGTCACTGGCGTTGCCGCCATCGGCATATATCGGCACCAGCTCCATATCCATGAACGGCGATTTACCGGGCTTATCGAATTTCTGGCCCGGCGCCATCGGATCGTGCCAATACAACACCTTCTTGCCCGTCGCCGGATCGACGTCGCCTGCCTTTTGCGCACCGGACGCCGACCGCGCGGCGGTAACGGTCGCCCCATCGCTCATCTGAATGCCGTGATTCATCCCGGCGCGATACGCGCCGTAGCCCCCGGCGCCGATGGCGACAGCGGCAGCCAGCGCAAAAATGAGATATTTGGTCTTCATTGCGAATCCTTGATGAGGGTTACGCCGGCGCGCGCGACGGCATCGCTCTCGGGCGACAGAAAATTGAGTTGTGCCCACAAGCGCGCCGTTTCCATCTCCAGTTGCAATGCCTGCGTTCGTACATCGATCTCGTTGCGGCGCGCCAGCAGCACGTCGGTGATGCTGGCCTTGGCGCCGCGGTAGGCGCCCAACGTTGCCTGCGTCCGCTCGGATGCGAGCGGCAGCAGCTCACGCTGATATCGCGCGCTGCGCTCCCGATCGCTTTCCCATTCAGCGATCATCGCGCGGATCTCTGCGGTATGGGCTCGCAGCATGTCCTCGCGCTCGGCGCGCGCCTGATCCAGCATCGCCAGCTTGGACGCAACTTCGCGGTCCTGGCGGTTTTTCGGGTCCCATTGCAGCGGCACCGAAACGTTCACCGAAATCATGTTCGAGTAGGCGGGGCCGCGTTGGCTGTACATCAACTCCACGCTCCAGTCTGCTGTCTTGTTGGCCTGCGCCACCCTGACTTCGGCGGCAGCGACGTCTTCCTTCCTGGCGAGCACCGCAACTTCCGGGTGGTGGTTCAGATCGGCTTCCAGCATCGTCGGATCGAGCCGGATCGCGTCGATCAGCGGACGGCCTGACAACGGCGCTTCCGCGCCATCGCCCAACCAACGCGCGAGGGCGATCTTGGCGGCACGCACCTTGCGACTGAGCTCGCTGGCACGATCATCCAAGGCGACCGACGCGGCGCGAGCGGAGAGCAGGTCGGCCAGGCTGCCTCGTCCGGCACGATAGGCTCCTTCGGCCGCGTCGATTTCGGCCGCCGCTTCGCGGCTCTGCTCGGATACGACCGCCATCATCGCCTCGGCGTAGTAGCGATCGAGCCACGCGATCGCCGTGTCGCGCTGGATTGCGGCAATCGTGACGCTCTTCTCGGCGACGGACTTTTCCGCCTCGCGCTCAAAACGTTCTGCGCGCGCCTCGCGCTTTCCCGCCCGGGTGAGCTCCTGCATGACGCCTACGCTGCGCATGGTCATGAAGTCTCTCGTCAGGCTGAAGCGGTCTTCGCCATTGACCGGCAAATTGTTGACTCCCACCTTGGCGATTGGGTCGGGTAGCTGCGCCGCGGACACCGCCATTTCGCGCGAGGCAGTGATGGCGGAATCTTGCGCCGCCAACATACGCGAGCGCTCGATGGCCTGTCGCTGAGCGTCTTTCAAAGTCAACGGCGATTGCGCCGACGCGCTCGCCATCGACACCAACGTCATGGCCAGCGCAGCCAGCATTCGTCGACGAATCGACGCGCTACCGCCTCGACAATTTCGATTGGAAGCAGATCGCAGTGGTGCGATAGACCCGATGCCTGCGATTCGATGCGTAGTTTCGGTCGCGCGATGTAACAGCGCGCCAAGGCAAGATTTCATGGAGATCTCCAAGTAAGTCCCGACACCGCTGCCCAAAGATGGGCAACGGTCGAAGGCCTACCGGAAGATCAAATGCGCAATACGCCGAAGCGTACTAAGGGAGGAGGTTCGACAACCGTGGCGCCTAATGCGCCTTGGACACTGGACCCGGTGGCGAAATGAAGGTCACACTGAATAACGACTGCCAGAAGCGCCAAGAGCGGGGCGTTTACCGATGAGTGCGGCTGAGTATCGACAGACTGCGAATCATGGACACAATGTTGCTCGCAAAGTTTCGGCCGCTCATGATCCATTCCGTGACACGGCGGAACTTGGGCATCCGCGGCGACCGCTGCCGAACCACCGCGATCCATCGGCGTCGGACAGGCATGAGCCGCCACAGCGAGCTGCAAGAACAGCAACGCATTCAGGCAAAGCCAAGCGACTTTTTTCCGGCCCGTTCGACTCATAAGAACATGATAACACAACGTCTTATCCAAATTACAGCGCCATGCCGCGCGCAGCCAAACCACTGCGAGATCCACCGCAACTTTCATGGCATCATATTTCGGATCTAGCGGCCACCAAGGTGGCTCGCACTCAACCCGGTCGGAGGTCGAGCGTAAGTCCCGACGAATAGCGCGATCGACGGAATCTGCCATTGAACATCGCAAATAAAAACACACATGCCCCGCGGCCGTTCGCGGCGTTCGAACAGGAAGTCGTTCCACAATCGGCATTACGCGCGGCGATCACCGCTGCGTATCGCGTGCCCGAGCCGGAGTGCGTGCCCGCACTGATCGAGCAGGCTCGCCTCGCACCGCCTGTGGCACACGCCGCGCAATCGCTCGCCCGCAAGCTCGTCGGCGCATTGCGGGCGTCGGGCAGCCGGAGTGGCGTCGAAGCGCTGATTCAGGAATTTTCTCTGTCCAGCCAGGAAGGTGTGGCGCTGATGTGCCTGGCGGAGGCCTTGTTGCGCATCCCGGACACCGCCACCCGCGACGCGCTCATTCGCGACAAGATTGGCGGCGGCGATTGGGCGGCGCACACCAGCAACGCGCGGTCGCTGTTCGTCAACGCCGCCAGCTGGGGCTTGATGATCACCGGCAAGCTGGTCGCGACGTCGAGCGAGGCGGGCATGGCCAGCGCGCTGACGCGTCTGATCGCCAAGGGCGGCGAACCGCTGATTCGCAAGGGCGTCGACCTCGGCATGCGGCTGATGGGCGAGCAGTTCGTGTCCGGCGAGACGATAGAAGAGGCGCTGGCCAACGGTCGCAAGCGCGCAGCCAGGGGATTTCGCCATTCCTACGACATGCTCGGCGAAGCCGCGACCACCGCCGAAGACGCACAGCGTTACTACGGCGCGTACGAACACGCGATTCATTCGATCGGCAACGCCGCCGCGGGACGAGGCATCTACGAAGGTCCCGGCATCTCCATCAAGCTCTCGGCGTTGCATCCACGTTACTCGCGCGCGCAAAGGACACGCGTACTCGCCGAGCTGGGTCCGCGAGTGCGCGCGTTGACCATGCTCGCGCGCCAATACGACATCGGGCTCAATATCGACGTCGAGGAAGCCGACCGGCTGGATCTCTCGCTCGACCTCCTGGAAGCGCTGTGCTTCGACGCCGGGCTTGCGGACTGGAACGGCATCGGCTTCGTGATCCAGACGTACCAGAAGCGTGCTCCATTCGTGCTCGATTACCTGATCGACCTCGCGGTGCGCAGTCGGCACCGTCTGATGGTGCGACTGGTCAAGGGCGCGTACTGGGACACCGAGATCAAGCGCGCGCAAGTCGACGGCCTTGCCGATTATCCCGTGTACACGCGCAAGATTTACACCGACGTGTCGTACCTCGCATGCGCGAAAAAGCTGCTCGCGGCGCCGGACGCGATCTACCCTCAGTTCGCGACCCACAACGCTTTGACGCTGGCGTCGATCTATCATCTCGCGGGCGGGACGCACCGCGCCGACCGGTTCGAATTTCAATGTCTGCACGGCATGGGAGAGCCGCTATACGAGCAGGTCGTCGGGCCGATCGCGCAAGGAAAGCTCGACCGTCCGTGCCGCATCTATGCGCCGGTCGGCACGCACGAGACGCTGCTGGCCTATTTCGTGCGCCGCCTCCTCGAGAACGGAGCCAACACGTCGTTCGTCAATAGAATCGCCGATCCCGCGGTCAGCATCGACGAGCTGATCGCCGATCCTGTGGGAGAGGCCGAACGTATCGCTCCTGCCGGAGCGCCTCATCCGAAGATCGTGCTGCCCGGCGCGCTGTATGCAAATGGACGAATCAACTCGGCGGGGTTGGATCTGTCGAACGAGGGCACGTTGGCGTCGCTCGCGAAGGTGTTAAGCGAAAGCGCGACCCGCGACTGGACTGCGGGCCCCAGGGCCGCAGATGGGGGCGCCGACGATCGCACGCCGGACGATGTCCTCAACCCCGCGGACCGGCGCGACCGTGTCGGAAGCCTCGTCGAAGCGAGTCCATCGGACGTGGCGGCAGCGCTGGAGCGCTCCGTGCACGCGGCGCCGAAGTGGCGATCAACCTCGGTCAGCGAGCGAACCGCGTGTCTCGAGCGCGCGGCCTCTCTGCTGGAGGAGCGGATGCCGCTGCTGCTCGGACTGGTGGTTCGCGAGTCGGGAAAATCCATTCCCAATGCGATTGGCGAAGTGCGCGAGGCGATCGACTTCCTGCGCTACTATGCGGCGGAGGTGCGGCGCGAGTTCGACAACGCCACGCACCTGCCGCTCGGGCCCATCGTCTGCATCAGTCCGTGGAACTTCCCGCTTGCGATTTTTATGGGACAAGTGAGTGCGGCGCTCGCAGCCGGAAACCCGGTGCTGGCCAAGCCGGCCGAGCAGACGCCTTTGATCGCGGCCGAGGCGGTGCGACTGCTGCATCAAGCCGGCGTACCGGACGATGTCGTGCAACTCCTGCCTGGACGCGGCGAGACCGTCGGCGCCGCGCTCGTCGGCGATCCGCGCACCCGAGGCGTGTTGTTCACCGGCTCCACCGACGTCGCACGCGTGATCGCTCGCACACTGTCGCAGCGCAGAGGCACCGGCAACGGCAGCGAGAGCGTCCGCCCGATCCCGCTGATCGCCGAGACTGGTGGCCAGAACGTGATGATCGTCGATTCGTCGGCGCTGCCCGAACAGGTGGTGCACGACGTACTGCAATCAGCGTTCGATTCGGCCGGACAGCGATGCTCGGCGCTGCGCGTACTTTGCCTGCAGGAGGAGATCGCGGCCGGCCTGTTGCACATGCTCAAGGGCGCGATGCGCGAGCTCGTGACCGGCAACCCTGATCGGCTTGCGACCGATGTCGGACCGCTGATTGACCGCGAGGCGCGCGACAACATCGAGCGCCACGTCGAGGCCATGCGCGCGCAGGGCCACGCCGTGTATCGACTGCCGTTGCCGCAGGACGCCGCGGCAGAAATCTTCGTACCCCCCACCATCATCGAGCTCGACAGCATCAAGGCCTTGAAGCGCGAGGTGTTCGGTCCGGTGTTGCATGTGGTGCGCTTCAGGCGCGACGGGCTCGACGCGTTGCTCGATGACATTCGCGCGACGGGTTATGGATTGACGTTCGGCGTGCACAGCCGCATCGACGAAACCATCGAGCGCGTCGTCGACGGCGTGCGCGCGGGCAATATCTACGTCAACCGCAACATGATCGGTGCGGTGGTCGGCGTCCAGCCCTTCGGCGGCGAAGGCTTGTCGGGGACCGGACCGAAGGCGGGAGGGCCGCTCTATGTGCGACGTTTGTTGGCAGCGTGCCCTATCCGTCGCCGCCCCGATGGCGGCGCGCCATCCGCGAGCATGGCGGCGCTCATCGAACTGCGGGACTGGCTGACGGCGGCGGGCGAAGTGGATGCGGCGCGCCTCTGCGCACACTATCTCGATGCTTCGCCCTTGCGCGGGGTCGAGGTGCTGCCGGGGCCGACAGGAGAACGGAACACCTACGAGCTGCGTCCCCGCGGACGCGTGCTCTGTCACGCAGAGACCCGTCTGGGCGCGTTATCGCAGCTTGGCGCCACGCTCGCCACCGGGAACATAGCCTGCTTCATCAGAGACGCGGTGACCTCGACGCTGGTTTCTCGACTTCCCGCGCCGATTGGAACGAAGACCTGTTTGGTCTCAGACTTGGCGGATCGTCCATTCGAGAGCGAGTCGGACGATTTCAGCGCGGCGCTGTTCGAAGGTGAATCTGCAACGGCGGCGGCATGGGCGTGTCGACTCGCCGCGCGCGATGGGCCGATTATCACGCCGCAATGCCTCTTGCCTGACGAGGTCGCTGCCGGCGCGTGTTACTCGTTGGAGTTGCTGGTCACCGAGCGATCGATCAGCATCAATATGGCCGCAGCCGGCGGCAACGCCAGCTTGATGACTATCGGATAGCGTGTGCCTTGCAATTATCCAGGCGCCAACCAACGAGCCGCGGGTGTGGCCTCTTGCCGTCCGGGTTATCCGCGGCCAGAGGCTGTGATTGCGGTCGACGCACCTCGGGCCCGCGTCACCGTCGCACGCGATGAGTGTACCCAAAGCCAAATGGTCACGGTGGTTGGATCTTCCGTCGCCCTCGTTCGCATCCCGCAACCCTCTTTGCCACGCCGCCAACCCGCATGGTAGGGTGACGGTCGGGCTCAGCTTTGCGCCTTTATTGTCTCGGCGTTCCGCCCCCTCCCCCGCTGGCGCCGTCTGTCCCAATGCAAACCGCCTCATCCGGTTCCCCAGAAAGCAGCTCGAGCAAGCAACTGCGTGCGCTGTTTGCCTCCGGCCGTCCGCTTCTTTACATCATGTCGCCCGAGGAGCAAAGAGTCGGCAGGCTACTGCGCGAGGCCGCGCGACACTATTTTCAGAAGCCTGTGCCGCTTTGGACGTGGAGCATGACGAAGGGCCTGGAGTGCGGCGATGACACGCCGCCCGGCGAGGATACGTCCGACGCGCGCACGGCGCTCGACTTCATTGCCAATTTCAAGGGGCCGGCAGTATTTCATCTGAAGGACTTCCACGAGCCCTTGCGCGAGGCCGCCGGAATCCGCCGGCGCTTGCGCGATGTTTACGAACTCTGTCGCGATCATGGCAGATTCGTCGTCATTTCCTCGCCAGTCCGCTACATTCCCGACGAACTTGAACACGATATCGCATTCGTCGAATTCAGCGTGCCGGACGTCGCCGAGATCAGGGCATTCCTTGAGGAACGCGCGGCCGCGATCACGGCGTCCGGCGGCACCGTCGACATCAGTGAAGCCACCCTGGTCTTGATGACCCGGGCGCTTCAGGGGCTCACCCTCGACGAAGCGGGCTTTGCCGTCCGGCGTGCGCTTGCCGACGGCAAGAATCTCGGGCTTCCATCAATCCCCGCCTTGTTCGACGAAAAGCGCTTATCGGTGAATCGCACCGGTACCATCGAGTGCATCACGGACGGCGGTCAGCTGAACCGCGTCGGCGGCCTCGAAATGATGAAAAAATGGTTGCTGGAGCGGCGGGCGCTGTTTCAAGCCCGCGACAGCATCGGTGTGGAAATGGTGCCGAAAGGCGTGATGGTGATGGGAGTTTCCGGGTGCGGCAAAAGCCTGTCCGTCAAGGCGATCGCTGACTGTTTCCAACTGCCGCTGTATCGGATCGACACCGCCGAGATTTTCTCCGGGCGCCATGGCCCGCCGGAATGGGCGTTCGCGAAGGCTTGCCGCATGATGGAAGCCATCGCGCCGGCGGTGGTGTGGTTCGACGAAATCGAATTGGGCATCACGTCCGCGGTGTCGTCCGGCGAGCAAGGCCGCATCTTCGCCTTTTTTATGACGTGGATGCAGGAAAAGGTGCGCGGACTGTTCGTAGCGGCGACCGCCAACAGAATCGATCTGCTGCCGGCGGAAATGATCCGCAAGGGACGCTTCGACGAGGTTTTCTTCGTCGACTTGCCGCACAACGACGAACGCCTCGAGATATTCAGAATCCACCTGCTGCGCCGCGGCACGGACTCGTCCGGGTTGGGCATCGAGCGGCTCGTTGGCTTGACCGAAGGATGGACGGGGGCCGAGGTCGAGCAGTGTGTCGTATCGGCCATGACCACAGCTATGCTCGCGAACCGCGCTGTCACGTTCGATGATCTGTTGCGCTCTGCGGCAAGGATCATTCCATTGTCGAAGACGATGAAGGAGAAGGTCGACCAGCTCCGCGATTGGGCGAGGGAACGGGCCGCACCGGCTTCGCTCCGCGAATAGCAGGCCGCTTGCTGACGCGGCCGGCTTCATCTCCGCAGTGACGCTACGCCACGCTATCGCGACACGTCTATCCGGACGTCGATCCATTCAAGTGGACGATCGCCCACGAATGCCTGCAAGGGGTGCGCGGTGGAGAAACGCATCGTTGCGACCCAGAATGAAGCGCACGAGATCTTCAAGAACCGGTTCCTCGATCGCATTGCTGGGAAATTCCAAAGTGACCCGATCCAGCCGGTCGACGTTGACCAGCGTCACCGTGACCACTCCGGTTTGATAGTCAGCATGGAACGAAATCATTGCGGGGATCACGGGTGGTACCGAAATAGTGCATCTGAGCACGACTCCGGGGGGATCTTCTACGCAATGGCTGGTGTATTGTAGCCGTGCGTCGTCAAGAGCCTTTTGAGCAAGCGCGACCCCGCCGCGTGCGACATCGATAGTCAGAGACTTTGCCACCGAGATCTCATAGTAGATGTTGATCTCGTCAAGCACCGGAAAGCCGATGCTGCGGCGCGTATGCTTCCCGACCGAGCCGTGGCTGAACCGCGGCGACTCGAACACAAGACCGTGACCTAAATCGAATCGGTGCTCGATCGGTGGCTGGAGCTCGTCGAGGTACATGACCGCCTTCTCGAGCCACCGCAAGGCACTTCGCAGCCGCAAGTCGATCTGCTGGACGTTTTCGACGTTCGCGTGCTCATGCTTCGATTGTCGCGCCTCCTCATATTGCACGCGCAGCTCGTCAAGCAATGGTGCACTGTCCGGCATAGTGTTCGCTTCTGTATAGCGGTTATCGCCTTCGCCAGCGCGGCGAGCCAAACCGACGCTCCCACCCCGGAAGACCGAGGAAGGTGGCAGCAAGCGCCACCGCGATGATGCAGGGTCGCGCGAGGTTCAAATCAAGAATGGACGGGCTCGCGCCCTCAGGCTTTCTTGACCCAGGCCGAGCACCAGCCTTTGGCGCTGACAAGCTTGCCTCCAAATATGCTGCAAGGACCATCGGTCGCGCCCGGCTTGCCGGAATACAGGCTGCAGTTGCCACACACCGACGTCTTGTCCTTGCGATTGGGCGCCTTGGTTGCATCCATCTTGTAACCCAGCGCTGATGCGGTTGGATCGGATTCGCTGAGCGCCTCGGCCGCCTCTGCGGCTTTGGTGAGCAGGACACCGGCGAACGGTGCGGCAGCGAGCGCGGCGGTGCTGATCTTGATGAAACGGCGGCGGCTTGATTGCGAAGGATCTCTGGTCATTGTCTTTTCCTCGGTTTAGTCATGCTACTTAAAAATAAAGCATTCTTAGCACAAAAATTGTTGCGCGTCTGTCTTCAGCCGACATTGACCAGCGTCAAACCAAGGAGTGCGTTTCCGCCGTGCATCCTGATGTGGCGCCATGCCCTTGTGCTATCGCCCGCAGAGAATTCCGGCGACAGGTCGATATTCCATCATTGTTCTTGCTTCGGATTAGCGAGGCACGGGGAAGCGGTACTCGTCAACGCCAGCATCCTGCGTGCGCGTTGCTGAAGCGCCCGATAGGAATGCTCCCATTCACCGGTTCGCGGCGTGGTTCGCGCGAGCTGGCGTGTGATCGCTTCGAGCGTCTCGATCCTGGTCCGCGCGAGTGTTAACTGCGCCAGCACATCCTCGTGCTCGGAGGCGTAGACGAACTCGACCTTGCGGTCTTGGCAAACTCCAATGCACGTTTGCGGAGCCTCGATTTTTCCGCATCCGATGCACTGCCAGGCCTTCACTCGATGGATCAGTGCAATCTCCCGCAATCGACCGGCCGCGAAAATGGGCCGTATCGAGGCCTATCGTTCAAGGTACCCAACAAAAGGGACCTGCCGCGAGAGCATTGGGCACGTAAAACACTCGGTATATTCCGGCAATGGCGAACGTGCTCACAAGCGCCCCGGCGGCGAAACGCAGTGTCGTACGCTCGACCAAGAACCTCGTACGTTGAAAAAACAGCCCTGCTGCCGCGAGGTTCGGCAGCGTGCCTAGCCCGAACGCGAGCATGACCATTGCGCCTTGCCAAGGACCGCCGGCGAACATTGCCAGCGGTAAGACGCTATAGATCAACGCGCAGGGCACAAGGCCCCATAGTAGTCCCAATGCCATTCGACCGCGCATGCCAGGCTGGTGAAGTAACGGACGCACGACCGGGAGCGCCGCTTCAAAAATCCTCGCGCCCGCCCGCTGCAGCCAACCGTCGCCTTGCGTATCCAGAGCCAGCCTGACTCCCAGCACCAGCAACAAGACGTTCGCGAATACGAACATTGAGCGCTGCAAGGTCAAAACGTCGGTAGCCCTTAGCAGGGCCGAGCCGCCGGCGCCAAATACCGTACCCAGCAGCGTATAGGTGAGGATCCGGCCTGCGTGATAGCCAATTTGCTGTCGGACAATCGCTTTGCGCGGAAGCAAAAGCGATGCGCCGCCACTTCCGCGATCGCGTGCAG
>JADGRP010000106.1 GCA_017880805.1 Burkholderiales bacterium
CGAAGAGTCCGTGCAGGGCCACCTGAGCGCGATGGCGATGAAGCTCGGCGACTTGCAGGCGCAGATGCTGCGGCTCGATAGCCTTGGCGAGCGGCTGGCGCGGCTCGCTGGATTGAAGCCGCAGGAATTGCCGGCGCAGGAGCCTGGGTCGACACCGGGGCGCGGCGGACCGGCGCCCACACTGCAGCGCGATTTCACGGTGGACGAGTTCACTGCCATGCTGGGCCAGTTGTCACGCCAGGTCGACGAACGTTCCGATCAACTCGGCGTTCTCGAGGCTCTGGTTGTGACCGACTCGGCAAACAAGAAGTTTTTGCCGACGTTGTTGCCGATCGAAGACGGCTGGTTCTCGTCTAACTTCGGCTGGCGCATCGATCCGTTTAATGGACAGAAGACCTTTCACGAGGGGATCGACTTTCCGGCTGAGGTCGGAACCACGATCGAAGCCGCCGCGAGCGGCAAGGTCGTCTTCGCGGACGTCCATCCCGCCTATGGTAAAATGCTCGAAATCGATCACGGCAATGGGCTGGTCAGCCGCTACGCGCATTGCTCGACGCTGCTGGTGAAGGATGGCGACCTCGTCATGCGCGGCCAGCGCGTGGCGACAGTAGGATCGACCGGCCGATCGACCGGCCCGCATCTGCACTTCGAGGTGCGTTTGAACGGTGTCCCGCAGAATCCGGCGCGTTTCCTCCAACCCACGGGCTAGCGCGGCTGCGGGTCGTCTGCGCCAGCACGTCGGCCTTCGCAATTGACCGCGGGGCAGTTGACCCTGGGCAGCCGATAGACAGATAGGGGTGAGGTGGTCCTCACCCCTTGTTTTTTGCCCGGCGGCTTGAGATACCGACTTTATGATCCCCAACATCCTTACCAAGATCTTCGGTAGCCGGAACGAGCGGCTGCTGAAGGAATACGCGCAGGTGGTCGAAGAAATCAATGCGCTCGAGCCCGCGTTTGCCGCGCTGTCGGACGAAGAGCTGAAAGCGAAGACGCCAATGCTCAAGGAGCGCGTCGCGAAGGGCGAAACGCTCGACGCGGTGATGCCCGAGGCGTTCGCGGTGGTGCGCGAAGCCGGCAAGCGCACCTTGCAGATGCGGCACTTCGACATGCAACTGATCGGTGGCATGGGTCTGCATTACGGGAAGATCGCCGAAATGCGTACCGGCGAAGGCAAAACCCTGGTTGCTACGCTGCCCGCATACCTGAATGCACTGACCGGCAGCGGGGTGCACATCGTCACCGTCAATGATTACCTCGCCCAGCGCGATGCCGACTGGATGGGCCGGATCTACCGTTTCCTGGGATTGACCGTCGGCGTCAATCTGTCGCAGATGAGCCACGACCTCAAGCAAGCGGCGTACGCGGCGGACATCACTTACGGCACCAACAACGAATTCGGATTCGACTACCTGCGCGACAACATGGTCTTCCATGCGTCGGAAAAAGTGCAGCGCGGGCTCGTCTACGCCATCGTCGACGAAGTCGACTCGATCCTGATCGACGAAGCGCGTACGCCGTTGATCATCTCGGGCCAGGCCGACGACAATGTCGACCTCTATTACCGGTTGAACGAACTCGCGCCCAAGCTCACCCGGCAGGCCGAGGAGACGGGAAAGGGCGACTACTGGGTCGACGAGAAAGCGCATCAGGTATTGCTGTCGGAGGAAGGCCACGAGCACGCGGAAGGCATTCTCTTCGACGCCGGTCTGCTGCCGCCCGGCAGCAGCCTTTACGACGCACACAACATTTCGCTGATGCACCATATGTATGCGGCGCTTCGCGCGCACGCGCTTTTCCATCGCGACCAGCACTACGTGGTACAGGACGGCGAAGTCATCATCGTCGACGAATTCACCGGGCGACTCATGTCCGGGCGCCGCTGGTCCGACGGGCTTCATCAAGCCGTCGAGGCCAAGGAAGGCGTGGCGATCCAGCGTGAAAATCAGACGCTGGCCTCGATCACGTTTCAGAATTACTTTCGGATGTACGCCAAACTCGCCGGCATGACCGGTACCGCGGACACGGAAGCGTTCGAGTTTCAGCAGATCTACCATTTGGAAACGATGGTGATCCCGACCAATCTGCCGATGATCCGAAAGGACGAGAACGACCTCGTTTTCCGGACCTTTCAGGAAAAGGCCGACGCGATCCTCGCCGATATCAAGGATTGCTTCCATCGCGGCCAGCCGGTGCTGGTTGGCACGACATCGATCGAGAACTCCGAGCTGCTCTCGACCATCCTCGACAAGGAGAAGCTCCCTCATCAGGTGCTCAATGCCAAGCAGCATGCCCGCGAGGCGGAGATCGTCGTCCAGGCCGGCCGGCCGAAAATGGTCACCATCGCGACCAACATGGCCGGCCGCGGTACCGATATCGTATTGGGCGGCGCGGTCGAGCCGCAGATCCTGCTGATTCGGGAAGACGAAACAATGTCGCAGACCGAGCGGGATTTGCTTATCGGCAAGATGCGCAGCGAGTGGCAGGTCCTTCACGATCAGGTCATCGCCGCAGGCGGCCTGCACATCATCGGTACCGAGCGCCATGAGTCGCGGCGCATCGACAACCAGTTGCGCGGCCGCTCAGGACGCCAGGGCGACCCCGGCTCGTCGCGCTTCTACCTGTCGCTCGAAGATCCGCTGCTGCGCATTTTCGGCGGCGAGCGTCTGTCCGGAATCATGCAGCGCCTGAAAATGCCCGAAGGCGAGCCGATCGAGCATGCCATCGTCAACCGTTCGATCGCCAAGGCGCAGAATCGCGTCGAGTCGCGCAACTTCGATATTCGCAAGCAGCTGCTGGAATACGACGACGTCGCCAACGATCAGCGCCGCGTGATCTATCAGCAGCGCAACGAATTGCTGGAGACCGACGACGTGTCGGAAACCATCCGCAACATGATTGAGGGCCAGATCGAGGATACCGTGAGATTGTCGATCCCGCCCGAGTCGGTCGAGGAGCAGTGGGAAATTCCCGGATTGGTGTCGACGCTGTCCGCCGACTATCAGATCGAAGCGCCCGTCGACGAATGGCTCAAGACCGAGCCCGAGCTGTCGGACGAGAACGTGCGCGACCGCGTGCGCGAAGTCGCGAAGAAGCAATACGAGAGCAAACTGGAGCTGGTCGGCCCGGAGATGTTCCACAAGTTCGAGCGCAACCTGATGCTGCAAACGGTCGACCAGCACTGGCGTGAGCACTTGTCCGCGCTCGATCACCTTCGTCAGGGCATTCATCTGCGCGGGTATGCGCAGAAGAATCCGAAACAGGAATACAAGCGGGAGGCGTTCGAGCTGTTCTCCGTCATGCTCGACCGCATCAAGCAGGACGTGGTTAAGATCGTACTGACGGTGCAGGTCCGCTCCGAACAGGATGTGCAGGCGGTCGAGGAGCCGCCACCCGTGTCGAACGTGCGCTACCAGCACGCCGACTACGAACAGGCATTGGCTCCGGCGCCGGAGGATCCGCCGCCGGCGACCGCACCGCCGCCATTCACCCGCGCCGGGCAGAAAGTTGGCCGCAACGATATGTGTCCGTGCGGATCGGGGAAGAAGTACAAGCACTGCCACGGCCGCCTAGCCTGATCTTTATGCCTCCGGCAGTTGGCGGAGGCTTCGCGTGCTGCGCGATCCGCCAGGCGCTCCTACGCGTGTCACATTTTTCATTCGGCGGCGCTGCGTTCTCGACGATCATCACTCTGCGGTAGAATTCTCGCAGATCTTCGCTTGCCGCCGAACCGATGCCGGTCAATTACACTCCGCCGACGCCAGAGCAATTGCTCCCGGTGCGCGGCATCACGCTCGGCACGGCCGCGGCCGGCATCAAGCGTTGGACGCGGGATGACGTGCTGCTGGTCAAACTCTCGCCCGGCAGTCATGCCTCGGGTGTATTCACGCAAAACCGGTTCTGCGCCGCGCCCGTTATCGTCTGCCGCGAGCATCTGGCGCAAAGCAGGCACACTAGAGCGCTGCTGATCAACGCCGGCAACGCCAACGCCGGCACTGGCGACGCCGGACTCGCCGCCGCGCGACTCACTTGCGTGGCCGTTGCAAAGCAGATCGATTGTGCGCCGGAGGAAGTATTGCCGTTCTCGACCGGCGTGATCATGGAGCCGCTGCCGGTCGATAGAATCATCGACGCATTGCCGCGCTGCGCTGCCGCGCTGACGCCCGGCGGATGGTACGCGGCGGTGCGTGCGATCATGACCACCGACACCGTGCCCAAGGGCGCGTCGCGTCGCATCGAGATCGAGGGGACGGCGGTGACGGTTACCGGCATCGCCAAAGGCGCCGGCATGATGGCCCCGAACATGGCAACCATGCTCGCGTTTGTCGCCACCGACGCGCCGATCGCCGGCGGTTTGCTTCGCGACCTCGCCGCAGCAATCGCCGACCTATCGTTCAACCGCGTGACGATCGACGGCGACACGTCGACCAATGACAGCTTCGTGCTGATAGCGTCCGG
Source organism: Burkholderiales bacterium (assembly GCA_017880805.1). Classification (GTDB taxonomy): domain Bacteria; phylum Pseudomonadota; class Gammaproteobacteria; order Burkholderiales; family Casimicrobiaceae; genus PALSA-1003. Next base: position 4,456 of record JADGRP010000106.1, read on the forward strand.
AGCGGCGCCGTTGCGGCCGATCGAGCGACGGGACGACCCGCGTCTCGTGCCGGTGCGAGCCGCGTTGGAGGAAGTCGCGATCGAGCTTTCGCAGGCTATCGTGCGCGACGGAGAGGGTGCGACAAAATTCATCGCCATCACCGTCGAAGGCGGACGTGACATTTCCGAATGCGAACGCGTGGCCCGTGCGATCGCTCATTCGCCGTTGGTCAAGACTGCGTTCTTTGCATCGGACCCGAATCTCGGTCGCATCGTCTGCGCAATCGGCAACGCCGGCATTGCCGACCTCGATCCAGGACGCGTATCGTTCTGGCTCGACGAGATTCTCGTCGTCGAAGATGGAGGTCGCGCGGCGTCGTATCGTGAGGAGGATGGCCAGCGGGTCATGGCCAAGCCCGAAATCGGCGTCCGCGTTGCATTGAATCGCGGCAACGCAACAACGACGGTGTGGACGTGCGATTTTTCGCATGGATACGTGAGCATCAACGCGGACTATCGAAGTTGAAGACGTCTCCGACCGGCCGCGATTCGATGCAGGCCTTCCTGGCTCGCGCCGAGGCCGTGCTGACACGGCTCGAATCGCTGTTGCCGGTGCCCTTGCCGGAGCCGAACTGGAAAGCGCGCGCGTTCCGCTGGCGGAAGCGCGGCGAGCGCGGTTATTTGCAAGCGGTCATGCATCCGCACGTGATTCGCCTCGACGATCTGGTTGCGATCAACGAGCAAAAGCTGGTGATCGATGCCAACACGCGTCAGTTTCTCGCCGGCCTGCCGGCCAACAACGTGCTGCTCACCGGCTCGCGCGGGACCGGCAAGTCGTCGCTCGTCAAGGCGATGCTTGCCAAATACGGCAACAAGGGTCTGCGCCTGATCGAGGTCGACAAGACAGATCTGGTCGACTTGCCCGATATCGTCGACCAGATCGCGGAGCGCACCGAGCGATTCCTGGTGTTCTGTGACGACCTGTCGTTCGACGCCAACGAGCCCGGCTACAAGGCGCTCAAGGTGATGCTCGACGGCACCATCGCCGCGGCGTCGTCGAACGTGCTCATCTACGCGACGTCGAACCGCAGGCATTTGCTGCCGGAGTATTTCAGCGAGAACCTGGAAACGCGGCACGTCGGCGAGGAAGTTCATCCTGGCGAGTCGGTCGAGGAGAAGATTTCGCTCTCCGAGCGCTTCGGGTTGTGGATTTCGTTTTATCCGTTCACCCAGGACGACTACCTCGCGGCGGTCGACGCTTGGCTCGAGTACCACGGCGTCTTGCGTCCGCGGGAGACCAAGGCGGTCGACGCGCTGCACCGCGATGCGATCCAGTTCGCGCTGCAGCGAGGATCGCGCAGCGGCCGCGTCGCCTGGCAGTTCGCGCGAGATCGGGCGGGCGCACGGGCGCTCCAGGACCATCGGGCAAGGACGATGCGAAAATGAGCAGGTGCGTCTTCCGCGCACGTGAGTAACCTGAACGAAGGGCATGTCTTGCGCGTCGCGGCGGCGGTCCTGGTGCGCGACGACGGCACAGTGCTGCTCGCGCAGCGCCTGCCCGGGACACCCTATCCCGGCTACTGGGAGTTTCCCGGCGGCAAACTCGAAGCCGGCGAATCCGCACGCGATGCGCTGGTGCGCGAGCTCGATGAAGAGCTGGGAATCACCGTCACGCGCGCCGTGCCCTGGCTGGTGCAGCGCTATGTCTATCCGCATGCGCTCGTAGAGCTCAATTTTTTTCGTGTTTTCGGCTGGAGCGGGGATCCACGAGGCCGCGACGGCCAGGCCATCGCCTGGCAGACACCCGGCGCAATCGACGTCGCGCCGCTATTGCCCGCCAACGCAGTGGTATTGCGTTCGCTGGAACTTCCGCCCGTCTATGCGATCTCCATGGCCGAGGATCTCGGCGTCGGCCCGTTTCTGGAGCGTGCCAAGAGCGCGATCGCCGGAGGTGTGACACTCATCGAGTTGCGCGAAAAATCCTTCACGGAGGAGAAGCTCGCTCGATTGGCGGAACAGCTCCTCGCCCTCGGGCAATCGAGCGGCGCACGAATTCTCCTTAATGGCGACGCCGATGTTGCGCGTCGACTCGGTTGCGCCGGGGTGCACTGGACCTCCGCCCATCTGATGGCCGCTGAACGCAGGCCGCTGGAAATGGTTTGCGCGGCATCGTGCCACGACCACGCCGAGCTTGCGCGCGCGGTCGAGCTCGGCGTCGATTTCGTGGTGCTGGGTCCTGTGCTGCCGACGCCTTCCCATACGACGGCACGACCGCTCGGCTGGACGCATTTCGAGGAGCTGGCGCGAGGGATGCCCCTGCCGGTCTACGCCCTCGGCGGCCTTGTGCGCGCCGATCTCGACCAGGCCATGCAACACGGCGCGCACGGCGTCGCCCTTCGGCGCGGTGCGTGGAATACAGATCAGGAAGCGCCGGTGCCGGGCTCCGAATCGTCCGGCTCCGCTGGATCCTCGGCCACTGGCGCGCGATAGGACTCGGACGCCCAGGCCCCGAGATCGATCAACTTGCAGCGTTCGGAACAGAACGGCCGGAAGCGGTTCTCCGCGGTCCAATCGACCGCTTTCGCGCACATAGGGCAAGGAACACTGCGTCGTCGGGCCATCATCGCTCGATGCCCCGTGGCGATTGCTGCACGCCGTCCAACGCCAGATCGAGTACCTGCGCAACGTGCATTGCGTCGCGGCCGGTCCCGTCGGCGATCTGATGCCGGCAACTGAAACCGTCGGCGACGATCAGCGTTGCGGGCGCCGCGGCGCGTATCGCCGGCAGTAATGTGAGTTCCGCCATTTTCATGGACACGTCGAAGTGTTTCGCTTCGTATCCGAAGGCACCCGCCATTCCGCAGCAGCTCGATTCGACCATCTGCGTTTGCAGGCCCGGAATCCAATCCAGAACGGTTTTCACCGCCTCGAAAGCCGCGAACGCTTTCTGATGGCAGTGCCCGTGCAGAAGCGCTTGCGAATTCGGCAGCGACTTGAGCTTGAGCGAGAGCCGTCCGGCGGCCTTTTCGCGCACCAGAAACTCCTCGAACAGCAGTGCGTTTCGAGCGACCAACAGCGCGTCCTCGCCGAAGCGGTAGGTCAGGAATTCGTCGCGCAAGGTCAGCAGGCAGGATGGCTCCAGGCCGACGATGGCGACGCCCCTGCGCGCATAAGGCAGCAGGGCATCGAGCGTGCGCCGCGCTTCGGCACACGCCTGTTCGACCATTCCCGCGGCGAGAAAAGTGCGGCCGCAGCACAGTGGCCGTCCCTTTGCCGGGCCGAGAACATTGGTGTGTACCGTGTAGCCGGCGGCTTCGAGCACGCGCGTCGCAGCTTGCGCGTTCGCTTGCGCGAAGTAATTGCTGAACGTGTCGATGAACAATACGACTTCGCGGCCGGGCGCGGCGGTCGCAGGCGCGCATGTTGACGGCCTGGACCCGGAGGGCCGAAGGAAGGGTGCGTGCCACTGTGGCAAGCTGCGCCGCCGCGACAGGCCAAGCCAGCGCTCGGAAAGGCGCGCAGCGCCCGGCATGCGATCGCGAAGATTGGCTATCCATGACAGGCGGCTCAAGCGCGGTGCGTACCGCGGCAGATAGGCAAGGAGCCGCTGCTGAAGGCTTACACCGTAGCGCGCGTTGCGGGCAGCAAGAAACTCGATCTTGAGCTTGGCCATGTCGACGCCAGTCGGGCACTCGCGTCTGCAGCCTTTGCACGACACGCATAGGTCGAGCGCGTCGCGCACCGCGTCGCCGGCGAATTCTTCCTGCCCGAGTTCGCCGGCAAGCGCGAGGCGCAGGGTGTTGGCGCGTCCGCGCGTCGTATGCTGCTCGTCGCGGGTGACGCGAAAGCTCGGGCACATCGTGCCGGCGTCGAACTTGCGGCAATGGCCGTTGTTGTTGCACATTTCGATCGCGTTGATGAGACCGTGCGCCGGATCTCCGCCGGATCCTGGCACCGTCTCGTGACCCGTCAGCGGGTCACGCTGGACATCCCAGGACGACCAATCCAGCGCCGGCTCGAATGCCGGTCGCTGGTAGCGCGGACCGAAACGGAACAGCGCCGTATCGTCCATCCGCGGCGGCGCGACGATCTTGCCGGGATTCATGCGGTTGCCCGGATCGAACAGCGCCTTGATTTCCCCAAAGGCGGCGTTGAGCCGCGGGCCGAACTGCCACGCCACCCACTCGCCGCGACACAGGCCGTCGCCGTGCTCGCCCGAGTAGGCACCCTTGTATTGGCGGACCATGACGGAGGCCTCTTCGGCAATGGCGCGCATCTTCGCCGCGCCACCGCGACGCATGTCGAGAATCGGACGCACGTGCAAGGTGCCCACACTTGCGTGTGCGTACCAGGTGCCATCCGTACCGTGCTTTCGAAAAATCTGGGTCAGGCGTTCGGTATATTCCTCGAGGTGCTCGAGTGGCACCGCGCAGTCCTCGATGAACGACACCGGCTTGCCGTCGCCTTTCATCGACATCATGATGTTAAGTCCCGCCTTGCGCACCTCCCACAACTCTTTCTGTGCCTGCGGCGCAGTGATGCGCACGACGGCATCCGGAAGGCCGAGGTCGCCCATGAGCTCCGTCAGTCGCTCCAGACGCTCCGTTTGCACGGATCCGTCTTCACCGGAAAATTCGACCAGCAGGATCGCTGCCGGCTCGCCGATCAATGCGCGCTCGATGACGGGGCGAAACGCCGGATTCGCCCGCGCCAGTTCGATCATGGTGCGATCGATCAGCTCGACTGCGGTCGGCTTCAGCGTAACGATGTGCTGCGCCGACGCCATTGCCGCGCGAAACGACGGGAAATTGACCACGCCCAGCGTCTTGTTTGCCGGCAGTCGCGCAAGCTGCAGCGTCAGGCGCGAAAAATAGGCGAGCGTCCCCTCGGAGCCGACAAGGAGGTGGGCAAAGTTGACCGCGCCATCGGAAGTATAGGGGCGCACGCTTTGCGGATGGAACACGTCGATGTTGTAGCCGCCGACGCGGCGCAGCATGTGGGGCACCATGCGGGCGATCTCGTCGTGTTCACGCGCACCGATCGCCGATAGCGCTCCGGTCAACGCATCCGAAACGACGCCATGCATTTCACTGGCCGGACCAAACGCGATTTCCCTGCCGTCGGCCAGAATCGCGTCGATACCGATGACGTTATGCACCATGTTGCCGTACTCGATTGAACGCGCACCGCAGGAATTGTTGCCTGCCATGCCTCCGATCGTCGCCTGTGCCGAGGTGCTTACGTCCACAGGAAACCAAAGCCCCTGCGGACGGAGGAAGGCGTTGAGCTGATCGAGCACGACGCCCGGCTGAACGGTGACGGTCATCGCGTTTGCGTCGAAGGCGATGACTTCGTGCAGCGATTTGCTGTGATCGATCACCAATGCTTCGCCGACGCTCTGCCCGCATTGCGACGACCCCGCGCCGCGCGGCAGGACCGGCACGTTTAACTCGCGGGCGATCGACAGCGCGGTCCGTGCGTCGGCTTCATCGCGCGGCACGACCACGCCGATGGGAAAGATCTGATAGATCGAGGCGTCGGTCGAGTACCGGCCGCGTGACGCGATGTCGAACAGAACATCACCGCGGCATTCGGCGGAGAGCCGCCGCACGAGCGGCGAATCGACGGCAACGCGCGACAGCCGCGAATCGATCTTGACCGGGTGCTCGACCGGTGCGTTCATGGACAGGTGCGCAAAGGAAGTCTCGCCGGCCGGCGGGATGAACTCTCTTGTACAATAGAACAAGCCGCCACTGCAAGGAAACTGCAAGAAAACTGCAAGGGAACTCCATGTTGCGACTCGACGACCATCCAAGCGGACGTCATTTTCTGCAGATACCCGGTCCGACGAATGTTCCGGACCGTATCTTGCGAGCGATCGACCAGCCCACGATCGATCATCGCGGGCCGGAGTTCGCGCGAATGACGCTGGCAATTCTCGGCGGCTTGAAAAAATTGTTTGCCTGTGACGGGCCGGTGGTTATCTACTCCGCCTCGGGAACCGGTGCGTGGGAGGCTGCCCTCGTAAACACACTTTCTCCCGGTGACCGGGTGCTCATGTTCGAGACCGGTCACTTCGCTGCGCTTTGGCGCAAGATCGCCGACAAGCTCGGGCTGGCGGTCGACTTTGTGCCTGGCGACTGGAGAAGCGGCGTCGACGCGGCGGAGGTCGAATCCAGGTTGAAGCAGGACCGCGACCATGCGATCAAAGCCGTCCTCGTCGTCCACAACGAAACGTCGACGGGAGTCACCAGCCGGATTCCGGCGATCCGCCAGGCGATCGACCGCGCCTCGCATCCGGCGTTATTGATGGTCGATGCGATTTCGTCGCTGGCATCGATCGACTACCGCCACTCGGAATGGGGCGTGGATGTTACGGTCGCCGGCTCGCAAAAAGGGATGATGCTGCCGCCCGGATTGTCGTTCAACGCGATCGGCGACAAGGCGCAGGCCGCGAGCAAGCAGGCACGCCTGCCCAGGTCGTATTGGAGCTGGGACGAGATGCTTGCGTCGAACCGTCAGGGTTATTTTCCCTACACGCCGGCGACCAATCTTCTCTATGGATTGCACGAGGCGATCGAAATGCTGATGGAGGAGGGCCTCGCCAATGTGTTCGCGCGGCACGACCGCCATGCCGAGGCGACGCGTCGTTCGGCGCGGGCGTGGGGGCTCGAGATCTTGTGCCGCAACCCCGCGGAATACAGCAGCGCTCTGACCGCGCTCATGATGCCGGATGGGCACGACGCAGATGCTTTCCGCCGCGAAGTGCTGGCGCGCTACGACATGTCGCTCGGCATGGGACTCGGCCGCCTCGCAGGGCGGGTGTTTCGCATCGGCCATCTCGGCTTTTTCAACGACCTGACCTTGTGTGGGACGCTCTGCGGGGTCGAAATGGGACTCGCGGCCAGTCGCGTCCCGCATCAGCGCGGCGGCGTCGACGCCGCGCTGGAATATCTGCAAGGCAAGGCGACTACGGCGAGCGAAACCGAGAACAAACGACGTGTCGCCTAGCAGTTCCGACCTTTGGTCGATTCATTCGGAGGAAATCTTCATGCACGCTTCATTCAAAATCAGGCACGCCGTACTAGTGGCGCTCGTTGCATTCGCGATGCCGGCACTCGCGTGGGAGCCGACGCGGCCGGTTGAAATCATCGTCCCGGCGGGTGCGGGCGGCGCGACCGACCAGATGGCGCGCGTCATCCAGAGCATCGTCACCAAGTACAAGCTGATGAAGCAATCGATCATCATTCAGCTCAAGGGAGGCGCGAGCGGGGCGGAAGGCATCATGGACCTCAAGGCCGGCGCAGGCGAACCTCACAAATTTCTCATTGCCTCGTCGGCGATCTACACCATCCCGCTGGCAACGGACCTTCCGTTTAACTGGCGCGACTTGACTCCAGTCGCATTGATCGCGATGGACGAATTCATCCTTTGGGTCAACGCCGAGTCGCCGTACAAGACACCCAAGGAATACCTCGCGGTGGTGAAGGCTTCGCCGGAGAAGTTCAAGATGGGCGGCACCGGGTCGAAGCGCGAAGACCATATCATCACCGCCGCCGTCGAAAAGTCGCAGGGCGTCAAGTTCACGTACATACCGTATAAGAGCGGCGGCGAGATTTCCACGCAGCTGGTCGGGAATCACATCGATTCCGACGTTAACAATCCGTCGGAGAGCGTCGCGCAATGGCGTGCGGGCCAGGTTCGCACCCTGTGCGTCTTCGACAATCAGCGCCTGCCGTTCAAGGCCAAGGTGACCAAAGATCAGAGCTGGGGCGACATTCCGACCTGCAAGGAGTCCGGGGTCGATGTCGAATATCTGATGCTGCGGGGGATTTTCATGCCCGGCGGCGTATCGGCCGATCAAACGGCTTTCTACGTCGATCTGTTCAAGAAGATTCTCGCCACCGCGGAATGGCGCGAGTACGTCGAAACCAATGCACTCAAAGACACGTTTGTCACCGGCAACGACTTCCGGAAGTTTCTTGACGACGACGAAAAGCGCCACCGTGAATTGATGACGGCGGCCGGCTTCATGGCGACGAAGTAGGCGATGCGCGCACCGAGCTTCGGGCGCGCCTCGTCTCGGGGGCCTTCGACGCGGCTGGTCGGCGTGGTCGTTGGCTTGGTGCTGCTGGGCGTCGGCGTCCTCATCATCGTAGACACCTATCGTCTGGGAGCAGGTTGGGCTCCCGACGGACCGAAAGCCGGGTATTTTCCCTTTCGCATCGGCGTGTTGATCGCGGTTTGCAGCGTCATCGTGGTCATCCAGGCGCTGCGCAACAAACAGGACGATTCGCTTTTCGTGGAGTGGGCAAAGCTCGTTCCGGTGAGTCAGATTCTGTTCCCGCTGGTGGCCTATATCGGCGTGATGCAGTACCTCGGCATGTACGTCGCGTCCACTCTGTTCGTGGCCGGCCTGATGCGTTGGCTCGGCAAGTACACCTGGCTCAAGAGTCTTGCAGTCGCCGTCATCATGAGCCTCATCATCTTCTGGTTGTTCGAATTCGAGTTCTCGGTTCCGTTGCCCAAGGGACCGCTCGAGCAGTGGCTTGGCTACTGACTGTGATGAAAAGCGAGCAGGCGATCGGTTGGGTCCTGACGAGGGGCCCCGGCATTGGATGAGCTCGGATCGCTGCTGAACGGTTTTGCGGTGGTGCTGACCTGGTACAACGTCGGCCTCATGATCGTCGGCATCGTGATTGGCGTGATCGTCGGCGTACTGCCCGGCCTCGGCGGCCCGAATGGGGTCGCCATCCTTCTTCCCCTTACGTTCTCGATGGCGCCGACCTCGGCGATCATTCTGCTCTCCTGCATCTACTGGGGCGCTTTGTTCGGGGGCGCGATAACGTCCATCCTCTTCAATATCCCGGGTGAAGCGTGGTCGGTGGCCACGACCTTCGATGGCTATCCGATGGCACAACAAGGGCGCGCCGGCGCCGCGCTCACCAGCGCCTTTACCGGCTCCTTCGTCGGCGCGCTGTCAGGCGTCCTGCTGATTACCTTCGTCGCTCCGCTGGTCGCGAGATTTGCGCTTCGATTCGGTCCGCCGGAGTTTTTCTCGGTCTACCTCCTCACCTTCTGCAGCTTCATCGGCACCGGCAAGGAAGCCAAAGCCAAGATTGTCATTTCGATCTGCATCGGCCTTGCCTTGGCGGCGGTGGGAATGGACACCGTGTCGGGTCAGCTGCGCATGACGTTCGGACAGACGATGCTCTTGCGGGGCTTCGACTTCCTGGTCGTCGTTATCGGGCTATTCGGTATCAGCGAGATCCTGGTCACAATGGAAGAAGGCCTCGCTTTCAAGGGAAAAAACCCGGACATGGATCTCAAGATCGTGCTGAAGACGTGGGCCGAGCTGCCGCGCTATTGGCTGACCCTGCTCAGAAGCTCGGCGGTGGGCTGCTGGTTGGGCATTACCCCCGGCGGCGCGATCGCCGCATCGTTCATGGGCTACGGGCTCGCCAAAAAATTCTCGCGCAACCCGGATAGCTTCGGCAAAGGCGCGATCGAAGGCGTGATCGCTCCCGAAACCGCCGCGCACGCCGCCGGCACCAGCGCGCTGCTGCCGATGCTGACGCTGGGCATTCCGGGCTCCGGAACGGCCGCGGTGCTGTTGGGCGGACTGATGATCTGGGGCCTGCAGCCCGGTCCGTTGCTGTTCGTGGAGCACAAGGAATTCGTCTGGGGCCTGATCGCCAGCATGTACCTTGGAAACATCGCCGGACTCATCATTGTCTTGTCCACCGTCCCGCTGTTCGCGGCGATTTTGCGTATTCCGTTTTCGATCATCGCGCCGATGATTCTGGTGGCGTGCGCGGTGGGCGCATACAGCGTGCATGGCACGATGTTCGATGTCTGGATGATGCTGGTCTTCGGCCTGGTCGGCTATTTCTTCAAGAAGCTCGACTACCCGCTCGCGCCCATGGTGCTGGCGCTGGTGCTGGGCGATCGCGCCGAGGATGCGTTCCGCCAGACCATGCTCGGATCGCGCGGCGACCTGGCGGTATTCTGGTCAAACGGCCTGGTCGGTTCCATCACCACGCTGGCGCTGGTGATGTTGATCTGGCCACTGCTGTCTCACGGGGTGGCAAGACTTCGGGGGTCGACCGCGTCGGGGCCGGCGTAGAAGGACGCGCGGTTCGCGCGTTCCGTCTAGAGATTGCAGAACATCAAGTCGAACTCGACGTCGCCATCGTATACCGCTCCACGATCCATGCCGGCGATGCCCAGAAACCGGATATTCAGCGCGTACTTGTTGGCGCTGATTTCGGGAACGCACGACAGATCGTCCGCAAGCGACAATCGAAGCAATTGCGCGACCTTGGCCGTGGTGAGCATGAGTTGGAATACGCCGTGAATGGCAGTGTGCTTCACCGTCTTGCCGTTTTCGCGCAGGATGCGCAGCACGATCGACAAGCCTTCATGGATCGGCAGCAGCGGCGCAAGCCATCCTTGCAAATCGCGCTGCCTCGTTGCCGGATCGAGATGCAGCCAGTAATGAAACGCCGGCAGATCGAATTCCGACACGCCCCCTGGCAGGGCGGTGCGCTGCTTGATCGCCATCAGCCACTCGTTGTCGCGAAGGTGCGCTCCGACTTTGCCGCTCTGCGCGAGCAGCCGCACACTGACGTCGTCGACTTCGCGGAGCAGCGAATCGAGCGCTTCGTGCTCGATCGCCGGATTGTGCTTGAGCGGCGTGAGCAGTTGGCGCTGTCGCTCAAGCTCCTGCAGAATGTCGGTCTTGAGATCGGCTCTCGACGACACGTCGGCAATCTCGAACAGCGCGAGCAGCGCGGCGTGGTGATCCGCCGGCGCCGTGGCCGCATTGAAGAACAGAGCGCGACGATACAGATCCTCGAGCCGCATCATGGTTCGTATGCGCTCGTTCAGCGGGTGTTCGTAACGGATCACGTCAGGCTCGGCGCTGGAGACTGCGACATTCTGCCCCAAGTGCGGCCGCCGTCCCTGGGAATTTCACGCTCACATCGCCGCTCACATTGCGCGGCGCCGTTCCGCCGCGAGATCTTTGTACCGCCGATCGAGTTCGGCGACTTGCGGCGCAATGGCGTCGGGCGGCCCGCTGTTGTCGAGAACGTCATCCGCGTCGCGAAGCCGGGCAAGGCGATCGAGCTGGGTCGCCATGATGGCACGGACCTCCGCAGTCGAAAGCCCGCTGCGGGCGACGACCCGGCGAATCTGCTCGTCCTCGGGGCAATCGACCACCAGAACCCTGTCCACCCGGTTGGCGAGGCCGCCGCGCTCGATAAGCAAGGGCA
>JADGRP010000107.1 GCA_017880805.1 Burkholderiales bacterium
CGCGCGGAATCAATGGCAGGCGAAACCGCGGCCATGCAGCGGCGGAGTGAATTCCTCGCTACAGTACCTCGGCCGCGTGATCCGCAAGCCGCGACCGCTCGCCGCGCTGCAAGGTGACGTGGCCGCTGTGCGACCAGCCCTTGAAGCGGTCGACGACGTACGTGAGCCCGGAGCTGCCTTCCGTCAGGTACGGCGTGTCGATCTGCGCAATGTTTCCAAGGCAAACGACCTTGGTGCCAGGTCCCGCGCGTGTAATCAGGGTCTTCATCTGCTTGGGCGTCAGGTTCTGTGCCTCGTCGATGATCAGGTACTTGTTGATGAAGGTGCGGCCGCGCATGAAATTGAGCGACTTGACTTTGATTCGCGAACGGATGAGATCGCGCGTCGCAGCGCGACCCCACTCGCCGGCCTCGTCGTCGGTCTTGTTGAGCACGTCGAGATTGTCCTCGAGCGCGCCCATCCACGGGTTCATCTTTTCTTCCTCGGTCCCGGGGAGAAATCCGATGTCTTCGCCGACCGGCACGGTGACGCGGGTCATGATGATCTCGGAATAGACCTTGAATTCCAATGTCTGCATCAGCCCCGCGGCGAGCGTTAGCAGCGTCTTTCCGGTGCCGGCCTGGCCGAGGAGCGTGACAAAGTCCAGATCCGGATTCATCAAGAGATTGAGTGCGAAATTCTGCTCGCGGTTGCGCGCGATAATGCCCCAGACGTTGTTCTTCTGATGGGTGTAGTCCTTCAGCGTCTGCAGCAGTGCCGTACGGCCGGAAACCTCTTTCACCATCGAATACAATGGCGTTTCGCCCGGCCCCCTGCCTTCGAGATAGAGAAATTCGTTGACCAGCAGGCTGGTGCTCAAAGGCCCGGTGACCCGGTAATAGGTGTGGCCGCCCTGTTGCCAGGATTCCATCCCTTTGGCGTGGCGATCCCAGAAATCCACCGGCAGCTCGCGCATCCCGCTGTAGAGCAGGTCGGTGTCCTCGAGTACCTTGTCGTTGAAGTAGTCCTCGGCTGCGATCCCCAGCGCATGCGACTTGATGCGCATGTTGATGTCCTTCGACACCAAAATGACGCTGCGATTGGGATGCGCCTTTTGCAGGTGCATGACGACGGCGATGATCTGGTTGTCGGCCTTGCCGCCGGCGAGCGAGGGCGGGAGCATCGTCGAGATCGCCTCGGTCTGCACGAACAACCGACCGCTTGCCGCGCCACCGCTCCGCGGCTTGAGCGGAATCCCGGCGCTGATATTGCCGGCGCTGATCGCGCTGGCCGCGGTGACCAGCTCGTCCAGAAAGCGCGAGGCCTGGCGCGCATTGCGCGCAACCTCGGTCGTGCCCTTCTTGTTGTTATCGAGTTCCTCCAGCGTGAGCATCGGGAGGAAGATGTCGTGCTCTTCGAAGCGAAACAGACTGGTGGGATCGTGCATCAACACATTGGTGTCGAGCACGAAAAGTTTCGGCGTGGATGTCTTGACGGGTGTGTCGACGTGAAGCGCGGACCGTACTTTGCGCTCGACCATGGGCCTCCTGCGGGCGATGGGTTGAGATCGCCTTCATGCTAGCGACCGCGCCGGCTGAACACAAGGGATTGTGTGCGCGCCCCAGCCGGCGGGGAATGGGTTGTGGTGGAAAGGGCACAGTTGCTTAGTAACGCGTTCGCTCGCCGGTTGCGCCGGCACGGAACCATGCGGCCCGCGCCGCGTTACAGATTCTTGACGAAGTCGAGCACCTCCTGAGCGTGACCCGGCACTTTCACGCCGCGCCATTCCTTCGCCAGCTTGCCCTTGCCGTCGATGACGAAGGTGCTCCGCTCGATGCCGCGCACTTTCTTGCCATACATGTTCTTCATCTTGATGACGCCGAACCGCCCGCACAGCGCTTCATCGGCGTCGGAGAGCAACTCGAACGGGAAAGCCATCTTGGCCTTGAAGTTCTCATGCGACTTGAGGCTGTCGCGCGAAACGCCGACGACCACCGCGCCAAGTTTCACGAACTGCTTGTGCAGGTCGCGGAATTGGGTGCCTTCGACGGTGCATCCCGGCGTGTTGTCCTTGGGATAGAAGTACAGAATGACCGGGTGGCCCTTTTGTGCCGAAAGCTTGAAGTCTCCGCCCGTGCCGGGCGACGTGAAGTCGACAACTTTTTCACCGGTCATGGTTCTCTCCGTGGTTGATGAACCAAAAGCGCGCTCGTGACCGCCATTACGCTTGGCGCGATACGCCGCTACGCCGCGGCCGCCAAGTCGACGTCGCCCAGAAACTCGCATCCCTGGCGAAACACCGTTCCGCTCCGGCCGGGGATGGTCCCCGGTGCGACTTCGCAGCGCGGAAGCGCCAAAGGCTGCAGGGTGTCGAAAAAGCCACGCATCGACGTGATCCGGTAGCCCTGCGCCTTCCATCCGACGATGAGTTTTTCCAGCACCGGTATGAGCAGCATTCCTTCGAGCTCGGCGTGAAGCGTGAAAACATGGGCCGCGGCGACCGGCGATGACGGCGCCGTCGCTGTCATCGCGAGCAGCGTCTCGGCCACATTGTCTTCCGTCACGCCGTCACCGCCGATCATTTCGTCGAGCGTCGGCAATGTCGTCGGAATCTGCGGGCAGCGGACCAGTTCGGCGTTCCACACCGGAAGATGCGGAAAAACGCCGCGCCCGTCGGAACAGAACTCGAATCCAAGCGTCTGCGTGAGCCGCAGCGCATGGACGTTCATCTGCCAGCCCGCCGCGCCATGCGTCAGCGGAGGCTCCTTGAAGATGTCAGTGTACCGCTCGCATGCAAGGTGCATTTGTTTGCCGGTCCACTCGGCGCAGGCGCCATCGAGCCCGTCCTGCCACTTGACGTGGTCCCAGCAATGGACGCCGACATCGAAACCCTCGTCGCGTACGCTGCGCATGACGTCGCCCGCTCGCCTGCCTATGTCGGGGCCCGGCAGCAGCGTCCCGTACAGCAGCGTCTTGACGCCGTAGTGCTTGACCACCGATGTCCGTCGCACCTTGCTGAAGAACCCAGGACGAAACACCCGCTTGATCGCCCTTCCGGTGTGATCGGGTCCGACGCTGAACAGGAAGGTCGCGCCGGCTTCGTGTTTGCGCAGCAGCTCAACCAGGTTCGGCACGCCCTCGCGCGTGCCGCGCAAGGTGTCGACATCGATTTTCAAAGCGAGGAGCATCGCACTTCCGGTGGTCAGTCAACAAGCCGGCGCGCTTCCGCCACCTGCCCGCGGTACGCGTCGAAAATTCGTTTCAACGCGTCCTGCATGTTGACGGTGGGCATCCAGTCCAGATCGGCACAGGTGTTATCGATCTTGGGCACACGATTCTGCACGTCCTGATAGCCCTTGCCGTAATACGACTCGGCGGTGGTCTCGATCAGCTCGACTCGCGCCGCGTTGTCGCGATACTCGGGATAGGTGAGCGCGAGCTCGAGCATCATCGTCGCAAGCTCTTTCACCGCAAAGTTATTCCGCGGGTTGCCGATGTTGTAGATCTTTCCGCTGGCGATGCCGTTCTCGTTGGCGATGATCTTCAACAACGCGTCGATGCCGTCGTCGATATAGGTAAAGGCGCGCTTCTGCGTTCCCCCATCGACGAGCTTGATCGGCTCGCCGCGCACGATATGGCCCAGAAACTGGGTGATGACGCGCGACGAGCCTTCCTTGGCGGTATTGATCGAATCCAGCCCGGCGCCGATCCAGTTGAAAGGACGAAACAGCGTGTAGTCGAGCCCTTCCTGCATGCCGTAGGCATGAATGACACGGTCCATCAACTGCTTTGAACAGGAATAGATCCAGCGCGGTTTGTTGATCGGCCCGAGCACGAGCTCGGAATGTTCCGAATCGAACTCCGCGTCGCGCGACATTCCGTAGACCTCGGAGGTCGACGGGAAGACGATGCGCCTCTTATGGCGAACGCAGGCACGCACGATCGGCAGGTTTGCCTCGAAATCGAGCTCGAACACGCGCAGCGGCTCGCGCACATAGGTCGCGGGCGTGGCGATCGCCACCAGCGGCAGGACCGTGTCGCATTTCTTGATGTGGTACTCGATCCACTCCTTGTTGATGGTGATGTCACCCTCGAAGAAGTGAAAGCGCTTCTCCTGCAGGAGATCGCTGATGCGATCGGTCTGCATGTCCATGCCGTGGATTTCCCAATCGGTCGAGGCGATGATGCGCTTCGAAAGGTGATGGCCGATGAAGCCATTGACGCCGAGGATGAGGATTTTTCGCATGGGAAGCGGACTTCGCCGCAAGACGCCGCGACAACACGGCAGCCGCGCATTCTACCCGGGCTGCACGTGCGCGACCAAACTAAACGTCATCCTCCGAGCGGCACTCCGATTGCGCCATGGGTCGCGGCGAATTCCGATGCCGACACCGGCGCGCCATCGACCTCGAGCGTCAGGATCGCAAGCGCGCCGCCACCTCCACAGCGCGCGACGATGGCACCATTTTCCACCGTCATCGACGGACCCCCTGAGAGCGCGGTGCCAGTGTCCAGCACCCGCGTTCGCAAGACGCGCGCCTGCCTGCCCGCAACAACGGTGAAGGCGCCTGGATAGGGCGGCGCGACCGCGCGCACGAGGTTGTGGATGGCGATCGCGCTCTTCGACCAGTCGATCGTCCCGTCCTCGGGCTTGCGGCCGCCGTAGTACGTGCCGGC
>JADGRP010000108.1 GCA_017880805.1 Burkholderiales bacterium
AAGGACGGTTCCCTGATTGATGTTTCGCATCGACGAGCCTCCTGGGGCCGCGCGATTCGGGCGCGAACCGACGCGTCCGATCGTCTCGAACAGTCAGATGTGCCCGCTCCTGACTACCGATCCGCGGCGTGTTCGGCCGTGTCGGGACGATTCGCGACCAAGTGCACGGGTTCTCTGCCTACCGGCGCCGGCGTCAACGGCGAATCCTGGCGCGAGCGCCCGAAGAGGTACCCGGCGATGGCGCCGAGAATGCCCATCGAGGCCGAAAGCGAGTCCGAACCTTCGGAAGTCATGCTGACGGTCAGCGTTGCCTGGATCACCAGAACCAGCGCCGAGGCGAGCATCATGTGCTCCGGCGACTTCATCCCGCTGAATCGGATCGACACGAGTACGATCAACAGAATGATTGGTGTCGCGATCAGTATGTAAGGGACGATCTTTGTCAGCATGATCCGACGGCGTTCCTGCGTGTAATCGTCGAGCGTCGTCGCTAGCCTGGGCGCGGGCGTGGGCGCGGCGTTGCTGGGTTGATTCTCGACCGCACCGCGCAAAGCCTTGTCAACGATGTCTTCCTTGGCTGCCGGCGTCGACGGTCCTGCATCGGACTGCGCAATCGTCGCCGCCGAGAACAGCGATGCGAGCGCGGCCAGCGCGAATATTCCGACGTATTTGGGCATGAGGTGCTCCGTTCGTAGGCAGGTCTACACAGCAGGACAGCGCTGCGCGGTGCGACGCTGTTCGACGGTGGTGATGAGCGTCGAAAAATAACTCTTGTCCGCACTCGTCGATGCGTTTTGCTGGGTCACGACAAGCCTGGCGCGAAGCGATCGCAGCTGGCCGCAATCCATGCTGATGATCGATCGGGCGAAGCTGTCGACGTTGCTGCCTTGCGGAGGAGGCGCCGACTGCTGCACCTGCGATTGACTCTGCATCTGCTGCGACGGAAAGGGCAGGAGCTCGCGTGCGTCGGCGGCGCCGAACGTCGCCATAGCGCCGGCAAACAGCAAAACGGCGGTCCGTGCACGTCTGCGTCGGTAGCAGAACCGCGAGCGCTTCATTCGTCAGTCCTTTCCTTCATTCTGAATCCGTGCCCCGGGAGCGTCCCCAATGCCCAAGGCCCGTGAAGTAGTAGTAAACAACAATCCAAATTCGAACGCAATCGGGACCTGGTTCAGATGGGCGCCCGCAACCGTTGCCTGCACCCGGGACCCGTGCCGCAAACATTGTCAGCTCCACCCGCTCTTGGCTATTTGCTTGGTGTAGGACGCGATGAATTTCGCCCAGGCGCTTTTTTTCGCGAAATCGAGTTTGGCGTACAGCGCACAGACCTTGTGCTTGGGGAAGTAGATCGAGATTCCGTGCGAGCGGGCCACTGCGCTGCCCTTCGCGGCGCTGGCCAGCACCATTTTCGCGGCGGCTTGTTTGACAGCCGCGCAGGCTTTGGTGACGGCGGCATCGCCCAGCAAACGTTGCAGACCGTCGCACAGATCGACCAGGTCGACATAATCGTCGTAGGGAGCGGAGTACTCCTGTACCTTTGCGCGAACTGCGCTTAGCAGCGTTCCCTTGGACCGATTGCCGACCAGCCCCAGCAGCGATTGTCCGAGCTTCCCGACCGCAACCGCCAGG
Organism: Burkholderiales bacterium; assembly: GCA_017880805.1. Classification (GTDB taxonomy): domain Bacteria; phylum Pseudomonadota; class Gammaproteobacteria; order Burkholderiales; family Casimicrobiaceae; genus PALSA-1003. The sequence continues at coordinate 1,630 of JADGRP010000108.1, forward strand.
CTGTCGCTTTGACCCAGGTCGACAGCCGCCAGCGTCACGCCGTCTCCGGCGCTATAGGACGCCGCGTATTGCGTGACGACGGTGCGCGCTAGCTCGTCCGGGGTCATCGCCGGCTTCTGCGCCAACGCCTTGAGAACGCGGTCGTAGGGCCACCCGTTTCCGGGCTCTTCTTCTTCCGAGCCCACCGCGTAACGGGCGGTACTCATGATCTGATAGTCCACTTCCATCATGGCCATCAGGCACGCGTCGAATCCGATAATGTCGAGTGGGCGGCCCAGAAGTTTTTTGAACTCGACAAGCGCGCGCTTAAGTTCCATGTTGTCGAGAAAATCCTTCGCCTGATCGTCGAACGCGATGGCGCGGGTGTTGACCATGGTATCGACGGTCGACGCGAAGAGCGCCCGGTGCGCGCGGCGAACCGCGGATCTCGCCTGAGCCATCGCGACTGGACGCGCCTTGTGGCGCGCCTGGACCTTGGCGACACTGCCTTCGGCGTTCATGACCATACCTTTGCGGACAATCGGCGGCGGATCCCCGCTGAAGTAATCCCCGTGCTTGGCGTAGAGATTGGAATCATCCCAACCTGCCCCATGGTTCCAGATGACCAGAAGGTAATGGCGCGCCGGGTAACTCTTCACACCCCAGCTGAAGAAATCGCGCAGGACCTTGGGATCGCCGGTGTCGGTTTCGCCGAGGTCCTGTACAGCGTCCTTTGGAAGTTCAGAACCATTGCGCAGGTAGAAACGCTTGGTCGTCCCACGCGATCCGGCGCGGTCGAATTGTGCAATCACATTGACGGAAGCGCTGGAGCCGACTTTTTTCATCTCGCGCAGATCCGCGACGCCAGCGCCATCCAGATTGTTGTCACCCGCAAGGTAGACCATGATCGTCCAGTCAGCACCTGCGCCCGCGCCTGCCGCCGTCTTGCGCTTCTTGTTCTTTGTCGGGGATTTCGTGTGTGCCATCTTCGCTCCTGCTCGTTGGGTCCGTTCGCGCCGAAAGGACGGGTAACGGACTATCGGGTTCCCTTCTTCTTGCTGCGCCGCGCCGGCGCGCCGGCTCTGCGGCGCGCAGCCTTGTTCGCAGGCGTCCTCGCGTCCGGACTCCACGGCAAGTCCTGGGACAGTAATTTCTTGGCGCCCACCAACGCCGGTGTCTGCTGGTATTTGAGCCGACGAAGCTTCTCGGTTGTCTGCTCCGATAGTTCGACGTAGCTCAGGTTCTTATTGATCTGGCGATTTTCGTGCAGCACCATCGCCAGACAGAAGGTGTACGCGCCGTACGAAGTCGCGCCATGACGATACTCATACGAGAATTCGCTCTCCTGACAGGCTTCCATCAGAATCGGAAGGTACGGTCCGAGGTGGCCGAACGCCGTGCGCGTGGCGTTGTAGGTCGCTTGCGGGAGCGTGCGCAGCGTGGAGCTGCGCCCAAGGCGGTGCAATGAGCCGCTTTGGCCGAGGTAAGCCTTTCCCTCCCTGGAGTCAACCAGGCTCTTGTTGACCACCGGAAATTTTCGCGCGACCCACATATGTTCCTGGGCGTTCCACTCCAAAGCGCGATGCCGGATGTCGTCGGGGGGAGTCAGGCCGCGGATGCGGGGGCCGCCGTCACGCGTCAACCCACCCGAATGGCAGCAGTCGAAGACGGCAACAAAGTGACACCCGTACGGGAGCTGCGAATAGAGCTCGCAAAATTGCTTGTCGCTTATTGCGTAAGCGGGAGACCAGTCGAAGTCGAAAGGTACCAGGCACTCGTCGACGTGGTCCGGCTCACCGTGCGGCCCGTATTCGGGTATCTGAGCGCCGTGGCCCGAGTAGAAGAGCATGCGCTCGTCGCCGTCGCGCACGTCGTCGAGCAACCAGTGCAGGCGCTCCATGATGGCTTCCGTGGTGGCCCGCTCGTTGAGCACCAACCTGATCTCGCCGGCTTCGAAGCCGCATTCCTGCAAGACCGAACTTATCAGGAACGCATCGTTGACGCATCCTTCGAGTTTGTTTCGCGGATCGGGATATTCGTTGATGCCGACCAGCAAAGCGCGCCGCGTCGGCGTGGCGACGACCCGTTGCAAGCCGCGCGCAATCGAGGTGAACGACTTCGCCTGTGGCCCGCCTGCCAGATCGCGCCACACCGTCGCAACCGCATTGGCGTGATCGAGATACCACGTCGCGTTGTGATTGAGCAGGTCGTTGGGGATGTCGAATTCGGTCTGGACCTGTTCGAAGTTGCTCGCGGTGAGATTGATCGGGCAGGTCAGGACGCGGTCATCCGGGTTGAACAGGTCGTACCACTCGCGCGCCGCAAGCGCCACGATGCGGCCCGCAAAGACATCCCGGACCGCGGGATTGGCGATTTGCGACCCCAGGCTGACGAAGACCTTTCCTTCGATCGCCGCCGGATTCTGGGCAAATGTGTCGTAGCTGATCAGGGAGCCGAGACTGTGGGCGCAAACGACGTCGTAATTCTTCTTGTTCATCTGCGCGAGAATTGCGTTGCGCGTTTTCGTTCGCAGCGCGTCCTCGGTCGACCACTGGGCAATCATCCCGGCGGTCCACTTGACCTTCTCCGGCACGTCGCCAAACGCGCGCGTGGGTTCGAACAAATCGCCGACGCCATGTACGACGGCGCTGGCGAGCAGCTTGCCCATGGCGAGGCCATAGGTCGCGAGGTTCAGCGGGGCGTGGTCGAACAGTGCGTCGTAATCGAGAAAATCGACCGTCGGCTCGAGGCTGGAATCCCACGCCCGAACCGCTGAAGTAATCGATGTTTGCCACGCCGACCTGAAGTCGGGATCGAGTTCCTGGTGGCCAACGCCGTGCACGCAAAGTACGGCGAGTGAACGTGCCATGTCGTTCCTCCCTTCAATATCGAGTGATTTCCCTTCGTTAACTACTTCATCGTATTCAGGCTCGTTGATTGGGCGCTTCTATCCCAGCCGCCGCCACCGAATATTCGACATGAAACGTGGGCAATCTTCACGCCAAATGAAGTCTGCGTCCACGTGCGTTGGGCGTCCTGCGCGTCGAGTTGATACCACTGCACGCTATGCTTGCGCGCGTCGAGATAGGTGCTGACCAGTGTCGTCTTGCCGCCGCCGGGGGCCCGGCGATCCAGACGCCGCGCGCCTCGAGCGCGCGATCGAGGGCCGCGAAAAGTCGCGGCCGCGCAAGCGCGCGTGAAACGCGCGGACGCGACAACTTGGCGAGCTGTGGTCTGGTGACGTCTGGCGACGCGGGCCATGCGCCGGAGTTTAGCTCACGCCGTGGGCGGGGTCATCGCGGCAAACCGTCCGAAATTGAACCAGGGGAGCTGCTGGGCGTCCGATGCGATGGCGCACGCGCAATGCGCAACGCTACAATATAAAAAAAGCGGCCCCAAAAGGCCGCTTTTTTCGTACCGCTGAACCAAGACTCAACCGCGCGGCTCGCCGTTGCCGTTGACCGTAACGGTATCGCCCGGAGGATTGCTCATTTGCACCCGATGTTGCACGCCCTTGAAGGTGTATGTGACGTCCCAATAGTCCGGCGCTCCCGAGCTCGGCACATTTGCACAGCGCTGGACATTCTGACCGTACCCGCCGCCGCCCGCATTGGCACCGATGGCCGCTCCGGCAACCGCGCCGCCGGCAGTGGCGACGTCCCTGCCGCGTCCACTACCGACTTGGTGGCCAAGGACGCCGCCGATGATCGCGCCGACGACCGCGCCGCCGACATTAGCGCCGCGATTGTCGTACCGATCGCGTTCAACCCAGCAGCGTTGCTCGGGGGGACCGACTACCGCATGCACCCAAGTGACGGGCGCCTGATAAAGCCGCTCGTTGGGACGCTGCCTGTACTCGTAGGCCGGCCCGACAACCGGTGGCGGGGCCTCGTTCTGGTACGCCGCCCGATTGACCGGTCGCACCGAGGATATGTTTCGATCCATGCCCATGCCGCCAAGAGACTCATAATTCCCCGGTCTCAGGACCGTGCAGCGCCCCTGGAAAAAGGCGTCCTCGCACACTTCCCAGCGTCCCGAGGTGACAACCGCCGACTTGGCCCGGTCATTGAATCCCAAAGGATCGAAATTCGGGATCGTCCTGTCGGCCGTGAACGCACGACCGCGGAATCCGTCGCCCTCATAAAACGTCACTTGTGCTGCTGCCTGGGTGGCCAAGCCGATCGCGGCCACTCCCAAAAAAGTCTTCAACGTCAATTGCATAGATGCCTCCTTATTTTGACCCGCTGAACAAGGGCTCAACAGGTCCATATTAACGCTCATCGACCAACGCCGGTTGTCAGCGGTTGACCGAAACACATGTAGGACTTAGGACCACGGCGACGAGGAT
>JADGRP010000109.1 GCA_017880805.1 Burkholderiales bacterium
CAGTGAGAAGTCTTACGTTGCCGAGACGCGACCCCGCGTAACCCGTCCAATGCAAGGGTTCGCGCCGAAGGCATAGGCAAGCTCCGAGGGCTGCGAAATATCCCACAGCGCGAGATCCGCGCGCAGGTCCGGTGCCAGCTCACCGACTTCGTCTTCGATGCCAAGCGCCTTCGCTGCATTGCGCGTCGCTCCGGCAAGCGCTTCTGCGGGCGTGAGTCGGAACAGAGTGCACGCCATATTGAGCATGAGGAGCAGCGAGGTGCATGGCGATGTCCCGGGATTGCAGTCGGTGGCAAGCGCCATAGGCACGCGGTGATGGCGCAGCATCGCAATGGGCGGTTGTTGCACTTCGCGCAGAAAGTAGAACGCACCCGGCAATAGCACCGCCGTCGTGCCCGCCTCAGCCATAGCGCGCACGGAGTCGACCGACGTGTGTTCCAGATGGTCGGCGGAGAGAGCTCGATACCGGGCTGCGAGTTGCGCACCTGCTAGATCAGAAAGCTGGTCTGCGTGAAGCTTTACCGGCAATCCATGCGCTTTGGCGGCATCGAATACGCGCTCCGTCTGTGCGGGCGTGAAACCAATGTGTTCACAGAAGACATCGACAGCATCTGCAAGCTTGGCGTCAGCGACTGCGGGTAGCATCTCGTCGCAAACCAGCGCGATGTAATCATCTGCGCGGCCGGAGAACTCCGGCGGCAGCGCATGGGCGCCGAGAAAAGTCGTCTTGACCTCGACTCCACATGCTTTTCCCAGGCGGCGTGCGGCGCGCAGCATTTTCAACTCGTTTGCAGTATCGAGCCCGTAGCCGGACTTGATTTCCACCGTCGTGACCCCTTCGGCGACTAAGCGCCGCAGCCGGCCAGCGCCTTCCGCGACCAGATCGTCTTCGCTGGCGGCGCGCGTCGCGCGCACCGTCGAAGCGATACCGCCCCCAGCCTTGGCGATTTCTTCGTACGATGTGCCGGCAAGGCGCATTTCGAACTCGTCTGCACGATTGCCCGCATAGACCAGATGAGTGTGGCAGTCGATGAGCCCGGGGGTGAGCCAAGCACCTCGGCCATCGTGCTCCGTCACCACCCGCCATCCGGAAGGAAGATCGCGCCGCGGGCCGACCCATGCGATGCGACCGTCGCGAACCGCGAGCGCGCCGTCGCGGATGGTGCCGTAGCCATCTCCGGCACCTGCGGCCTCGTCCATCGTGGCAAGGTGCACGTTGATCCACAACGCATCCCAGAGAGGGTCGATGCTCACGTCAACAATCGTTTCAATGTCGCCCGGTATCTTGATGCGCTCTGCTCGGAGCGCGCATGCGCACCGTCGCGCACGCGCCACTGCCCACCAACCATCACGTCACGGACTGGCGCTCTCACAGGCCCGAAGATCGCACTGTCGAGCAGCTCGTCGCCCTGTCGCTCTGCGATTGCAAGATCGCTCTCTTCCAGAACGATCCAATCGGCGCGATGGTGCGCAGCGATGGCACCGATACGCTGTCCCAAAGCCTGTGCTCCGCCGCTGCAGGCGTCACGATAGAGTCGGCCGCCGAATGATTCCGCGCGCATGAGGCCGAACACATTGCGCTGCTGGTAGTTTATCCGCTGGCCGTATTCAAAAAGGCGCAATTCCAGAAATGGATCGACGCCCACATGGCTGTCGCCACCGATCCCGAAGCGGCCATTGTGCGCGAGAAAGGCTTTGCCGTTGAACAGGCCATCGCCGAGGTCGCCTTCGGTTGTCGGACACAGACCGGCAACGGCTCTCGAACCAGCCAATGCCACGGTTTCCGTCTCATTCATGTGCGTGGCGTGGATGACGCACCAGCGTTCATTCATCACCACGTTGTCGAGCAGCCATTGCACCGGCCGGATGCCGAAGCAAGCGATGCAATCGTCCACCTCCTTCTGTTGTTCCGCGGCATGGATGTGGATCGGCATAGCATGATCCAGACGGTCGCCGTGTTCCAGCACGCGTTGCAGTTCTTCGGGCGCGACAGCTCGAAGCGAGTGCGGGGCCACTCCGAGGCGCTGCATTGGATTCGCGTGGAGCGACGGGCCAAGGGCGCCGAGCATGCGCGAGAAGCGATCGGTGTCGGTGATGAATCGGCGCTGGCCAGGAGTGGGTGCGAGTCCACCAAAATTGCTGTGAGCGTAGAAAACTGGAAGCAGCGTGAGCCCGATTCCCGCAGTGTTGGCTGCGGCGCAAATACGTTCCGCCATCTCGATGGGATTGGCATATGGCTTACCTACGGGATCGTGGTGCAGGTAATGAAATTCGGCCACGGACGTGTAGCCTGCCCCCAACATTTCGATGTAAAGCTCTGTCGCGATCGTCTCGACATCGTCGGGTGTGAGGCGCGCGAGGAAGCGATACATCAGCTCTCGCCACGCCCAGAAGCTGTCCCCTTCCGACCCAGCCTTCTGCGTGAGCCCGGCCATCGCCCGCTGGAAGGCATGCGAGTGCAGGTTCGGCATGCCGGGAATGACGGGTCCGTTCAGGCGTTCGGCATCGCTGTCGATCGCGCTCGCGGCGACGCTGGCAATCACTCCGTCGTCACCCACCACGATGAGCACGCTTTCCGCCCAACCGGAGGGCAGCAGAGCGCTGGGAGCGAAGTACCGTCGCGGCATGGGATGTGCCGTCAACCGTTCCAGGAGGGCAATACCGCGGAGATCTCTTCTGTCAGTTTGCCGCTGGCGACGAAGTCGCTCATCGCGGCGATGTCCGGCGCAAAGTAGCGATCCTCGGCGTAAAAGGCCACTCGATCGCGTACCGCAGCGTACACGGACTGCAGCTTTTCCGAAGTCTTGAGTGGAGCGTGAAAGTCGATGCCTTGTGTCGCGGCAAGCAGCTCGATGGCAACGATGGTGCGCGTGTTCTCCGCCATTTCGCCGAGTCGTCGCGCGGCGAAGGTCGACATGCTGACGTGATCTTCTTGGTTGGCGGAAGTGGGCAAGCTGTCGACACTGGCTGGATGGGCGAGCGACTTGTTTTCCGACGCGAGTGCGGCCGCCGTGACGTGCGCCATCATGAAGCCGGAATTGATGCCCGGTTCGGGAACCAGGAACTGCGGCAAGCCCGAAAGCGTCGCATCGATCAATAGGGCGATTCGCCGCTCCGCGAGGGATCCTATCTCCGCGATGGCCAGTGCCAGGACGTCGGCGGCGAGCGCAACGGGTTCCCCGTGGAAATTTCCTCCGGAAAGCACCTCGCCGGAATCTGCAAACACCAAAGGATTGTCGGTTACCGCGTTTGCTTCGATGATAAGCGTCGCGGCAACGTTGCGGATAAGGTCGAGGCAGGCACCCATTACCTGTGGCTGGCAACGCAGACTGTAAGGATCCTGTACGCGTTCATCGTTCACCAAATGCGAGCGGCGAATCTCGCTGCCTGCAAGCAATGCGCGATACTTTCCCGCCACGTCGATTTGTCCCGGCTGGCCACGAACTTCCTGGATCCGGACGTCGAACGGCGCGTCGCTTCCCTTGGCAGCGTCGACGGACAATGCGCCGGTCACCACCGCCGCGGCAAAAATATCCTCTGCTTCGAACAGTGCTTTGAGTGCCAGCGCCGTGGAAACCTGGGTGCCATTCAATAGCGCAAGCCCTTCCTTGGCGGCGAGTGACATCGGTGAGAGTCCCGCACGGCGAAGCCCTTCGCTTGCCGCGACCGCGGTACCGTCGATCCGTACTTCGCCTTCGCCCATGAGCGCCAGGGTCATATGTGCCAGCGGTGCCAGATCGCCCGAGGCGCCGACTGAACCCTTCGCGGGGATCGAAGGCAAAACGTCGGCGTTATAGAGCGCGAGCAAGGCTTCGATCAGTTCGGGTCGCACGCCGGAATAGCCGCGCGCGAGGCTCGCGGCCTTGAGCACGAGGGTAAGACGTACGGTCGCATCGTCGAGCAACGGTCCGGTGCCCACGGCGTGCGAGCGCACGAGGTTGGTCTGCAGCCGCTCCAGTTGATCGTAGGCAATGTGCGTCTTGGCGAGCTTGCCGAAACCTGTATTGATGCCGTAGGCGGGAGCTCCGTGATCGACGGCCTTTTGCACCGCATCTCTCGAGGCGCGGATGGCCGGCAGCGTCGCGGAATCGAGAACAACAAGAACGCCGCCAGATGCGATCTGGCGAAGCGTGCGCAGCGAAAGTTTGCCGGCGACGACCCTTATTTCGGTTTTCATGACGGGGCAACAGTGCGCAGAGGCTCTGCGCATGGCACTCCGGTCCCTGCAACCCTGACGGTCATGTCCGATTTGCCATCGGGAGGACCAGTTGCTGCTCTTTTGCGCACCGGATCGCGGTCTCATAGCCCGCATCCGCGTGCCGCATCACGCCGCTGGCCGGGTCATTGGTCAGCACGCGCTCGATGCGTTTGGCAGCGGCCGGAGTTCCATCGCAGACGATCACCATGCCGGCGTGCTGCGAGAACCCCATGCCTACACCGCCACCATGATGCACGCTGACCCACGTGGCGCCACTCGCGCAGTTGAGCAGTGCGTTGAGGAGAGGCCAGTCGGAGACGGCGTCGGACCCGTCGCGCATGCCTTCGGTCTCGCGGTTGGGGCTCGCCACCGATCCTGAATCCAAGTGGTCGCGGCCGATAACGATGGGCGCCTTCAGCTCACCCTTGCCGACCATCTCGTTGAACGCAAGTCCGGCCCGCGCACGATCGCCCAGACCGATCCAGCAAATGCGCGCCGGCAATCCCTGAAACTTGATTCGCGTCTGCGCCATGTCGAGCCAGGTGTGCAAATGCGCGTCGTGCGGAAACAGTTCCTTGACCTTGGCGTCGGTCTTGTAGATATCCTGGGGATCGCCCGACAGTGCGACCCAACGGAATGGCCCGATGCCGCGGCAGAAGAGAGGACGGATGTAGGCGGGGACAAAGCCTTGGAAATCGAAGGCATTGCCGACCCCCGCCTCCAAAGCCATCTGCCGGATGTTGTTGCCATAGTCGAACGTGGGCACACCCATTTCGTGGAAGGCCAGCATGGCGCGCACTTGCACCGCCATCGACGCCTTCGCGGCTTCCACCACTGCGGCCTGATCGTAGGCGCGACGGGATTCGGCCTCTTCGAGAGACCAACCGGACGGGAGATAGCCGTGGAGCGGATCGTGCGCGCTGGTCTGGTCAGTGACCATGTCCGGGCGCGCGTTGCGGTGTCCCGCTTGCACGCGGCGGACCAGTTCGGGAAACACATCGGCCGCATTGCCGAGCAAGCCGACCGAGACGGCGCGGCCGCTGGCGTGCGCCTCCTGAATGATTGCCAGGGCGCTGTCGAGCGTAGTCGCCTGTTGGTCGAGATAGCCGGTGTCCAGCCGCATCTGAATTCGACTCGGATTGCATTCGACGGCGAGCATGGAAGCACCGGCCATGGTCGCAGCCAGCGGCTGCGCGCCGCCCATGCCGCCCAAACCGCCGGTGAGAATCCATTTCCCGCTCAGATTGCCGCCATAGTGCTGCCGACCGGCTTCAGCGAAGGTTTCGTAAGTGCCCTGCACGATGCCTTGGCTGCCGATGTAGATCCACGAACCCGCGGTCATCTGCCCGTACATCATCAGGCCCTTCGCATCGAGCTCATGGAAATGTTCCCACGTGGCCCAGTGCGGCACCAGGTTTGAATTGGCGATGAGCACGCGTGGCGCGTCGGCGTGGGTTTTGAATACGCCGACCGGCTTGCCCGACTGCACGAGCAGCGTCTCGTCGTCGTTCAGCGCCTTCAACACTTCGATGATCTTGTCGAAGCACTCCCAGTCGCGGGCTGCGCGGCCGATGCCGCCATAGACGATCAACTCTTCAGGTTTTTCCGCGACCTCGGGATCAAGGTTGTTCATGAGCATGCGCAGCGGCGCTTCCGTCAGCCATGATTTCGCGCTGAGCTGGTTCCCGTGCGGCGCGCGGATGATGCGGGTAGTGTCGCGTCGCGACCCACTGGAACGAGGGGAAGAAAAATCATTCATGGAACATTCCGGTAAACCGATGACGCATGGAGACCAAGTGCCCCGATCTTATCCTCGTGCAGCAGGTTGCGCAAAAACGTAGTCATGGGGTTCTGCCCTGAAGAATCAACGGTACCCCGCGACAGCGGGAAGAGAGCGCCCTCCGAGCAAAGAGGGCTGCCGTTAGAGTCAGGGTGCTGATACCATCCCGCTAAGAATCGATCGATGTATGAAGTGTTCGAACGCGATTGCGTTCAAGTGATGGACCGAGGCGAGATCAATTTGACAGGTGCCTCAGACGAGCGGGGATAGTCGTGATTTTCAACCGTTCATGACGCGATGCGTGAGCGCGGACGTGTTCTCGTCACCGGCGCGACGGGTTTTGTCGGATCGGCGATCGTGCGGGCACTTCTTGCCGCCGGATATTCCGTTCGGGCGATGTGCCGCGCTTCGAGTTCGCGTGCGAATCTGGCAGGGCTCGATGCCGAGATCGCTTATGGCGACGTGTGCGATGCGGGCGCGGTCGCGAGCGCCATGACCGGAGCGCGCTTCCTCGTGCATGCGGCCGCCGATTATCGCCTATGGGCGCGCGACCCCGAAACGATCATGCGCACCAACGTGGAGGGCACGCGGACGGTGATGTCGGCGGCATTGAGCGCCGGCGTCGAGCGCATCGTTTACACCAGTAGCGTCGCTACCCTTGCGCTGCGCGCAAATGGGGACGCCGCGGACGAGACGGTCCCGCTCGCGGAAGCCGCAGCGATCGGCACCTACAAGCGCAGCAAGATCATTGCGGAACGACGGGTCGAGTCCATGGTCTTGCGCGACGCGCTGCCGGCGGTTATCGTCAATCCGTCGACGCCGATCGGGCCACGCGACATCCGCCCGACGCCGACCGGCCGGATAATCGTCCAGGCTGCTTCGGGCCGCATGCCGGGGTTTGTGGATAGCGGACTCAACCTCGTGCATGTCGACGACGTAGCCGGGGGTCATGTCGCGGCGCTCGCGGGCGGTCGGATCGGCGAGCGCTATATCCTTGGAGGTGAGAACGTGCCGCTGGAGAAAATGTTGCGCGATATCGCGCTCATCGTGGGACGGTCGCCTCCAAGGCTCAGGTTGCCGCGCGGCCCGCTGTATCCCCTTGCGCACGTCGCGGAGATGATCGCCACGATGACCGGGCGCGAGCCTTTGCTGACGGTCGACGGGCTGCGCATGTCCGAGCACTGCATGTTCTTCACCAGCGCGAAGGCCGAACGCGAGTTCGGCTATCACGCTCGTCCCTATCGCGAGGGTCTGCGCGACGCCGTCGACTGGTTTCGTGGGGCGGGCTACCTCTCATGACGACGCTTGCCGCTGCCTCGCTGGCCTGTGTCGCATGCGCCGTGTGGGTCTATCTCCTCGCGGCACGCGGCGGTTTCTGGCGCGCATCTCTACGCGACGACGCAGCCACGCATCCGTCCGCCGACCCGATTGTGTGGCCCCACGTGGCAATCGTCATGCCCGCACGCGACGAAGAAGACGTCATTGGCCCGAGCGTCGAATCGCTGCTGCGGCAGGACTATAGGGGAAAGCTTTCCCTCATCGTGGTCGACGACCACAGCAGCGACCGCACCGCTGCCGAAGCTGTGAGCGCCGGCAACTCCGCCGAAGCGGCAGGATCGCCGCGCACTTTGACTGTCTTGACCGCGCCGCCGCTGCCTGGCGGATGGACCGGCAAGCTGTGGGCGGTGTTCACCGGTGTCAGGCATTCGTCAGCTTTGCCGGAACCGCCGGAATACCTGCTCTTGACCGACGCCGACATTTGCCACGCCTCCGTCACGCTGACGGACCTCGTTCGCCGCGCGCTTGGCGAGCGGACGGTGCTGACCTCGCTGATGGCCAAGCTGCGGTGCGAAAGCTTCGCGGAGCGCGCTTTGATCCCTGCGTTCATTTTTTTCTTCCAGATGCTCTATCCGTTCGCATGGGTCAACCGCGCCGACCGCTCGACAGCGGCGGCCGCCGGGGGTTGCATGCTCGTGCATCGAAGGGCGCTTGCGTCCGCGGGCGGCATCGAGGCGATTCGCGGCGAATTGATCGACGATTGCGCGCTGGCCCGTCTGCTGAAGCCGCATGGTCCGATCTGGATCGGCCTGACCGAGCGCGTGCGCAGCATTCGCGCCTATCGATCGGTGGGCGACATCGGCCACATGATCACGCGTTCTGCGTACGCTCAACTGGGTTTTTCCCGGTGGTGGCTTGCGAGCACGACGGCAGCGATGACGTTGACATACCTGGCGCCGCCGGCACTGAGCCTGCTCGGGAGCGGCATACCGCAATTGCTGGGCGCGCTGGCGTGGGCGGCGATGGCGCTTGCCTTTCAACCGATACTGCGGTTCTATCGTGTCTCGCCCTGGTGGGGGCTTGCGCTGCCGGCGATCGCGACAGCTTACCTCGTCTTGACGCTGGCTTCCGCGTACCAGCATATGCGCGGCCGAAGCGGATCATGGAAAGGGCGTGTACATTGGCGGATGTCGGGATGACGAGAATGCGAGCTGATACGTCGCCGAACGCTGTCCTCGGCGCCCGGAACGTCTTTTCGCGCTGATGCAGATGGAACTTAGCGAAGCCTCGACCACCGACTGGGAACCCTCAGCGTCCGGCAGCTCGTTCTACGCCGCGATGCGCGTGCTCCCGCCGGCGCAACGTCGTGCGATGTTCGCGGTCTATCGATTTTGCCGTGCCGTCGACGATGTCGCCGACGGTCCCGGCGACTGCCAGACACGATTTGCCGAGCTCGAGCGATGGCGCGCGGACGTCGACACGCTTTTCGCGGGTGCGCCATCGCCACGTGTTCGCGCATTACAGGAGCCGGTGCGCGCGTTCGCCTTGCGGCGCGAGGATTTCCTCGCGATCATCGACGGCATGGAGATGGACGCGGCGGCCGATATCGTTGCGCCCGACCTCGCGACCCTCGATGTCTATTGCGATCGCGTGGCGTGTGCGGTGGGCCGGCTTTCGGTGCGCGTATTCGGCATGCAGGGAGAAGACGGCGTGTCGCTTGCGGGCCATCTCGGGCGGGCGCTTCAACTGACCAATATTCTTCGCGATCTGGACGAGGACGCAGGCAAGCGGCGTCTGTATCTTCCCCGCGAGGCGCTTCAGGCGGCAGGGATCGACAAGACCGATCCTGCCGCGGTTCTGAGCGACGGTGCGCTGGGCCGGGCGTGCGCCGCCGTCGCGAGCCGCGCGGGGGGCCACTTTGCGGATGCGCGCCGGATCTTGTCGCGCTACCCGCTGCGTATCGTTCGCGCGCCGCGAATGATGGCGGAGGTCTATCAGAACATACTCGAGCGCTTGATCGCGCGAGGTTGGAGTCCGCCGCGTCGCGCAGTCCATGCCGGCCGCGCCCGGTTGCTCTGGATCCTGCTTCGGTACGGGTTTCTCGATCGCAGCGCCAGCCATTGAGCATGTCTTGCGTGCATTCCCGCCGCCCATGGATGTCCGCGCCCACGCTTCATTGCACAAAGAGCCAGTGATGCCGCCTCCCGACGCCGCCGCCCGACACATTCGTGTCGCGGACGCACAGAACACTCTCGATCGGCATATTGAGCGGGCGACCGTCGCATTGCTCGAAGCGCAGCGCCAGGACGGCCACTGGGTTTTCGAGCTCGAGGCCGACGCGACGATCTCGGCCGAGTACATGCTGTTGCAACACTTTCTGGGCGAATGCAATCCGGTTCTGGAAGCCGGCATCGCCAACTACCTGCGGCGTCTGCAGGGGCGCGACGGCGGATGGCCGCTGTTCCACGGCGGCGAGATGAACATCAGTGCCAGCGTCAAGGCGTATTTCGCCCTCAAGCTCGCCGGCGATTCTCCCGATTCCGAGCACATGCGGCGTGCGCGCGCGGCTATACTCGCCGCCGGCGGGGCCGGCACGACCAATGTCTTCACCCGCATTCTGCTGGCGCTCTTCGGGGTGATTTCCTGGGCTTCGGTGCCGGTGATCCCTGTCGAGATCATGTTCTTGCCGCGCTGGTTCCCATTCCATCTGTCGAGGGTTTCATACTGGAGCAGGAGCGTGCTGGTGCCGCTTCTGGTCCTGCAGGCGTTGAAGCCGCGCGCACGTAACCCAAGAGGCGTGAGAATCGACGAGCTGTTCATCAACTCGCGTCCGAGCGCGCGGCGATGGGCATGCGCGCCGCACCAGTCGCACTTTCGATTCGTGATCTTTGCCGCCGTCGACGCGATGCTGCACCTGGTCCAACCGTTGGTCCCCAAGAGGACGCGCCGGCGGGCGATTGAAAAGGCCGTCGCGTTCGTGACCGAAAGACTCAACGGAGAACATGGTTTGGGGGCGATCTTTCCGGCGATGGCGAACACAGTGATGATGTTCGAGGCGCTCGGTTACGCACGCGATCATCCGGATTTCGTCGTTGCCCGAAAAGCGATCGACAAGTTGCTCGTCAAGGGGTACGACGAAGTCTACTGTCAGCCCTGCGTCTCGCCGATATGGGACACCGTTCTCGTCTGTCAATCGCTGCTCGATGTCGGCGGCGACACGTGCCGGACGGCGGCGCGCCGCGGGCTCTCTTGGCTCAAGGACCGCCAGGTGCTGGACACGATCGGCGACTGGGCGGAGGTGCGGCCGCACGTTCGTCCGGGAGGTTGGGCGTTTCAGCACGCGAACGCATACTATCCGGACCTCGACGACACGGCCGTTGTGGTCATGGCGATGCATCGCTACGCACCCGGCGCGGGGAATCCTGGCGAACCGGACTTTCGCGAGGCGATTGATCGCGGACGCGAGTGGGTGCTGGGTCTGCAGAGCGGCAACGGCGGCTGGGGCGCTTTCGATGCGGACAACACCAGCGAATACTTAAATCACATACCGTTCGCTGACCATGGAGCGCTATTGGACCCGCCGACGGTCGACGTGACCGCTCGCTGCGTCAGCATGATAGGCCAGCTCGGCGAGGACGCGGATAAGCCGGCGCTCGCAGCAGCGCTCGATTTTCTGCGGCGGACGCAGGAAGACGATGGAAGCTGGTTCGGCCGTTGGGGTATGAATTACATCTACGGTACGTGGTCGGTTCTTTGCGCCTACAACGCACTCGGCATGAGTCAGCGTTCGCCGGAGATTCGACGCGCCGTCGGTTGGTTGCTTTCAATGCAGAACGACGACGGCGGCTGGGGCGAGACCGGCGACAGCTACGGACTCGAGCGCCGCGGTCACGAACGCTCGCCGAGCACCGCGTCGCAAACGGCGTGGGCCTTGCTGGGGCTCATGGCGGCCGGCCAGGTGGACAGTCCCGCCGTCGCGCGCGGCGTCGACTACCTCCTTTGCACGCAGGATGCCAACGGTTTCTGGCTCGAGCCGCAATTCACCGCGACCGGATTCCCGCGGGTTTTTTACCTGCGCTATCACGGCTATCCCAAGTTCTTCCCGCTTTGGGCACTCGCGCGTTACCGCAATTTGAGCCTGAGCGGCGCCGGCGGTATCCGTCTCGGCATGTGAGGTCCCGGTTGAGCGTCGGCCGAAATGCCACGCTGCCAGTGATCGCGGTCACGGGGCTCGCGATCGAAGCGCGCATCGCCGCGGGCGCGGGTGTGCGCGCCATCACGGGTGGAGGCGTCGCTGCGCAGCTTGCGGCTGCGCTCGAGCGTGAGATCGCACGAGGCGCCGGCGCCGTCATCAGCTTCGGCATCGCCGGAGGGCTCGCGCAGGATGTCGCGGCCGGCAGGTGGATTGTCGCGCGCGCCGTCGTGACTTCAACGGCGAACTGGCGGTGCGATCCGGTGTGGACGCGCATCCTTGCGGAGCGGCTTCACGGAGCATTGACGTCCGACATCGCCGGCGTCGACGAGCCCCTCATCGATGCTGCCGACAAGCGCGCGCTCCACCTTGCCAGCGGAGCCGCGGCGCTCGACACCGAATCGCACATCGCGGCGAGGATCGCCGCGGAACACGGATTGCCATTTGCGGTGTTCAGGGTGGTCGCCGACCCGGCCCACAGGAATCTTCCCGCAGCGGCGGCGCAGTCTCTCAAGCCCGACGGGACCATCAGCGGCAGCGCGGTGCTGCGCTCGCTTGCACGAACGCCCGGGCAGCTTCCTTTGCTGTTGCGCACCGCGCTCGATGCTAGCGCCGCGTTCCGTGCGCTCTCACGTGGGCGTCGACTCCTTGGCCCGCGCCTCGGTCACCCGGATTTCGACCAGTTTCTGTTCGACGTGCCTTGAAAAGACATATTGTGCGGGCCGTTGATGTTCGAGCGGAATTTCCGGCGCCATCGCGCCGTCCGTCCGCACGCCGCGCAGGCTGACGACAAGCGCCTTGAGCGGATGGCGGACCGCGTCCTGCACCGCGGTCGCTTCGTATCCGCTGTGGACCATGCAGTCGGCGCACTTCTCGTAGTTGCCCGTCCCATACGCGTCCCAATCGGTTTCGTCCATGAGCTCGCGAAAGCTCGCTGCGTATCCCTCGCCCAGCAGATAGCAGGGACGCTGCCAGCCGAAGACGTTGCGTGTCGGGTTGCCCCACGGCGTGCAGCGGTACTCCTGATTGCCGGCCAGAAAGTCCAGGAAAAGACCCGACTGGCTGAACGACCAGGCGCGGGCGCCGCGACCGCGGCGGAATACGTCGCGGAAGAGCTGCTTGGTGCGCGTGCGAGTCAGAAAGTGCGCCTGGTCCGGCGCTCGCTCGTACGCGTATCCGGGCGATACCGTGATGCCGTCGACACCGAGCGCCGCGACGTGGTCGAAAAACTCCGCCACGCGCTCCGGAACGGCGTCGTTGAACAGCGTGCAATTGATGTTCACCCTGAAACCGGCTTCCTTTGCCGCGCGGATTGCCGCCACCGCACGCTCGTACACGCCGTCCTGGCAAACCGAGCGGTCATGCATCTCCCGATCGCCGTCCAGGTGCACCGACCAGACGAAATACGGGCTCGGCTGAAACAGCGCGAGCTTCTTGTGCATCAGCAGCGCGTTCGTGCACAGGTAGACAAACTTGCGGCGCGCCACGATGCCCGCAACGATCGCATCGATCTCCTTGTGCAACAGGGGCTCGCCGCCGGCGATGGAGACCACTGGCGCGCCGCACTCGTCGACAGCGGCCAGACATTGGTCGACCGACAGCCGCTGGTTCAGGATGTCCGTCGGATAGTCGATCTTGCCGCAGCCGGCGCACTCGAGATTGCAGCGGAAAAGAGGCTCGAGCATGAGCACCAGCGGATAGCGCCGGCGCCGCGCAAGCTGCTGGCGGAGGGTATACGCGCCGATGCGCGCCATTTGAAGAAGGGGGATAGCCACGAGGGGTGTCCGCGCAGAAAGGGCCGCTTAGGCGGCGCTGGTCGTTGCCCGCCGCGCATGCAGCAATTCCGCCGGAAGCCGAAATTCCACGGTCTCTTCGAGCCCGGGCAGCACCGACACGTCGAGCGGACCGAGATGACGCAGCGCGGCGATTACGTCGTCGACCAGCTCCTCGGGTGCGGAGGCGCCGGCGGTTATGCCGACCACCTCGGCGTCCCGGACCCATTCGGCATCGAGCTCGCTTCCGTCGGCGATCAGGTAGCTCGGAATACCAGCCTCGATTCCTATTTCGCGCAGGCGGTTGGAGTTCGAGCTGTTTTTCGCGCCAACCACCAGGATCACATCGGCGAGCTTCGCGAGCTCGCGCACCGCCGATTGCCGATTTTGCGTTGCATAGCAGATGTCGTTGATGTCGGGACCGACGATATCGGTAAAGCGGCGCTCGAGCGCGGCGATAACGGTGCGCGTGTCGTCAACGCTAAGTGTCGTCTGCGTGACGTAGGCAACGGGCGTGTCGACGGGCATGTCGAGCAAATCGACGTCGGCCTCGGTCTGCACCAGGCGAACCTGCCCGGGAATCTGGCCCATCGTCCCTTCGACCTCCGGATGACCCGCGTGGCCGACAAGAATCACGATGCGGCCCTGGTTGAAATAGCGATTGCCCTGGCCGTGCACCTTCGCCACCAGCGGGCAGGTTGCATCGAGCACATGCAGGCCGCGTTTCCGCGCTTCATCCTCGACGGTGCGCGCGACGCCGTGGGCGCTGAAAATGGTGATGGCTCCGCTCGGGACTTCGGACAGATCTTCGACGAAGCGCGCGCCCTTGGTACGAAGGTTCTCGACGACGTGACGGTTGTGGACGATCTCGTGTCGCACGTAGACCGGTGTGCCGAATTTTTCCAGCGCCTGCTCGACGATATCGATCGCACGGATGACGCCCGCGCAAAAACCGCGCGGTTGCGCAAGCATTACGCGCACGACGGTTTCCTCATCAATCTGAGATTCGCAAGTATCTCGTTCATGACCCGCCTGTTGCGCCAATGGGTTTGGGCACGATTCACCGGTGCAATAATGCCTGTTTGTGCGGTCGCGAACAAGCTGGCATTTTGGCTCGAGATGCTGCGCAAGACCGGACGAGGCGGGGGCTGCGCTGAACGGCGCGTTGCGAATCTGACGCGATACTGACACGGCAATCGAGCGGCACGAAGGACCGATTTCCACCGGTGCTCGGCGATCGCCGTAAGGTGCTCGCAAGATATGTGGCAAACCGCCGCCCGATCATGCATCATGCCGACCAGCCCTACCGACGTCAGACAATCAGAACGCTGCCCCGTGCGCGACTTCCGTTCTTCGATTGGGTCCACGAAGCGTGCGCATGCCGTGGCGGCCTTGCTGGGGGTGTTCGCCGCGACCATAGTGCTCCGCCCGGACGTCGCGCACGCGCATGCCATCGTTGTCGCCGCGAAGCCTGCGGCGAAGTCGACGGTCGCGGCAGGAACGTTGGAAATCAAGCTCGACTTCAATAGCGCGATCGATCGTCAGCGATCGAGCTTGAAGTTGCATGGCCCGGACGGCGTCGAGTCTTCCGTTACACTGACGGATGCCGGGCCGGGAGTGCTCGCCGGGCGCGCGGAGGCAACGGTCAACGGCGCGTGGAAGTTGCGCTGGCAGGTTCTTTCCCGCGACGGCCACATCACCCGGGGCGACATACCCTTTTTCGTGCGCGACGCTGCCGGCATTCACAGTCATTGAGCACTCTGTTCGATATTTTCGGGTTCTTGAGTGTCATATTGCACGGCGTCGATCTCGTCGCGCAGACGGTCTTGCTCGGCAGCGTTAGCTTCGCGCTGTTTGTCGCGGTACCGGTCGCTCGACGCGCAGGAGATGAAGTTTCCGTCATCCAGGCAGCAACGCGCTACGCAATCGTCGCTTCTGCTGTCGCAACCATCATTGCAGTCCTTGCCGGCACGCTGCTCAACGCAACGGTGCTTGCCGCTACGCTGCACGCGCCGTGGGAAGACGTTGCCGGAGCCGCCTTCGTGATCGAGGGCGCGCTAAAGGCTCTCGCCGCCGGAGGGATCTGCTTGCTTGTCTCGCTGCGGCCGGTCAGCGACGGCACAACGCGACTCGCGATCGGCTTACTCGGCACATTGGTTCTGTGCGCAGCAGTCGGCAGCAGTCACGCTGCCGCAAGGCTCGACGATTCGGCGCTGATGATGGTTGCTACCGGCGCTCACGAGCTTGGGGCCGCGATCTGGCTGGGTGGCTTGCCGTGCTTTCGCGCGGCGCTTGGCCGTGTCCGGGCACCCGAAACGCTGTCGTGGATCGGACGCCGCTACTCCGCGTTGTCGATCGCCGGGGTCGCGCTGATCATGGCCGGCGCGGCAGTATTCGCGATACGCTTTATCGGGTCGATCGATGGGATCTACGGGACGGTGTACGGAGCCATGGCGGCGACAAAGAGCATCCTGTTCGGCATGATGCTGCTCCTCGGTTTCACGAACTTTCGAGCTGTGCGCCGGTTCGCCGACGATCCCACACGCCTCGCGCGGGTGCGTCGTTTCGTCGAAGTGGAAATGGGTATCGGTTTCGCGGTCCTTATGGCCGCTGCTTCGATCACGTCGATGCCGCCCGCGGCCGATCTGGTCGCGGATCGTGTGTCGCTCTCCGAGCTCCAGGAGCGAATGACGCCGACCCTGCCGCGGCTGGAAAGCCCGGAGCATGCGGCGCTCGCCATTCCCGCGTTGCAGGCGCGGCTCGACGACGAGTGGCGACGGGGACAAGACTCGACCCGCGCGCAAGCTTTTCTGCCGGGCGCCGGTGAATTGCCGCCGCGCAATGCGCAGGACGTCGCGTGGTCGGAGTACAACCATCATTGGGCCGGCTTGTTGGTGCTGATTGTCGGGATTGCCGCCCTCGCCGGGCGAAGCGGTCGCGCGCCATG